>NZ_JAILZV010000005.1 GCF_023512315.1 Anoxybacillus sp.
TTTTTCTGCCCTTGCCCTTACTGACCCTTTCTTTCCTTTGGCGAGTGTTGGTCAAGGGCGAATCCCTTTACACAATCTCCTTCATTTTCCTTCAAAAGGAAGCCCGTGATTACTTTTCATAGATTTTTTGACGCTACCATTTCCATCATATTACTTTTACAAGATGGCGACAAACAAAAAGCTGGTTCGCAATAGAACCAGCATCCAGCTTCCTTATTTTTTCAATTGTCCAGCTACTTTTTTCGCAACGACTTGCTCGTTCTCCATTTTGCGATATTCGATGTGCAACGGGTCTAATCCGTATCCTAAGGAGCCGTATACGTTTCCTTGACGCGGCTCAATCAGCTCGGTTTGTTGATAATAAAGCCTCGGTGTTTTCCAAAGCGCCCGCAACGCTTGCAACATCGGCATTTCATGATAGCGGTCTGGCCACATTTTCTTAATGTGTGCTTTTACCAGTGGGTAATATTTTGAACTCATGCTTGGAAATAGATGATGCTCCGTATGGTACGAAAAGTTAAAATGGAGCACATCGACCCATTTCGGAACGGTGACCGATAAGCTATTGGCCAGTGGGTCGTTCACGGGCACTAATGGATTTAAGCGATGGTTCGTCGAAATGTAGCTCATGACGATGAAATTAGCAATCAATAGCGGCAATAAAAAGATAAAGAACCAATTAGAAAATCCTACAACGAACAATAAGCCAATCCATGTTGCCCACGGCAACAAAAACTGAAAGAACACAATGCCGCGATTTTTCGGGCGAAAGTCTTTGAGAAAATAAAACAACATCCTTGTCGAATGAAGAGTAAACGTAATCGCTAACGAGCAAAAAGCAAAAAACGCTCGAATCGTAAACGGAATATTATACACCCAGCGCAAGAAGCGGCTTTTAGCTAATTTTTCTACCGCTGGCCATGCATCCGGGTCTTTCTCTTCATCTTGTGTATGGGCATGGTGTGTGACATTATGCCACTTTCTCCATAGTTTCGGACCTGTACATAGCGGCCAAAAAGCAACCGCGCCAAGAAAATCGCGCAACCAAGGGGTTCGCACGACAGTACCGTGCAAAATTTCATGCCCTAAAAACCCTAACGCAGCAAAACTAAAACCTAATACAACAGAAATGAGCGTCTTCCATATTGGATGAAGATCAAGTAAAGAAATAGCGAGGATACCGCTCAACGCGATAAGCAAATACGCTAGACCACCGAAAAGACGAGAAGGGACGGGTTGAAATGCTTTTTTTGGCAAATGCGGGGAAATTCTTGCCGCATACCAGCCAAACGAATGAAATTCTTTCATTTAACGACTCCTTTCAAAATGAACCTTCTGCCGAATCAAAATGGACAAAAGGCATTGCACATTCACCGCACAATCAGTCGAAATATTCTGAAAAGACCGTTTATGCGGTTATTCTTACTTATGCTTCATCCTACCATCTTTCCTCTTGTCCTGTCAATTATTTTTTATTACCAGGTATTATTATTACGTGCTAATTTTCAACAAAAAATCGCTTTTCTGCCTCCGATTCACCTAAAGCAGAAAAGCGATACTTATCTTATGCGGACGTTCGACTTTTGGAATAGTGGCTTCGTTCAGGCAAATATTTTTTATAAACGTAAGGAGACGTCATAAGTGAAATAAGTGCACCGTAATCAAGGGTGAATTTTACTTCATCACCAATCTTTAACTCGATATTTTTCGTATCAAGAATAATATGGTCGCTGCTTGCCCCAAGAATGTCTATCGGCAATAGCGGTGTTAACCCTGGCACGAAGACATCTTGCCGACCGATGCCAACGATGGCACGCCGGATGAGCCCGCGATCGCCAAACGTAATCGTTTCACCAAATGCGTTTCGCCCTCGCTCTCCAAATGGCACCGACGGCTTCGTTTTTGCTTCAATCACTTCCGCTACTAGGCAAAACGCATCTTGGTACAGCCCAGGAATCGGAGTTCCGTTCACTGTTTCCCTTCCTAAAAAAATCGATTCTCCGAGGCGAATATGGTTTATCGTCCCGACATCTTTTGTTTGTTTCACCCAATGGTAATTAGCAGAGTTGCCGCCCGAAACATATGGGAGAAATAACGAAAACTGCTTTTGGATTTGTTTTGCGATAGAGGAAAATTCACACATTTTTTGCTCAGTCGGAATCACGCCGCCAAAGCAAGCGAAATTCGTGCCAAGACCGACAAGCTGAATGTTTGGCAACTTTAACACTTCTTCGATCACCGCAGGTAAATCTTCGGGCATAATCCCTTCGCGCAAGTCGCCCATTTCGACCATTAAAATAATCGAATGTTTCTTTTGTTGCTTTGCCGCTTCGTTTGCCAATGCACGAATCACGTCTAGTTCTGTGTTCATGCTAATGTCAGCAACTTGAACGACTGACGCCACTTCGCTTAATGCTGGCGTCCTTAACAACATGAGCGTCGCATTCAAACGCGCCGCTTTTAATCGCCGGAGGCGGGAAATTTTCGTATCGGCTAAACTTGTAACCCCGCTTTCCACGAGCGTTTTCGCAATCTCGATACTAGCGTCTACTCCTTTGACGACCGCTGTCACTTGAACACCTTTTTTCTCATATAATTTTTTTAGCACGCTAGCATTATGGCGAATTTTGTGCAAATCAATTTCCACCCTCGGGGTGAGCGCTGTTCTCATACGGCCACCCCTGACGGACGTTTCTTTTTCAACGACGGGAAGTAGTCGATAAGACGGTCAATTACTTTATCTGGTTCCATTTTTAAGACGTCTGTTACTGGCATATGGAACGTTTGTTCATATTCTATAATCGTTTTTTGTAGTTCATCATCCGTCATTCCTTCGTGGTTTAGCGTAATCGCAACGACTTTTGTTTGACCGAAATGTTCAATTAACTCGATTTCGCTTTGAACAGACGGCATTTTCATGAACGGGAAATCGCCGAGGACTTTTCGTTTTGGCGGATGTTGCAAAATTACTGCTTGCGGCCTTGCTCCTTTTAAAATGCCGCACGAACTGACGTACGCAGGATGACTTAATGCTCCTTGTCCTTCGACGATAATAATGTCCGGCTGCTCGGTTTCGTATGCTCGGACGATTTCTCGTTCCAATTCTCCAATCATATATTGGAGTGGAAACGCGTCCATGGCGAAACCGTAAGAAGCGCCTTGAATCAGTCCTGTCTGTCCAGTAGCAATAAAGGCAGTGCGGTAGCCGCGCGCTTGTAGTCCTTTGTCCACAATCATTGCCGTCGTCCGTTTGCCGCACGCTCCATCGGTGCCAAGCACAGCAACGACTGGTGCCTTTACTTGCAAAATGCGTCCGGTAAATAGCGTCCATTCTTTTTTCGGCCGCGGTTTGCGAATATCGCGAATTTCTACGCCGCAACGTTTAGCAATTGCCATCATTTGTTCATCTTCCGTCAAAAATTCTTGCAGCGGATTAATAATATGCATTCCTGCTTCCATTGCATCGATAACTACTTGTCGTTCTTCTTGTTTGAGAAAAGCGTTTGCGGGAGCAATTCCAAGGATAAAGTAGTTCGGTTTTTCTTTCGCAGAGGTAATCGCTTCTTGAAGGTTTTTGCAAATCGGGATGCCGTTTCGTTTTTTGTCTAATACTTCACCTGCGTCTTGCCCAGCTTTCGAGCTGTCAATGACCGCCGCAATCTCATACAATCCAGAGTTGCGAACTAATCCGTTTGCCGTTTTTCCATCCATGGAGCCAAATTGATTTTCACAATAAACAATGGCATATTTCTTCATCAGAAACCCCTCCATTTCATGTGAAATCAATTTTTTCCACGAAAAAGAACACCTTAATCCTTGTTTCGGAAAGATGTTCTTTCATAAAAAATAGTCATTCTATCAACAATTATAAAAAATTTAGTGAAAAATGTAAAATATTTTCCCTTTGCGTATCCACAAGGGGAAAACTAGCTATTTGTGATACGGTTCTCCTCGGTTAATCCGAAAGGCGCGGTAAATTTGTTCTAACAGGATTAAGCGCATCAGCTGGTGCGGGAACGTCATTTTAGAAAAAGAGAGCAGTTCGTCAGCACGCTCGATCACTTGGCGGCTTAGACCGAGCGAGCCACCGATGATAAAGACGACTTTGCTTTTGCCGTAAGTCGCGAGCTTATCTAAACTTTGGGCAAATTGCTCCGAAGATTTCATCGTTCCTTCAATGGCTAAGGCGATAGTATACGCATCATGCGGGATTTTCGTTAACAGGCGCTCGCCTTCTTTCGCTTTTATTTGCTCCATCTCTTGCTGGCTTAAATGCTCCGGTGCTTTTTCATCTGCCACCTCGATAATCTCTATTTTTGCATATGTCGATAACCGCTTCGCATATTCATCAATACCTTGCTTTAAATATTTTTCTTTTAACTTACCAACAGATAAAACGGTTATATTCACACAACATCCCCACTTTACAAACAAGTTATCAACAATGTTTATCCACATATACACACAGCTAGTCCACATATTGTGTTAAAAACATTCGTTCCCTACCATATATTCGGCTTGTTTCGCGCAAAATTCACACAATTTTGGTTGCTTATCCACAGGTACTGTTGTGATTTCTGGTGCTTGCTCTTTGTTATCCACATATATATCAATCGCTAGCTCCACATGTTCTAAACAACAATACATATTATTCGCCCCCTTATCCACTTGTGGACAAAGAAAACAGGAGCGTCGGTTGCGCTCCCTAGTTTCTGTCCACAGCTACTGCTAGCGTGGGAAGTTCGTGCGGTTTTCGTTAAAACGATTCTTTCGTCAACCGCACCGTCACCGTCGCCTTTTTCCCATCGCGGTAAAACGTGACTTTCAAGTCATCGCCAATCGTCTTTTTCGTATATAAATATTTCCGTAAGTCTAACACGTTTGAAATTTTTTGCCCATCTAACGCGACAATGACATCGAATTGGCGCAACCCCGCTTGTGCTGCTGGCGATCTCGGCACTACTTGAATAATCGCAACCCCTTCGGTCACGTTTGGCGGTAAATGCAACGTTTCTTGCAAGTGATACGATGAAATATCGCTTAATGACCGAAGTTCTACCCCTATATATGGTCGACGGACTTGCCCGTATTTTTCTAAATCGGCAATAATCGGTCGTGCCGAGTTAATTGGAATCGAAAAACCGATGCCTTCCACTGCTTCTTGGGCAATTTTCATCGAATTAATGCCTATTACTTGCCCTTCAATATTGACTAATGCTCCACCGCTATTGCCAGGGTTAATGGCCGCATCGGTTTGCAGTACTTCCGCATTCCAATCCGGCAACCCGTCCTGGTCTAAATCGACCTCAATCGTCCGATTTTTTCCGGAAATAATTCCTTGCGTCACTGAACCAGCAAATTGTAATCCAAGTGGATTGCCAATGGCGATGACTGGTTCCCCTAGCTTCACCGCATCCGAATCCCCAAATTCTGCGACTTTTTTCACGTGCTTGGCGTCAATTTCGAGCACTGCCAAATCTGTTAATGCATCGCTTCCTAACAAGCGCGCGCGAACGCGTGTCCCGTCTTTTAAGCTCACTTCCAGCTGGCTTGCATTTTCCACGACATGGTGGTTCGTGACAATGAAGGCTTTACCGTTCGCTAGTTTATAAATCACCCCTGAACCAGTTCCAGCTTCACCGCCTTGCGACCAAAAATTTGCTTCTTGAATATTTACAACACCGACAACGGCATCGGATACTTTGTCAATTGCCTTCGTCACTTGTGACACAACGTTCACTGACACATTTTCTCGGACGGTTGGCTGGTTAACCGCCTCTTCCTTGCTCGTCTGCCCGCGCTCTTTTGGCGTCACTGAATAAGGCAAGACATCCCATGTGGAAAGCACAGGAATGGAAAACACCACTAATAATGCCCCGAGCAATGCCCCGACTAAAGCAGCGAGAAACGTACCGCGCCGATTTCCTTTTTGCTTCTGCCGATACGGTTCATAATGATCGTCATAGTAGCCCATCTTTCCTCACCTATCCTTTCTCGCTAGTATGTACCCATCTTTTTATTATAATGCTTTCGCTTGGCAAAAATCCATGTCAAACACATTAGCCCATCTTTCCCAAAATAGCGGCTACACATACACTAAGTCTGTCGGGATTTTCGGATCCGTATCATAAAGACCGAATTGTTCCCCAACCGCAAATCCTCGATTAACCAATAGTTGTTCCACCGTCATACGCGCAAGTTCTTTCATGTTGTTATCTTGGCTTAAGTGAGCCAAATAAATTCGCTTCGTTCGCTCCCCAATCACATCGGCAAGCGCTAGCGCCGCATCTTCGTTCGACACATGTCCGACATCACTCAAAATGCGGCGCTTAATGCTCCACGGATAAGGACCCATCCGTAACATCTCGACATCGTGATTGCTTTCAAACACAAACACATCCGCATGTTCAATCGTCCGTTTCATCCGTTCGCTTACATATCCTGTATCGGTCATGAGTGCTAGCTTTTTCCCATCGTGGTGAAAGACGTAAAACATTGGCTCAGCCGCATCATGAGAAACGCCGAACGATTCGACGTCAATCCCTCTAAACGAACGCACCGAACCGGTGGGAAAGACAAACTTTTGATCGATTGGAATTTCACCAATCAACCCTTCCATCGCTTTCCACGTTTTTTCGTTTGCATAAATCGGCAGTTGGTATTTGCGAGCAATGACCCCTAACCCTTTAATATGATCGCTATGTTCATGTGTCACTAAAATTGCCGTCACATCTTTTAGATGACGGCCAATTTGTTGAAAAAGTTGCTCGAGCTGCTTGCCGCTCAATCCAGCGTCAACAAGCAGCCGCTCTGTTTCTGTTTCCACGTAAAAGGCATTCCCTGTACTTCCACTAGCAAGCACGCTAAATCGCATCATCCCACTCACTCCAACACGCTTCCTTCATCATTAATAATTTGTCCTTCAAATGCATGAATAAAATAATCTTTCTTCCCATTTACGACTACGTGCCAAGTCGGTGTTAACACTTGTGAAGCCGTAAACTGTACGAGCGCATAATACCCAAGTTCAATGGTTGTCACCCGATCGCCAGGTTTTAAATAATCTTTTTTATACAGCGTTTCAATCGCTTTTATCGCTGGAATAATGTCTTGTTTTTTCTCGTATTTCTCTAAATCGTCTAACATCGTTTGCTCATATGAAACCACTTCTTTTTTGTCGTTCAAATGCAATAAAAGCATGCTGCTGACGTTTTTATAAATCATTTTATTGCCGTACGTTTGAAAACAAACAATCGTTCGTGATTTCTCATCAAACGTCCAAAAAGCATACGCTTTCCCATTAATAATATTTTTCTGCAAGAAATCACTTAAGCTGACCGGATCTTTCACATCGGTAAGCGCTACCGGATGAGTAAACACCGACTGCAATACCGACTGATTACTCGTCGCAATTTTTTGGTTGGTTAATTTCTCTGTTTCTTGTCGGGTGAAAATTTTGCTTCTCCCACTTACATATGACGCTTTCGTTACTTCTTTCGGAATATCGACATACGTAATCCCGTTTGCCTCTAACTGTTCTTCAATCGTTGTTTCTAAAATGACATCTAGCTGGCTACTATTCCGCTTTTGCATAAATTGATAGCCTAAAAAAAGGTCGAGGATAAGGAACGTAATGATAAAAATTGTTTTCGTCTTACTCCAATCCACCAGCTCCCCCTCCTCGTCCTCCGGTTGTTTCTTTTAACGAAATCGGTTTCCACGTTCCATCATACAGGCAAAACCATGCTGGTTCCAAAATAATAACCTTTCCTTTTTCTTGATCTTTCACTAGTTTATATCCGAGCGCAATGCCATCGACTAATTCCTTTCGAAACCCTTTTTGTTTTTCGAGTTGTTTTATCACTTCTTGACCAGACCACACTTTTGTCGATACACTCACGCGGTCAGGAATTTCTAAGCGGAACAATGGACGCTGGTATTTATTCACTTCATTAGCTCCCCATATTTGAATAATCTCGGACATCCCATAGTCATTAAACACAGGGTAATTATTTGTATAAAGCCGAAAAACGACTTTCCGCTTTTCTTGATCCCATTCCGCAAAATGATACATATCGGTCCAACCGCCATGTTCGTTCACAAAATCAATGCTTTTTTGAATTAATACGGAGCTATCTTCGTTTGTTGGACCTTTTGTATTTTTCGCCGCTGGATTGACATATAAAAGCAGTTTTTGCAGAAAATCAACATCCATTAGCCTTGAGCCATCCGTATATTCCTCGCCAAACGCTAATATATCCTTCTTCACAAAACTAGGGTCGCTAAATAGTGCTTCTTTAAATTTATCTGGGTCAAGATCATCCGTATAATACTGTAGCCTGCTCATCACCATTTCTTTTTCTGGCAAAAAAAATGTTTTCGTCTCGCTCACGTTATAGGCTAAATAGCGCGGAAATTTTTCTGCCTTTTCATAAAATGGATTAATTTCTCCTAACGACACATCACTCACCGTCGCTTTATACACCCTGCGATGGTCGGTCGAAATGAAATAAGCAATGAAATCTTTGTTTTTTTCGATTGGAACAACAATCGTATTAAAACTAACCCCGTCCATCCCTTTATCGTCAATTTGGAAAAGATCACGATAAATATTCATTGGGATATCGTCGGGATAAATGATTTCAATCGCTTCGTTCCGATGGACAAACGATAAAAAATCTTCCTTGGAGATGGTCGACGAAATGTTTTCAAAATCATCGAATGTCCATTTCTTCATCTCTTTTAGAAGCTTCGTCATATCCCCTTCATCTACCATCCCGTAATGAGCATCATTTTTATGAATGATGATTTGTGAAGGACGGACGATCATGGATGTTTCCACTTGGGTGTTGCTAATCGATACGTTTTGAATATATTCATCAGTTTGAATCGCATCATACTGCGGATGATACGTCCACAATTCCCATGTAAACGCAATGCTTGTCAACACTAAAAACGTCAACAAAATCGTTTTCGCTGTCTCATACTTCATCCCAGTCATCCTCTTGTATTCGTTCGAATGGCAATGTAAAGAAAATCGTCGTTCCTTTATTTTCTTGGCTTCGCGCCCAAATTCTTCCCCCATGGGCAACGACTACTTCTTTTGCGATAGCTAGTCCTAATCCGGTTCCGCCAAGTTTCCGTGAGCGCGCTTTATCCACGCGGTAAAACCGCTCAAATACTTTCGATAAATCGGATTTAGGGATACCCACACCTTCATCCGTAACACTGACTAAAATTTCATCGTTTAACTCTTTCACCCGAAACGTAATGTTTCCACCGTGCGGAGAATATTTTAAGGCGTTCGAGATAATATTATCAAGCACTTGCGTAATTTTATCTTCGTCAATTTCAATAAAAATTGCTTCGTCCGGTATTTTGCGAATGAATGTAATGTTCTCGTTTTTCGTTAGCTCAAATCGGTCAATGACTTGGTGAAAGTAGCGGGAGAAATTAACCCACGATTTGCTTAATTTATAGTCTTTGCTGTCTAGTTTCGAAAGCTGCAATAAGTCGTTCACCAGCCGAATCATGCGTTCGGTTTCTGTTTGTGCTACTTCGATAAACCTTGGCGCGATGGTTTCATCTCTCCACAACCCTTCGCCGAGCGCCTCTAAATAGCTTTTCATCGTCGTTAACGGCGTCCGAAGCTCATGTGAAACATTAGCAACGAACTCTCGCCGCTCTTGGTCGATTTTTTCTTGTTCGGTTATATCATGAAGCACCACGATTAATCCGTTTACAAACCCCGTTTCTTTTTGAATGACAGACAAAGAAGCGCGCAACACATACAATTCTTCTTCCGTACTAAAGTCTAAAATGAGCGAATCGCGCTCTTCAATTAACGTTTCAAACGTATATTGTCCTTCTAACCCTAATACATCAATAATCGAGCTAGAAAGTACTGTTTCACGTGAAACATTCAAAATGTTTAACGCGGCATCATTAATTAAAATGATGCGCCCACGTCGATCAGTAGCAATAACGCCATCCGTCATATGGGTAAGCACAAGCGCCAACTTTCGCCGTTCTCCTTCGGTCGTTGCTTGAGCTTCTTGCAACTTTTTCGTTAAATTATTAAACGTCATCGCCAATTGACCAATTTCATCGTACCCGTATACTTTTACTTTACGGGAGAAGTTTCCTTTTGCCATCGCGAGCGCCTGTTTTCGCATATCAGAAATCGGTCGAGTAATCGTTCGGGATAGAAAGATTCCTAATACGGCTGTAATCGCCAAAGCAATACCTGTCCCTGTCGCAAAAATCATATTGATTTGTTTCATTTGGGAAAAAACGTTTTCCATCGACGCAATGACATAAATGGCTCCTTTAATCTCGCCATTTAGTTTTACTGGCGTCGAAGAAATGTACATGCGATGGCCTGTTTTCGGATCAATTAACGTTCGGTCGACAACTTCTCCTGTCACAAGTGCGCGCTTGACAAAAATTTCAGTCGTCCGCTTCCCGACGATGTTTTGCATGTATGGATTCGATGTCGCCAATACTTTTCCTTTCTCATCAATAACGCGAACTTCCGAAATATCTTGCGAAATAAAATCGTGAAGCAGCGAGCGAATTTCTTCTTCTAGCGTCGGGTCTTTGTTGTCATCCCGCTCTTTACTCATCGCTTGTTCGACGTTATACGCCAGTAGCGTCACTCGCTCGTTTAAGGAACTTTTAAAGTTTTGCACGAGCTGTGTTTCTAATTCGCGGACGAAATAAACGCCGATGATTTGCATTGCTACAAGAATAAGCAGTACGTAAATCAACACAAATTTAAAATGAATGGAACGAAAAGGTCCTACTTTTTTCATGCTGTTTCGTTTACTCCTGTTCTGGATTGCGTAAATAATAACCGACGCCTCGACGTGTCACGATCCATGCCGGATGCGAAGGATTGTCTTCAATTTTTTCTCGCAAGCGGCGAACGGTCACGTCTACTGTGCGAACATCACCGTAATAGTCATATCCCCATACGGTTTGCAATAAATGCTCCCTTGTCATCACTTGTCCAATATGTTTGGCCAAATAATGGAGCAACTCAAATTCCCGATGAGTTAACTCAATCGTTTCTCCACGCTTTAGCACAATGTATGCGTCTGGACGAATGACAAGCGAACCGACTACGATTTCGCTCATATCGTTTGCTTCATCTTGTGCTCCTGCGATTGGCTGATGGCGGCGCAAGTTCGCTTTGACACGCGCAAGCAGCTCTCTTGTGCTGAAAGGTTTCGTTACATAATCGTCTGCCCCTAGTTCCAGACCAAGCACTTTATCGATCTCTGAATCTTTCGCTGTCAACATAATAATTGGCATATCATACTTCTTCCGTACTTCACGGCATACTTCCATACCGTCTTTTTGTGGAAGCATAATGTCGAGTAAAATCAGATCAGGAACAAGTTCTTCGACTTTTTGTAGCGCTTCGACGCCATCGTAAGCGCAAATGACCTCGTATCCTTCCCGCTGTAAATTAAATTGCAAAATATCGGCAATCGGTTTTTCATCATCGACAACAAGAATTCTTTTTTCCATCTTCTTTCCACATCCTTCCATTATTGATGGGTTATTCGGACGTTTCCCCGACGTTCAAAAAAGCGCATATATTAATAATGTACCATGTTATGAACACGAATTCACTTATTACCGATTACCAGCAATAAAAGAAAAGCATAGACACCTTGGTTGTGCCTATGCTTTCTTTTCATTGCTCCTTGGCTTCGTCAAGATCCGTTCTTCGCTTTTCTTATGCATATACGCTGCGGATGACGTTTGTTTGCGAGCGGTCTGGACCGACAGAGAAAATGGAGAGCGGAATGCCCGTTAATTGCGAAATTCGCTCTACATAGTGGCGAGCATTTGCCGGTAGCTCGTCTAAACTTTTGACCCCTGTGATGTCTTCCGTCCACCCAGGAAGTTCTTCATATACTGGTTCACATTCTGCCAATACTTTTAAGCTCGCTGGAAATTCCTCGATAATTTGCCCTTTGTAACGGTACGCTACACAAATTTTTAACGTTTCAATTCCTGTTAGCACGTCAATGGAGTTTAAGGATAAGTCTGTAATGCCGCTCACCCGGCGAGCGTGACGGACAACGACGCTGTCAAACCAACCGACGCGGCGTGGACGACCTGTCGTCGTTCCGTATTCCCGACCGACTTCGCGAATGCGGTCGCCAATTTCATTTTTCAGCTCCGTCGGGAATGGACCGTCACCGACACGAGTAGTATACGCCTTTGCCACTCCTACGACATGCTTAATTTTTGTTGGACCGACGCCTGAGCCAATCGTCACACCGCCAGCGACTGGATTCGATGATGTAACGAACGGATACGTTCCTTGGTCGATGTCCAACATGACACCTTGCGCCCCTTCAAACAAGACGCGGCGCCCTTCATCTAGGGCATTATTCAACACAACCGACGTATCGCATACGTATTTCGCGATTTGTTGCCCGTATTCATAATACTCTTGTAAAATGTCTTCGAGCTGAAATCCTTCCACACCATATACTTTTTCAAACAAAACGTTCTTTTCTTGTAAGTTACGAGCAAGCTTTTCTTCAAACACTTCACGGTCTAATAAATCGACGATGCGAATCCCAATGCGAGCTGCTTTATCCATATACGCTGGGCCGATTCCTTTTTTCGTCGTTCCGATTTTATTCGCGCCTTTCCGCTCTTCTTCTACTTCGTCTAATTTGAGATGGTATGGCAAAATAACGTGAGCGCGATTGCTAATGCGTAAATTGTCGGTAGAAACGCCCCGTTCGTGCAAATATCGCAACTCGGCAACAAGCGCTTTCGGATCGACGACCATTCCGTTTCCGATGACACATATTTTATCTTTATAAAAAATTCCGGATGGAATAATATGCAATTTATATTTTTCTCCATTAAAAACAATCGTATGTCCTGCGTTATTTCCACCTTGATAGCGTGCAATTACTTCTGCATTTTCGGATAAGAAATCCGTAATTTTTCCCTTTCCTTCATCGCCCCATTGCGTCCCAACAACGACTACTGAAGACATGGCGAGCACCTCCGCTTTCCTCGATATAAACATAGTAAGTGTAGCACTTTTATTCACTAAAGTCAATAAAACACGAACATTAAATAGGTGTTTCTAAGATTTTATTCGTATACAGAAAAACGCGCTCGAAGCGGGAGCGCGTTAAGCACCTGGAGGGATTTGCGTATCATCAAATCGTCGCTCTAGGTTGACGAATTTATTGTATTCTTTAATAAAGGCTAACTGGACAGTCCCGACTGGACCGTTCCGCTGCTTAGCGATGATAATTTCAATAATATTTTTGTTTTCCGAGTCTTTGTCATAGTAATCGTCGCGATATAAAAACGCCACAATATCCGCATCTTGTTCAATGCTTCCGGATTCACGAATATCGGACATCATCGGGCGTTTATCTTGGCGCTGTTCTACGCTACGTGACAGCTGCGATAGAGCGATGACAGGTACTTCTAATTCACGGGCAAGCGCTTTTAACGAACGAGAAATTTCGGATACTTCTTGCTGGCGGTTTTCGCGGTTTCTTCCGCTTCCTTGAATGAGCTGTAAATAGTCAATTAACACCATGCCAAGCCCACTTTCTTGTTTGAGGCGGCGGCATTTTGCCCGAATTTCACTGACGCGAATGCTTGGCGTATCATCAATATAAATGCCCGCATTAGATAAGCTCCCCATCGCCATCGTTAACTTTCCCCAATCTTCTGGCGTCAGTTTTCCTGTCCGCAAATTTTGTGCATTAATGTTTCCTTCGGCGCAAAGCATCCGCATCACAAGCTGCTGCGCACTCATTTCTAAGCTAAAAATCGCCACGTTTTCGTTTGTTTTCGTCGCTACATTTTGCGCAATATTAAGGGCAAACGCCGTTTTCCCGACGGAAGGGCGAGCGGCGACAATAATTAAATCACTTCGTTGAAAACCAGCGGTCATGCGATCCAATTCGGTAAAGCCGGTCGGGATGCCTGTAATTTCTCCCTTTCGGTTATGAAGCATTTCAATATTATCATATGCTTGCACGAGCACGTCTTTAATGTTTTGAAACGCCCCCGAATGCTTGCGCTGTGAAATCTCCATAATTTTCTTTTCCGCTTCATTTAGCAGCACATCGACTTCATCCTCGCGCGTATAGCTGTCTTGGGCGATTGATGTCGCGGTGCGGATAAGGCGGCGAAGTACCGATTTTTCTTCCACAATTCGCGCATAATATTCAACGTTTGCAGCGGTTGGAACAGAATCAGCGAGTTCGCTTAAATAGGAAACACCACCTACTTCTTCAAGCGCCTTCGCATCAGCCAATTCCGCTGTAACGGTTACTAAGTCCACCGGCTCTCCCTTATCAGCTACTTTTAACATCGCATGGAAAATTTTTTGGTGTGCGGCTCGATAAAAATCTTCTGGAATTAAAATTTCCGAAGCTAACGTTAAAGCAGATGCATCAAGAAAAATCGCTCCTAATACTGCCTGCTCTGCTTCGATGTTTTGCGGCGGAATGCGTTCTGCCAATAAGTCGTCCATCGTATTCACCACCTTTTCAATCATTTAAAGCGCCATCATAAGAAAAATGTGATTATATGAGGAAGCCCTCATAAAATCACATTTTCCACGGACTACTTTTGCTCGCTTACATGCACTTTTAATGTGGCCGTTACTTCCGGATGAAGCTTCACTGGCACATTTGTATAACCTAAGGCGCGAATGGCATCTTCCAACTCAATTTTGCGTTTATCAATTTTCACGCCATGTTGAGCTTGCAGCGCTTCGGCAATTTGTTTGCTTGTAATCGAACCAAATAAGCGCCCACCTTCGCCAGCCTTCGCAAACAGCTGAACGGTCAATTTTTCTAACTGCTCTTTCAACTGTTTCGCCTTCGCCAATTCTTCTTCTGCTTGGCGTTTTTCTTTATTTTTTTGCGCTTCAAGCGCCTTTAAGTTAGCTGGTGTCGCTTCAATTGCCAATCCCTGCTTAAATAGAAAGTTTTGTGCATAGCCATCGGCTACGTTTTTAATCTCCCCTTTTTTTCCTTTCCCTTTGACATCTTTTAGAAAAATCACTTTCATGATTTTTTCCCTCCTTCTAAGTACTCATCAATGGCAGCACGCAATCGCCGTTCTGCCTCCTCAATCGTCACATTGGAAAGCTGCGCAGCAGCATTCGTTAAATGCCCCCCTCCGCCTAAACTTTCCATAATGACTTGGACGTTAATATCACCTAACGAACGGGCACTGATGCCGATTGTGTCATCTGTTCGCTTCGAAATGACAAAGGAAGCAACTACGCCGCTGAGTGTCAACAGTGTATCTGCGGCTTGCGCAATTAACACTTGATCGTATGCTTCGTTCGGACTTCCTTTGGCAATGGCGATTCCTTTTGCGCTAATAGAAGCATTTTCAATGATTTTCGCTCGTTTTACATAACTCGCAATATTTTCTTTCAACAGTTTTTGCACTAACACCGTATCCGCACCTTGCGCCCGCAAATAAGAAGCCGCATCAAATGTACGTGAACCGGTGCGCAATGTGAAGCTTTTTGTATCGACGACGATCCCCGCCAGTAAAGCAGTCGCCTCTAACATCGTCAGCTTTGCTCGCTGCGGCTGATATTCAAGCAATTCCGTTACTAGTTCAGACGTCGACGAAGCGTACGGTTCCATATAGACAAGAAGTGGATTCTCAATAAATTCTTCCCCACGGCGATGGTGGTCAATGACGACAATATGGTCGGTACGGAAAATCAATTTTTCCTCAATCACTAACGACGGTCGGTGCGTATCGACGATGACAAGCAGCGTATCGTCTGTCATGACTTCTAGTGCTTGTTCCGGTTTAATAAACCGCGACCATAGTTCGGGATGGTTTTTAATTTCTTCAATAAGACGCTGTGCCCCGGCATCGATTCGGTTCGTATCGAGCACGATAAACCCTTCTTTTTGATTGAGCTGCGCCATTTTTAAAATTCCAATCGCCCCGCCCAATGCGTCCATATCGGGGTATTTATGCCCCATCACCATTACTTTATCGCTATCGACGATTAATTCTTTTAGCGCATGGGAAATCACTCGCGCTCGTACCCGTGTACGCTTTTCAATCGGGTTTGTTTTTCCGCCATAAAATTTTACTTTCCCGTTCGCTTGCTTGATAGCGACTTGATCCCCGCCGCGCCCAAGTGCTAAATCTAAACTTGATTGGGCAAGCGCTCCTAGTTCTGGAAACGAAGGCGCGCCCGTACCAATTCCGATGCTTAGCGTCAATTGAATATTATTTTTCATCGTTTGTTCGCGCACTTCATCTAAAATAGAAAATTTATTTTTTTCTAATTGATGCAAAATTTTCTCATTCAATACAGCGACAAATCGATCAGACGAGGTCCTTTTCAAAAACATCCCGTAGTCATTCGCCCATTTGTTTAATATGGACGTCACTTGGCTGTTCAACTGGCTTTTCGCTTGATCGTCCATTCCTTGCGTAATTTCATCATAGTTATCAAGGAAAATAACACCTAACACGACCCGCTCTGCTTCGTACTGTTTCTCAATCTCGATTTGGTCGGTGACGTCGAAAAAGTAAAGAAGTTTTTCCTCTCGCTTAATGACCACTTTAAACTTTCGGTCATGAATGTCAATTAATTCTGTTTCGCTTTCTTGTTTCAGAAGAGGAATTAACTGTTCCGCCACATCATATAATGAACGGCCGACTAACGTCTGCTCGCCGAAACAAGACGTTAAAAAAAAGTTCGTCCATTCAATGACATAGTCATCGTTAATTAGCATAATTCCAATCGGCATTTCCATTAACGCTTCTTCGCCGACTTTTTTCAAGCGATGCGACAGTTGGGAAATATGCTGTTCAAATTCAACATGTAGCTCCCGCTGTGAGCGTATCACATAATAAACGACAAATAAGAGGAGCAAAAGAGCGGCCAGCCCCAATATCCATTGAAAATATGCCAATAACGCAAGCAAGAGAAAAGAAACGGCAATCAATGCATAAAAGGGGTAGCGATATGCCTTCTTTTTATAAAAATGAGACATGTATGTCAGCTCCTAAACCATCATTCTTTCGCTTATTGAACGCGTTTTCGCAATTCAAATCCTAAATCAATTATACCTAATATCGCGATAAGATAAAGTAAAAAAGGGATAAACAAACAAACTATTGTTCCAGCAACGACAATTCCTTTCGCAATTTGTTTACGATACGCAATATAGTAAAGAAACGAAAAACCTTGAATAGCAAATAAAAGCTGTAATACGTAATATAAATTGATGACGACAATAAACGCAAATGTCCCTTGTTCTAACGGAAAAAAAGTAGCAATTAGCACGAGCAAATAATACCATACTAGCTTCTTTGGCAACATCAGTTCGCGAAACGGTGGCCATGTTCCAACAGATAACTTTAACCGTTTTAAAATCGGAACAGAAACAATAATCGTCAAATAAGCAAATGCAAGCGCAGCAATCACGAACAACGTCGGTGTAACGTATTTTATAAGCTTTAATCCTTGCTCAAAGCGAGCAACAGTTTCTTCCGGCGGCTTTTTCCCTGCGTTTTCCATTATTTGCACAGCAGTGTGAAAAGAATCGCTAATGACAGAAATCGTTTGCGCAATTATATCAAGATCAAAAAACTTGACGGATACAACATAGTTCATAACGATATTTACTAAAAAAGCAATGGTCGCGGCTGCTAACACGACATATCGATTTTTTTGTTTTGCTAACAATGCCCCAATGACAATTCCACTCGTTCCAAACATAACCACAGCAAAAGCAGATAATACGGAGCTAATGAGCGTGGAAACAATGACAGCGGCAGTTAATAACACCAAAGCTGACCGATAGCCGTGCCGCATCGTAAAAATGATAAACGGAAGCGAAAGGAAAAGACTAATCACCGTACCGAGCAATGGTACATATAGCGATGCTAAAAACAAAACGATAAATATCGCGAGCTGAATCGCTGCTTCTGTCAGCGCATATGTATTTCTCACATCCGACCCTCCTTGTATAAAAAAAGCAGTAAGGCTTCGTCCCCCTTACTGCTTTTCGTCTTATTCGCCTGCTACGTATGGTAATAATGCCATTTGGCGAGCGCGTTTGATTGCAATTGTTAATTTCCGCTGATATTTTGCGCTTGTGCCAGTCACACGGCGAGGTAAAATTTTTCCACGCTCAGAAATAAATTTCTTTAATGTATCGACGTCTTTGTAGTCGATATGTGTAATCCCGTTCGCTGTGAAGTAGCAAACTTTCCGACGTTTTGCACGTCCACCTTTACGTCCTGCCATTTGTTATCCTCCTTCCTTTTTTAAAAATAATGATATTAGAAACGATAGTCACGTTCAATCATTAAAAAGGCAAGTCGTCATCCGAAATGTCGATCGGTTGTCCATCGTGAGCAAACGGATCTTCATCGATGCGACTGAAATTTTGATCCGGTGTTTGACGTTGGTTCTGATTTTGTCCAAATGGATATGGCTCCCCGTAGTAGCCACCTGTTGCTGTACCACGTTGTTCTGTGCTACCTCTCGGTTCAAGAAATTGAACACTATCAGCAACCACTTCGGTTACGTACACACGTTTTCCATCTTGACCTTCATAACTTCTCGTTTGCAACCGTCCGTCCACGCCAGCTAAACTTCCTTTTTTCAAGAAGTTAGCAACATTTTCTGCAGGACGACGCCAAACAACACAGTTAATAAAATCCGCTTCGCGCTCACCCTGTTGGTTTGTAAACGGGCGATTGACCGCTAACGTGAATGTGGCAACAGCAACTCCATTTGGAGTATAGCGCAATTCAGGGTCTTTTGTAAGTCGCCCTACAAGAACTACGCGATTAATCATCAGAACCACTCCTTAAAAATCGGAATTATTCTTCCTCTTTTACGACAATGTGACGAATGATGTCTTCGCTAATTTTCGCTAAACGATCGAATTCTTGCACCGCTTTTGGCTGAGACATCACGTTCACAATCATGTAGTAACCGTCACGGAAATCGTTAATTTCATAAGCTAAACGACGTTTACCCCATTCTTTTACGCTCGTAATTTCCGCACCGTTTTCTGTTAAAATGTTGTTAAAACGCTCAACAACTGCTTTACGACCTTCATCGTCGATATTTGGGCGGATAATATACATGATTTCGTATTTTCTCACTGTCCGTCACCTCCTTTTGGTCTAAACGGCTCTATAAAAGAGCAAGGAGCAATATGCATTACTCACATTTTCTGATTATATCATGATAAAACGACCGATGCAATACTATACATTAAAACGGAAATGCATAATATCGCCATCTTGTACTTCGTACTCTTTTCCTTCTAATCGTACTTTCCCGGCTTCACGAGCCGCCGCCATCGAACCGCAAGCCAATAAATCATCAAAAGAAACGGTTTCGGCGCGAATAAAGCCGCGCTCAAAATCGGAATGGATAATGCCAGCACATTGCGGTGCTTTCATGCCTTTGCGGAACGTCCAAGCGCGCACTTCTTGTTCTCCAGCCGTAAAATACGTCGCCAATCCTAACAAGCTGTACGCTGCGCGAATCAGTTGGTCTAGTCCCGATTGTTTAATGCCTAATTCTTGCAAAAACATTTGTTTTTCTTCTTCGTCGAGCTGGGCAATTTCTTCTTCCACTTTCGCACATACGACGATTACTTCCGCATTGTCACTTTTGGCAAACTCTCGCACCTGCTGGACGTAAGGGTTCGCATCCGGATTAGCTAAATCTTCCTCGCCGACGTTCGCTACATATAGCATCGGCTTAATGGTTAGCAAATGGAGATGTTTAACGACTTTCATCTCTTCTTCCGTAAATGTCAACGTCCGCGCTGCTTTCCCCGCTTCAAACGTTTCTTTTAACCGAACGAGAATGTCGTGTTCAAACATTGCTTCCTTATCTTTTTGCTTCGCCATTTTGCCGACACGATCTATGCGTTTGTCCACCGTTTCGAGATCGGCAAAAATTAGTTCTAAGTTAATCGTTTCAATGTCGGAAATTGGGTCGACTTTTCCAGCGACGTGGGTTATATTTTCATCAGAAAAACAACGAACGACTTGGCAAATCGCATCGACTTGGCGAATATGGGATAAAAACTTATTTCCTAGTCCTTCGCCTTTACTCGCTCCTTTGACAATGCCGGCAATATCGGTAAACTCAAATACGGTCGGTACTGTACGTTTTGGCTTTACAAGTTCTGTTAATTTTTTTAATCGCTCATCAGGCACTTCAACAATCCCGACGTTCGGCTCAATCGTACAAAACGGATAATTCGCAGACTCTGCGCCTGCTTTTGTAATCGCATTAAATAACGTCGATTTTCCGACGTTCGGCAAACCGACGATTCCTGCTGTTAATCCCATGCTTCCACTCCTCTTTTCCCGTCAAATCTTTTCCCATTATAGATAGTAAAAAATAAAATGACAAGCACATTCATTCGTTTATTTTTTCAATATTTACTAGACAATCATACAGCGTGCTTCCTTGTCCATTGTCTGATTCACCATCGGGTGTCAATCTATTGACGCTTCCGCCAAACTTCTCCCATTGCCCTTCATCGATATTTATCGTTTTCGTGTGAGCTTGCGGTAAAATTTTCACCGTACCAAAAAGCTCGCCGCGATCGTTGAAAATTTTTGCTCGGTCACCGTCTACTAGCCCTTTTTCGTCGGCAATGTCTTTCGATATTTCTATTCTAATCGATTGCAATGATTCGATTAAATGGTAATGTTGCGAGTGATTCGAGCGCAACGGATGAATCGTTAATAACCGATACGGATATTTTTTGGCTAGCTCAGGAACTGTTGGTGCTGATTCCGCTGGATACGCAAGACGCAATCTCCCTTCCATTCCTTTTTGGAAAGCTAATAGCGACGTGAACTCGTACTTTCCGCTTGGCGTTTGAAAACGGTAATCTGACCAAGGCACTGCTTTTACCGGCAATAGCATACGTTTTTCCTGTCTTAGCGTTTCAAGTGTAATACCATGCTTTTCTAAACCACGTAAGCCCATTGCTAAAAATTCTTCCCGCGAAAAAGCGAAGTCTTTCCCAAATCCTAACCGTTCGGCTAGTTGCGTCCAAACCCAAAGTTCCGATTTCGCTTCCCCAGGAGGTGCAACAAGCGCTGGACCGTAATTAACATACGCATGATACATGGACGAATAATAAATGTCCTCCTCTTCAAATACGGTTGTTGTCGGCAACACATAATCTGCTGCTTCTGCCGTGTCAGTCATAAACTGTTCTAATACGACAACCGTTTCAACCGATTGAAACGCTTTTTTCACAACTTTCGTATTTGGTACTTGGGTGAGCGGATTGCCGCACGTCACGATAATCATTTTAATTTCAGGGTCGGTTGCTTGTAAAATTCCTTCTGCTTGTTTCATCATCGTAAATGTACGTGAAGCGGTTTTCCGTTCAGGCAACGTTAACTTCTGTAGCGAAAAACTTTGCCCGACTTGCAAGTTACCAAAATTCGCACCGCCCCCAGGAATCCCAACATTTCCGCTCATCGCCACAAGCGCATCAATAAGGCGAATCGTATTGCCACCGTTTGCATATCGCTGCATGCCAAGCCCTAAATACGTCATTGTCGGACGGTCACCGTAGAGGTGGGCTAGCCATGTCATTGTATCCCGTGCCACACCAGTCAGTTGCTCAATTTCTTCCATCGTAATCGTTTCCAGCAGCGCCTCAACGTCTTCGAACCCGATTGTATAGTTTTTGATAAAAAAGCGATCTTCTAGCCCTAACCGCAAAAGTTCTTTCATGACGCCAATCGCTAAAAAGCCGTCCATGCCAGGAGCAATCGATATATATTTATCGGCGATTTGGGCGGTTTGGTTATAGATTGGATCGATTACTATTAATGTCGTTCCTTGGTTTTTCACCGCTTTTAGATGTTGAAACAAATGCATGTTCGTCCGCGCCACATTTCGTCCCCAAATAACGACATGGTTGCTATGATAAATATCTTCAGGTGCATGGCTATAAGCATTGCCAAAATCCCACGTTTGCGCCTCGATTCCCGCTCCCCAACAGAGGCTTCCTGTCAATTCCGTCACTCCACCGTAGCAGTTGAAAAAGCGGCGCGCAAGGTTTGTTAATAGCCCACTATTAGCGTAGTCGTGGCTATGAAGAACGGCCGTTGTTTTGTATTTCGTACGAATTTCCGCCAATTTTTCTGCAATTTCATCCAATGCTTGTTCCCAAGAAATGCGGACGAACTGTCCGTTGCTTTTTTTCATCGGATAAAGCAACCTCTCCGGCGAATTCGTACGCGCTTCTAGCATTCGCCCGCGTCCACAAATTTTCCCTTTCGTAATCGGATGTTCGTCATCGCCATCGACTTTGATGACTTTTCCGTGTGCAACTGTCACTTTCAGCCCACATGTATCCCAACAGTTTAACGGACAAGATGAAATATGAACGCCATCCATCCCCCTTTCCCCCCTCTATCCCTCATGCTTTTCCAATACTTTCCTCAACTTCCGAACAAATTCTTTCCGTGGGATTAGCACGCTATGGGCGCATCCCTCGCATTTAATGCGGATGTCTGCCCCCATGCGAATAATTTTCCAACGATTTGTCCCGCACGGATGCGGCTTTTTCATTTCGACAATATCGTGTAAGCCAAACTCTTTTTCCATCGTTTCATCCCCCTATGCATCAGCTTTCGTCTGGTTTGTTTCTTCTTTTCGGTTATAAAGAACGAGGCGTGGAAACGGAATTTCGATACCGTGTTCATCTAAACGAAGCTTAATTTCCTTGCGCAAAGCCCGTGCAATAAACATATGGCGCATTGGCTTCGTTTCGCACGTCACGCGCATGACGACTTCCGAGTTTGTAAAATTTTGAATCCCTAACAATTCCGGTGGAGAAACGATATCTTCATACTTTGCTGGCAATTCTGCCAATAGCTCGCGAATCACTTCCTCCGCTCGTTCAATATCTCCTTCGTAAGAAACGCTAACGTCTACTACCGCTACACTGTTATGCAAAGAAAAATTCGTCACTTGCGTAATCGTTCCGTTCGGGAGAATATGGACTTCCCCTGTCCAGCTTTTAATTTTTGTCACCCTTAATCCAATTTCCTCAACATACCCTTCAAACGTCCCAATCCGAACATAATCCCCAACAGCAAATTGATCTTCAAAAATAATAAAAAATCCGGTAATGACATCTTTTACTAAACTTTGCGCCCCAAAGCCGACAGCAAGCCCAACAATCCCAGCTCCAGCAAGCAGTGTGCGCACTTCGACACCAAACGTATCTAAAATCATGACAAGCGCAATAAAATAAATTACGTACGTCACCACGTTATCCAGCAATCGTAACAACGTCGCCTCGCGCCGCTCGGAAATTCGGATTGGTGCCTTCTGTCGCACTTTAAAAATATTATGGACAGCGATTTTTAATATTTTCGATGCAACCGCTGCTACGACGATAATTGTAATCATCTTCACGATGCCTGTGCTTACTTTCACCCAAAACGCTTCATTCGTGAAAAACGCAAGCAGGTGCTGATAAAACGTTTCGATGCTGTTCACTTTTTCCCTCACCTCGACATACGTTAAACTACTCTACTTTATGCATACCAATTATTTTACCAACATCTAGAGCAAAAAGGTAGCCTCTGCGCTTCAGAAGAAAAAGTACAACGAATGTATATAATCCCTGTTTTTTCCGTATACTGTTTAATACTTTATTGGCTATTAGGAGTGAATACGATGAGTTTATCATCCATTTTTTTTCAATCCAAAAATGAAAAAGAGCGCATTTTTTATGACGAACAAGGAGCAACGACTTTAGTTGCTATGCGTCTTTTGTCATTACTTCCAACCTCATTAACGAAACCGATTGCCATTGTTTGCATTGGGACTGACCGTTCAACAGGCGATGCACTCGGTCCGCTCGTTGGCACGATGCTAAAAGAGAAAAATATGACGTATTTTCACGTATACGGAACGTTAGAAGAGCCTATCCATGCCGTAAATTTAGAAGAAAAAATTACAGCCATTCGCTCCATTCATGAAAACGCCTTTATGATTGCTGTCGACGCTTGTTTAGGGCGATTAAAAAGCGTCGGAGCGATTACGATTGCCGAAGGACCTGTCCGGCCAGGAGCTGGCGTAAATAAACAATTACCGCCAGTCGGAGATCTGCACATTACAGGCGTTGTCAACGTCAGCGGCTTTATGGAATTTTTCGTTTTGCAAAACACACGTCTTCATTTAGTGATGAACATGGCAAAAACAATCGCCAATGGCATTTATGAGGCAGATCGTTATTTAAAGCGAAGAGAATATTTACCGAAACACTTGGAACAATCGAAGTAAATGGAAAATCCCCTCTTTGTTTGCGAACAAGAAGGGATTTTTTATTATAAAATGTACATGATAACGACAATAAAAGCTGTAACAAGAATGCTCGGAAGCAAGTTCGCGACGCGAATGGCAGTGACTCCAAGCAAGTTGAGACCAATTGCCATAATTAAAATGCCTCCGGTCGCTGTTGATTCGGCAATAAACGAATCCATCAATCCTTTTGGCACTAATACCTCAATTTGTGTCGCTAACAACGCGATTGTTCCTTCATAGAAAACGACAGGAAATGCGGAAAACAAAACGCCAATGCCGAGCGTTGTTGTTAAAAGAATACTCGTAAAACCGTCAATAATCGATTTTGTGTATAATATGCGATGGTCGCCACGCAATCCGCTGTCTAGCGCCCCGATAATCGCCATCGCACCGATGACAAATAGTAGCGTCGCTGCCACAAAGCCTTTTGCAATCGCCCCTTGCTCTCGTCCTCCGATTTTTTGTTCTAACCAATAGCCGAGTCGATTCAGTTGACGATCCAAATCCCATAACTCTCCGAGAATACCGCCAAAAACAAGGCTGCAAATAACAACAAGAAACTGCTCACTTTTTAGCGCCATTTGAATGCCTAGTAGCGCTACCGCAAGACCGATACCACTCATAACGGTTTCTTTCATTTTCTCTGGAATTCGATGAAACAATTTTCCGAGCAATGCACCAATAATAATACAAATTCCATTAACAACTGTTCCTAATAAAGTCAACTCGTTCTCCCCTTTTCCAAAAAAAGAAACCATCTTTTTGATGGCATTATTCCTCCCACTGAACGTCAAATAGTTGCAAAATCCGCTCTAAATCATCATTCGAGAAAAATTCAATTTCAATTTTGCCTTTCTTCCGATTTTGTTTAATCGTAACGTTAGTGCCTAGCTTCTCCCGGAGTAGTGATTCGCTTTGTTTAACAAAAACGCTTTTTTCTTTTTTCGGTTTGCTTGTTTCACGTGAAACATTTTGATTCATGTCGTGAATGAGTTTTTCTAGCTGACGAACATTGAGCTGTTCAGCAACAATTTTATCCACTACTGCTTTCATTTTTTCTTTTTTCTTTAATCCTAGTAATGCGCGCCCATGCCCCATTGACAACGTACCGTCATTTAGCAGCTGCTGAATCTCTTGCGGCAACGCTAGTAGACGCAAATGATTGGCAATATGCGGACGGCTTTTTCCAACGCGGACGGCTAATTGCTCTTGTGTCAACTGAAGATGTTCCATTAATGTTTGGTACGCCATTGCTTCTTCGATTGGGGTTAAGTCTTCTCGCTGTAAATTTTCTAGCAAAGCAAACTCCATCATTTGTTGCTCTGTTAAGTTACGAACGACGACCGGTACAGTTGTTAAATTCGCTTCTTTCGCTGCACGAAACCGTCTCTCGCCGACAACAATTTCATATCCTTTAATGCTTTGCCGAACAATTAACGGCTGCAAAATCCCATGCTCAATAATCGATTGTTTTAATTCTTCAATCGATTCTGGACGAAACGTTTTGCGCGGTTGATAAGGATTCGGGCGCAACTCTTTAATGCTCACTTCTTGAATGGTTTCTCCTTCATTTACTTCCAAATTCGCAAACAGCGCATTTATCCCTTTTCCGAGCCCTTTAGCCACGTGCTAACACCTCCTTTGCTAACTCAATATATACTTCTGCTCCCTTTGACCGGACATCATACAAAATAATCGGTTTTCCGTGGCTTGGCGCTTCGCTTAACCGGACGTTGCGCGGAATGATTGTATCGTACACTTTTTCACGGAAATATTTTTTTACTTCTTGAATGACTTGCAGCCCTAAATTCGTTCGCGCATCTAACATCGTTAATACAACTCCGTCTAGCTTTAAGCTTGTGTTTAAATGTTTTTGAACAAGCCGAATTGTATTTAATAGCTGGCTAAGTCCTTCAAGTGCATAATATTCACACTGCACAGGAATTAAAACCGCATCCGCTGCCGTTAGCGCATTTAGTGTCAATAGCCCTAAAGAAGGCGGACAGTCGATGAAAATAAAATCGTAGTGCTCTTTAATCGGTTCAAGCGCGTTTTTTAATAAAATTTCCCTTGATACGACCGACACTAGTTCAATTTCTGCACCTGCTAATTGAATGGTAGCCGGGATAATATGTAAATGTTCAATGTTCGTCGGTCGAATAATTTCTCTTGCTTTCATTCCTTCTACTAGAAGATTATACACGCATTCGTCGATATCTCCCTTTTCAATACCGATACCGCTTGTAGCGTTTCCTTGTGGATCGATGTCGACAAGCAAAACTTTTTTGCCGAGATGCGCCAAACAAGCAGCTAAATTTACCGCCGTGGTCGTTTTCCCCACTCCACCTTTTTGGTTTGCAATCGCAATAACTCTACCCACGATGACACCTGCCCTTAATTACTCATATGTTTTATTCTACCACGAATTAAAAAAACGGAGGTATTTTCTATAAGGGAAATGTAAGAAAAGCGCAAAGCGCCCGCCTATCGGCAAAGAGCGCACAAGCCCCACCGAGGAGGCTCTCGAACCAAGCATGGCTTGGTTCTGCGTGGGTAAGCTCAATGAAGTCGATCAATGTGCCGCCGAAAGAAGGGGCGAAGCGCATCACACCGATGGCGCTTGAAGCTAGATAGCTCCCTACCCAATCGCAAAACTTTGTACTTTCTTATCTTTCCGAGAAAAAACCTCATCACCTGCTTCATGATGAGGTTTTTCAAGCCTATTTTTTCGGGATGCGGATGGTGATTTGGTAGAAGTCTTCATATTCTTCTTCTTCTGAATCGATAGACATCCCACTGTCTGCGACCATCGCTAACGATTGCCTAATTGTATTTACTGCGATTCGAACATCTTTACTAAATGCTTTTCGTTTCGGTTTCGGTTTTGGTTGAGTTCCTTCTAGCATTTTTAGCACACGGTCTTCGGTTTGTTTTACGTTTAATTGCTTTTCAACGATTTCTTTTAATAGCTTTAGCTGTTTTTCTTTATCTTTTAAAACAATTAACGCGCGCGCATGCCGCTCCGTAATCGTCCGTTGCAAAAGCGCTTCTTGTACTTCTTGCGGCAATTTCAATAAACGAAGCTTATTAGCGATTGTCGACTGTCCTTTTCCGAGCCGCTGCGCTAGTGCTTCTTGTGTTAAATGATGCAGTTCTAACAGTTTCGCATACGCCATTGCCTCTTCGATCGGCGTCAACTCTTCACGCTGCAAGTTTTCAATAAGCGCAACAGAAGCGGTTTCTTTATCATTTAAGTTTTTAATAATCGCAGGGATGTCTGTCCAACCTAGCTGCTGAACCGCGCGCCATCGTCTTTCGCCGGCGATGATTTCGAACTTGCCGTCTTCGCACTCCCGCACGACAATCGGTTGAATAATCCCGTGCGTTCGAATCGTCAGCGCAAGCTCGGCAATTTTTTCGTCATCAAAAATCGTCCGCGGCTGAAAACGGTTTGGGACGATTTGCGTAACTGGAATTTTCCGTACTTCCTCCGTGTCGGTTTTCTCCATTATTTCCTCTTGTTCTTTTTCTCCAAAACTGAAGAAGCGTGAAAAAGGATGCTTCATTTCCCCACACCACCTTATAAAAGCTCTCCCCTACTGGTTACTCAATCGGAAGTTTATTTGGCACTCCTGGTTTCCGCGGATATTTGTTCGGTGTTTTCCGTTTTTTCTGAATCACAATAATCGTACGTTCGCTTTCTTCGACCGGTAGCGTAAATGAATGAACAGCAGCGATTTCTCCGCCTAATACTTTAATCGCTGTTTGTCCTTGTGCTAACTCTTCGCTCGCAGCCGCTGCTTTCATCGCGATAAATGTGCCATTTACTTTGACGAGCGGAAGGCAAAGTTCGCTTAAAACAGACATGCGAGCAACCGCGCGAGCCGTCACGACGTCAAATGACTCACGAATGCCTTCTTTTCTGCCAAACGTTTCCGCGCGATCATGATAAAACGCTACCCCCTCCAACTCCAATTCAGAAGCAAGGGCATGAAGAAACGTAATGCGCTTTTGTAACGAATCGACAATGGACAAGCGGATGTGCGGAAAACAAATTTTTAGCGGAACGCTCGGGAAACCAGCGCCTGCACCGACATCGCAAAGCGACATCGGCTTGGAAAAATCATAATAAAATGCCGGTGAAATGGAATCGAAAAAATGTTTGACATAAACGTCTGGCTTGTCCGTAATCGCTGTTAAATTCATTTTCTCGTTCCATTCCACTAACAGCTCGTAATACCGTTCGAATTGCGCTAATTGCCAAGGAGAAAGGGAAATCCCCTTCTCCGCAAGCAACGTCTGAAACTGTTTTGTATCCATACGCCAATCCCTTCACTTTTTATTCATTCGACACTCGTGCGATTCTTCCTTGTTCCAAATAAACTAATAAAATCGAAATATCCGCTGGGTTTACTCCAGAGATTCGGGATGCTTGCGCAATCGAGAGCGGTCGCACTTGTTTTAATTTTTGCCGCGCTTCTGTCGCAAGCCCAGTAATTGCGTCATAATCAATATCCTCAGGGATTTTTTTGTTTTCCATTTTTTTAAGCCGTTCGACTTGTTGCAGTGATTTTTCGATATATCCTTCGTACTTAATTTGAATTTCTACTTGTTCAATAACATCGGCTGGAATATCTTCCTCCGCTGGCGCCAGCAATTGAATATGTTCGTACGTCATTTCTGGTCTTCTTAGTAAGTCTGCTGCGCGAATGCCGTCTTTTAGTTCGCTTCCCCCTGCTTTTCGAATGACTTCTTGCACTTGAGGCGTCGGCTTAATAATAAACGTTTGTAGCCGTTTCTTTTCTTTTTCGATTGCCGCTTTTTTCGCCAAAAATTTTTCATAACGGGCATCGGAAATAAGCCCGATTTTGTAACCGATGTCTGTCAAGCGCAAATCGGCATTATCGTGACGAAGCAACAGGCGGTATTCCGCGCGCGACGTCAACAAGCGATAAGGTTCGTTCGTTCCTTTTGTGACAAGGTCATCAATGAGGACACCAATGTATGCGTCGGAGCGGCTTAAAATCAATTCTTCTTTTCCGAGCGCTTTTCTTGCAGCGTTAATCCCCGCAATCAATCCTTGTCCTGCCGCTTCTTCGTAGCCAGATGTCCCATTAATTTGCCCTGCAGTATATAAATGTTTGACAACTTTTGTTTCAAGTGTCGGCCATAGCTGTGTCGGCACGACCGCATCGTACTCAATCGCATAGCCCGCTCGCATTAATTGTGCCCGTTCAAGCCCTGGAATCGTCGCTAAAATTTGCCGCTGAATATGCTCCGGCAAGCTCGTCGATAGTCCTTGAACATACACTTCTTCTGTATTCCGCCCTTCCGGTTCTAGGAAAATTTGGTGGCGTGGCTTGTCGTGGAAGCGGACAATTTTATCTTCAATCGATGGGCAATAGCGCGGTCCCGTTCCTTTAATCATGCCTGAATACATCGGCGACAAGTGCAAGTTTTCGTCAATAATTCGATGCGTTTCCTCCGTAGTGTATGTCAGCCAGCACGGAAGTTGGTCTGTAATATACTCGGTCGTTTCATAAGAAAACGCTCGAGGAACTTCATCCCCTGGCTGAATTTCCGTTTTGCTATAATCAATCGAACGGCTATTGACCCGTGGAGGAGTTCCTGTCTTAAAGCGAACGAGTTCAAACCCGAGTTCTTCTAAATGCTCTGATAGTTTAATCGACGGCTGCTGGTTGTTTGGCCCGCTAGAATATTTAATATCGCCAATAATAATTTCCCCACGCAAAAACGTTCCTGTCGTAATGACGACGGTTTTCGCGTAATAGTGTGCTCCTGTATGAGTAATGACTCCTTTACATACGCCATCTTCAACAATTAACCGTTCCACTTTCCCTTGCAATAACGTTAAGTTTTCTTCATTCTCTAGCGTCTTTTTCATTTCGTGTTGATACAAAAACTTGTCAGCTTGCGCCCGCAACGCCCGAACAGCCGGACCTTTCCCAGTGTTCAACATGCGCATTTGAATATACGTTTTATCGATGTTTTTTGCCATTTCTCCGCCCAATGCGTCAATTTCACGAACAACAATCCCTTTCGCTGGACCGCCAATCGACGGGTTGCACGGCATAAATGCAACCATATCAAGATTTAACGTAATCATTAACGTTTTCGCTCCGATGCGCGCTGCAGCTAGCCCTGCTTCGCATCCTGCATGGCCAGCACCGACTACGATAACGTCATACGTCCCGCCATGGTATTCCATACTCTAGCCTCCTTTTTATTTCCCTAAACAAAACTGCGAAAAGAGCTGATCAATTAAACTTTCATGAACGGTATCACCAATAATTTCGCCAAGCAGTTCCCACGCTCGTGTTAAATCAATTTGCACGATATCAATCGGCATACCAGCTTCAATGCCAGTGATTGCTTCTTCGATTGCTTGCTTCGCTTGGTGAAGGAGAGCAATATGCCGCGAATTGGACACATATGTTAAATCGCCTGCTTCAACCCCTCCAGTAAAAAACAGCCGCGCAATTGCTTCTTCTAATTCATCTATTCCCTTTTCTTCCAACAGCGATGTCGTAATGACTGGACGGCCTGCCGCGAGTTCTCGAACACGTTCCATTTCAATTTTTTGCGGCAAATCCGTTTTATTGACGATAACGATCACTTCTTTCCCTTCGACAGCCGCAAAAAGTTGTTCGTCTTCTTCTGTTAACGGTTCATTATAGTTTAGTACCAATAAAATTAAATCGGCCGCCTTTACCATTTGCTTTGAACGCTCGACACCAATTCGCTCAACAATATCCTCCGTTTCACGAATGCCCGCCGTATCGATTAATTTTAAAGGGACGCCACGCACGTTGACATATTCTTCAATTACATCCCTTGTTGTACCAGGGATGTCCGTAACGATTGCTTTATTTTCATGAACAAGGTTATTTAACAGCGATGATTTCCCAACGTTCGGTCGACCAATAATGGCCGTAGCCAACCCTTCTCGCAATATTTTCCCTTGTTGAGCGGTTTGTAATAATCGCTCGATTTGCTCGCGGACGTATGTTGCCTTTTCTCGAAGCAACTGATGCGTCATTTCTTCGACGTCATCGTATTCTGGATAATCAATGTTTACTTCCACATGGGCAAGCGTTTCTAAAATCGTTTGCCGCAAATGGCGAATCATCTTGGATAGTCGGCCTTCCATTTGGCTAAGTGCAACGTGCATTGCACGATCGGTTTTGGCGCGGATTAAGTCAATGACTGCTTCCGCCTGCGATAAGTCAATCCGCCCATTTAAAAACGCCCGTTTCGTAAACTCGCCAGGTTCTGCTAGGCGCGCGCCGTGCGTCAATACAAGCTGCAACACGCGGTTCACTGACATTAAGCCACCGTGGCAGTTAATTTCAACGACATCTTCCCGCGTAAAAGTTTTTGGCGCTTTCATGACCGATACCATTACTTCTTCTATCGTCTGCCCGTTCGTTGGGTCAATGATGTGGCCGTAATGAATCGTATGGGAAGGAACTTCTTTTAGCTGCTTTCCGCCTACTCCCTTGAAAATGCGGTCAGCAATAGGAATTGCTTCCTCTCCGCTTAAGCGAACAATCGCGATCGCTCCTTCCCCCATCGGAGTAGAGATAGCCGCAATCGTATCAAATTCCATGTTAGTTTCACCTCACTTTAAAGAGTGTTATCTATTGTAAACAAAAAACATTTTCTATCCACATCCATTAAGAAAGTAATCATTATCCATTTTAACTTATCCACATGTGAATAACAATAAGTTTCCCACTGGATGAACAACAGAAAAAAGAGGCCGTCTCACCTGATGAGATAGCCTCTTCGCCCGCGCTAGTACTGTCGATTTGTTCGTACGGGAGCGATAATGATATAACGATTCGGTTCGGTTCCAACAGAGTACGTTTTCACCTTCCCGTTTGTCGCTAATGTCGCATGAATCACTTTTCGCTCATGCGCAGGGAGCGGTTCTAATTTGACTTCCTTTCCTGTTTTGAGCGCTTTTTCCGCTAGCTTTTTCGCAAGTTGCGCCAATACTTCTTGGCGTCTTGCCCGATAATTTTCCGCATCAACAGTAATATGAATATACCCTTTCGCATACCGATTAGCGACAAGCTGCGTCAATAGCTGTAACGAATTTAATGTTTGCCCGTGCTTCCCTATTAAACGCGCCACTTGTTCCCCAGCAATCATAAATTGAACATCTTTTTCTTTTTCTGTCTTTTCAATATGAGCGGAAATTCCCATTTGCTCAATAACCTTTTTTAAAAAGACTTCGGCCTCCTCCACAGGATGCGGTACCACCGTTGCCTTTACCACCGCTGGTTTATTACCGAAAATCCCGAATAACCCTTTTTTCCCTTCGTCCAACACACTAATTTCCACGCGATCTTTTGAAACTCCTAATTGATTTAATGCAAGCTCAATAGCTTCATCAACAGTGGAAGCGGTCGCGGTTACTTCTTTCACTTTTTCTGTCCCCCTGAATGAGTAGATTTTAAATCAGGACCTTTGATGAAATACGTTTGCACAATGGAGAAAATGTTTCCTACTACCCAATAAAGCGACAACGCCGCTGGAAAGCTAATTCCAAACACAATAATCATAATTGGCATCATCCAAAGCATCATCGCCATTTGTGGATTTTGCTGTTCCATCCCCGCCATCATAATTTTTTGCTGGATAAACGTAGCGACACCAGCAATAACCGGCAAAATATAGTACGGGTCTTTTGCGCCTAAATCAAACCATAAGAACGAGTGGTCAGCGATTTCTCGTGTCCGCATAATCGCGTGATAGAAACCAATTAAAATCGGTGTTTGGATAAGCAAAGGGAAACAGCCAGCAAGCGGGTTCACGCCGTGTTTTTGGAACAGTAGCATCGTTTCTTGTTGCAGTTTTTGTTGTGTTTGCATATCTTTGGAGCTATATTTTTCTTTCAGTTTTTGCAGCTCCGGCTGCAACGCCTGCATCGCTTTCGAATTTCTCGTCTGCTGGATCATTAATGGTAAAATCGCTACGCGAATGATGATTGTTACAATAATAATGGACAGTCCGTAATTTCCTCCGAATAGCTTGGCCACATACTTAATCAACCATGAAAGCGGATAAACGATATATTCGTTCCAAAATCCTTTGCTTTCCGGCGTGATCGGCTGATTAACTTGCGAACATCCTGAAACGAAAGCCACAAGTAAAATAAGCGTGACTATGAACCAAATTCGCCTTTTCACCTTCATTTTCCTCCTCACTTTTCCTCGTATTATCATTCATCATCGTTGAAATGGTTGATTGACTAGAACCCCTGCTTTTTTTAGCACGTGGATTAAACTTTTTTTCACCTCGGCATAATTCATTTCCGACGTCGGTATTCTTGCAATTACTACATAATCTTTCCCTGGCGCTATTTGCTCACGCAATTCTAAAAAGACTTGGCGAATATAACGTTTCACTCGGTTTCTTACGACCGCTTTGCCAATCTTCTTGCTCACCGATAAACCGAGGCGGAAGAAAGGTTGCTCGGGACGATCGAATACATAAACGACAAACTGCCGGTTCGCCATCGATTTTCCTTGTTGAAACACTTGTTGGAATTCCTTATTTTTTTTGATTCGGTATTTTTTTTTCATCCCAAGGCCAAACACTCCATCAATGTATATTTAGAAAAAAGACCACTGACGGTTCAGTGGCCTTATGCGGATAATACTTTTCTTCCTTTGCGGCGACGACGTGCAAGCACTTTACGTCCGTTTTTCGTGCTCATGCGCGCGCGGAAGCCGTGAACTTTGCTACGTTTACGCTTGTTTGGTTGGTACGTACGTTTCATTTATGACACCTCCCTGAGGAATAACTGTTACAGGCAGTCTTTCTAATTATAGTGAACAATACGGCAAAATGTCAACCGTCCCAGGTGGTTCTTTTAGCGTTTTTTCGTTGTGGATAAATTCATCGCCATTTTTCTTTTTTCCCCAACATTTATCGACATCTTTTTCACAATGTCTTGTGGTGTGGATAACGTTTTTTCCACAATATATGGGCATTGTGGATATTTTTTTAAAATCATTGCAACTCCTCATGTTATTTGATATTATATTCTTGTTTTCACTCTGGATTGTTTAACTGGATAACTCCATTATCCACAGAATGTGAATAACGTGTGGACACTTTATTCAGATGTGTAGAAAAAAATATTCACATCTTGTGAATTTTGTCGAAATGTCGTTTTCTTTCCTTATTATATTATTTTTCCACATGCGCATTTTTATAAGCATATATGCACGAAGTTTTTAAGGTTGTACAAAAGTTGTACAACCGGGGAGAAAAGGAGGGCCAACGGGTGGAAAATATCGATGATTTATGGAATAAGGCGCTTGCGGAAATTGAAAAAAAAATTAGCAAACCTAGCTTCGAAACGTGGTTAAAATCAACAAAAGCTCACTCATTGAAAGGTGACACACTCGTAATCGTAGCCCCTAATGAATTTGCTAGAGATTGGTTAGATTCCCGCTACGCGCATTTAATAGGCGAAACAATCTATGACATTACCGGTGAAGAGCTAACGATTAAATTTATTATCCCACATAATCCGGAGGAAGAATTAGAGCTCAAACCGACAACAAAAAAACAGCGAAAACTCGAAGAAGAGCAAACCGACTTTCCACAAAGCATGCTCAACCCAAAGTATACGTTTGATACGTTCGTCATCGGCTCAGGAAACCGCTTTGCTCACGCGGCTTCCTTAGCGGTAGCCGAAGCGCCAGCGAAAGCGTATAATCCGCTTTTTATTTACGGCGGAGTTGGTTTAGGAAAGACGCATTTAATGCATGCGATTGGTCATTACGTGATCGAGCATAATCCATCCGCGAAAGTCGTCTATTTATCTTCTGAAAAGTTTACAAACGAGTTTATTAACGCCATCCGCGACAATAAAGCCGACGATTTTCGCAATAAATATCGAAACGTGGACGTTCTACTAATTGATGATATTCAGTTTTTAGCTGGAAAAGAACAGACGCAAGAAGAATTTTTCCATACGTTTAATACGCTGCACGAGGAAAGCAAGCAAATCGTGATTTCGAGCGACCGTCCACCAAAAGAAATTCCAACTCTCGAAGACCGCCTTCGTTCACGGTTTGAGTGGGGACTAATTACTGACATTACTCCCCCTGATTTAGAAACTCGAATCGCCATTTTACGTAAAAAAGCGAAAGCAGAAGGATTCGACATCCCCAATGAAGTGATGCTTTACATCGCGAATCAAATTGACTCTAACATTCGCGAATTGGAAGGAGCACTTATTCGCGTTGTCGCGTATTCATCATTGATTAATAAAGAAATTAACGCCGATTTGGCTGCCGAAGCATTGAAAGATATTATTCCTAGCGCCAAACCGAAAGTGATTACAATTCAAGACATTCAGCGAGTAGTTGGAGAACATTTCAATTTAAAAATGGAAGACTTTAAAGCAAAAAAGCGAACAAAATCAGTAGCGTTTCCGCGCCAAATCGCCATGTACCTTTCTCGCGAGCTGACAGATTGCTCCCTACCGAAAATTGGCGAGGAGTTCGGGGGCCGAGATCATACGACCGTCATTCATGCGCACGAAAAAATTACGAAATTGCTGCAAACAGATGGCCAACTACAAAAACACATTAAAGAAATTCAAGAAAAGCTAAAACATTAATTATTTTTGTGAATAATAGAAAAAGGTTGCGCACAGTCTATCCACATGTGGATGACTGTGTTTCCTTTGTTTTTTTATGCTTATCCACATGTTAACAAGCCCTACTACTATTACTATTATTTTTTATATATAAAAATAAACCTATTTTTGCGTTTAGGAGGAGATATTTGTGCGACTCACCATTCAACGCGAGCATTTAGCTCAAAGTGTGCAAGACGTGATGAAAGCAATTTCTTCACGAACAGCAATTCCTATTTTGTCGGGCATTAAAATGGTGACAATGGAACAAGGGGTAACATTGACCGGAAGCGATTCTGATATTTCGATTGAATCATTTATCCCTGCGGAAGAAGACGGAAAAATGATTGTAGAAATACTAGAGCCAGGAAGTATTGTGTTGCCTGCTCGCTTTTTCGCAGAAATTGTAAAAAAACTCCCACAAGATACAGTAGAAATTGAGGTGCAAGCGTCACACGTCGTTCTCATTCGCTCTGGCAAAACCGAATTTAACTTAAATGGTTTAGATGCAGAAGAGTATCCACGTCTTCCGCAAATTCAAGAAGAGCATGTCTTCAAATTGCCGACAGATTTATTGAAAACAATCATTCGGCAAACGGTTTTTGCTGTGTCAATGTCGGAAACACGACCGATCTTGACAGGTGTCAACTGGCGAGTGGAAAATGGGGAGCTTATCTGTATTGCAACAGATAGCCATCGTCTTGCTTTACGAAAAGCGAAAATCGAAATGGATCATCATTTATCTTATAACGTTGTTATTCCTGGAAAAAGCTTAAACGAACTAAGCAAAATTTTAGACGATACGAACGAAGCGGTTGAAATCGTGATGACAGAAAATCAAGTATTATTCAAAACAAAGCATTTATTATTTTTCTCCCGACTTCTTGATGGCAATTATCCAGATACATCCCGTTTAATTCCAACAGATAGCCAAACGGATGTTGTTATTAATGCGAAAGAATTTTTCCAAGCGATCGACCGGGCTTCCTTGTTAGCACGAGAAGGAAGAAACAATGTTGTCAAATTAGCGACGTTATCCGACAACAAGCTTGAAGTTTCCTGCATTTCTCCTGAGATCGGCAAAGTGACAGAAGAAATTCAATGCGAAGCAATCGAAGGAGAAGAGCTAAAAATTTCTTTTAGCGCGAAATACATGATGGATGCCTTAAAAGCATTAGAAGGTACAGAAATTAAAATTAGCTTCACTGGAGCAATGCGCCCATTTATCCTTCGTCCGCTTCATACGGATTCCATGCTTCAGCTGATTTTGCCAGTCAGAACGTACTAATAGGTTAAAGCTGCTAGAAAAAAGAGTTTCTAGCGGCTTTCTTTTCTATTGACAAATTTTTTAGTAAAATGAAGTAATGGACAGTTTTTAACGAAAGTGAGCGGTGAATACATGAAACAAATCCAAATTTCAACGGAAACCATTACTCTTGGACAGTTTTTAAAACTGGCAGATGTGATTGATACAGGTGGAATGGCAAAATGGTTTTTACAGACGAAAGAAGTATATGTAAATGGGGAACGAGAAACGCGCCGCGGCCGTAAGTTAACAAATCGGGACGTTGTCGATGTCCGTGAATTTGGCACTTTTGTTGTAAAAGGGGTAGAGTAGGTGAAGAATCTTTGCTCTTGACACAATTATCGCTAAAAAATTATCGGAACTACAGCAGCCAAGAAGTGACATTTGCTAATCATGTCAACATCATTTTAGGGGAAAATGCGCAAGGAAAGACTAATTTGATGGAAGCGATTTACGTGTTAGCGATGGCCAAATCCCATCGAACAGCAAATGATAAAGAATTGATTCGTTGGGAGGAGGAATATGCTAAAATAGAAGGGAGAGCGATGAAACGAAATGGTCCGCTCTCTTTACAGCTTGTTGTATCAAAAAAAGGAAAAAAAGCAAAAATAAACCATATAGAACAACGAAAATTAAGTCAATACATTGGTCATCTTCCCGTTGTTTTGTTTGCCCCAGAAGACTTATATCTCGTCAAAGGGGGACCTCAAGTAAGGCGACGTTTTATCGACATGGAAATCGGACAAATTTCCCCTGTCTACATGCACGATTTAAGCCTGTACCAAAAAATATTACAGCAGCGGAACCACTATTTAAAAGCGTTACAAACAAGGCAACAGCGCGATGAAACGATGCTTTCTGTATTAACGGAACAGTTGGTGGAATTGGCTGCGAAAATTACGCTAAAACGGTATGAGTTTTTGCGGTTGTTGCAAAAATGGGCAGAGCCTATCCATCACGAAATTAGCCGAGGGCTAGAAAACCTTTCTATTCGTTACCATCCGTCGGTTGACGTATCAGAAAAGATAGAATTGTCGAGAATAGTAGAAGCGTATAGTGAAAAATTTGTTAAAATAAAGGAGAAGGAAATCGAACGGGGGTTGACGCTTGCTGGCCCGCACCGCGATGATCTATCGTTCGACGTAAACGGAAAAGATGTACAAACGTTCGGTTCACAAGGCCAGCAAAGGACAACCGCTTTATCTGTTAAATTAGCCGAAATTGAACTGATTTTCACAGAAACAGGTGATTACCCGATTCTTTTATTAGACGACGTTCTTTCAGAACTGGATGATTTTCGGCAAACGCATTTGTTGAATGCGATTCGCCAAAAAGTCCAAACATTTGTTACGACGACAAGCATTGATGGAATTGAACATGACGTTATAAAAGAAGCAGCCGTTTACCGCGTGCATTCTGGCCAAATAACACAATGAGTTTTGACCGTCAAAGGAAAGCGTAGGTGATTAGCATGACAATGGAACAAAAAATCGAACATATGTATGACGAAAGTCAAATCCAAGTATTAGAAGGTCTTGAGGCGGTTCGGAAACGACCAGGCATGTATATTGGGTCTACCGGCTCGAAAGGACTCCATCATTTAGTATGGGAAATCGTGGACAACAGCATTGATGAGGCATTGGCAGGATACTGTACAGAAATTCATGTAACGATTGAAGAAGATAATAGCATTACGGTTGCAGATAACGGACGCGGCATCCCTGTCGGCATTCAAGAGCAAATGGGACGACCAGCGGTAGAAGTCATTATGACTGTGCTGCATGCTGGAGGAAAGTTTGGCGGCGGCGGATATAAAGTATCTGGAGGGCTTCACGGTGTTGGTGCCTCTGTTGTTAACGCACTGTCACAAGAATTGGAAGTTTTTGTTTACCGAGAAGGGAAAATTCACTACCAAAAATATGAGCGCGGTGTTCCGTGCGCTGATTTGCAAGTGATTGGCGAAACGGATCGGACAGGCACAACTACACATTTTAAACCAGACCCGGAAATTTTCACAGAAACGACGGAGTACGATTACGATACACTAGCAAACCGATTGCGCGAATTGGCGTTTTTAAACCGCGGTATCCGTATTACTCTGGAAGATAAGCGCGGAGAGAAACGGCGAAACGAATATTACTACGAAGGTGGAATTAAATCGTACGTTCAACATTTAAACCGAACGCGCGAAGTGCTTCATGAAGAACCGGTCTATATTTTTGGAGAACGAGACGGGATTTATGTAGAAATTGCCCTCCAGTATAACGACAGTTATACTAGCAACATCTACTCGTTTGCGAATAACATTCATACGCACGAAGGCGGAACGCATGAGGCTGGCTTTAAAACCGCGCTAACACGCATCATTAATGATTACGCGCGCAAGTATCATATTGTCAAAGACAATGACGCGAACTTAACTGGTGAAGATGTTCGCGAAGGATTAACAGCCATTATTTCTGTGAAGCATCCTTCCCCACAATTTGAAGGACAAACAAAAACGAAGCTTGGAAATAGCGACGCAAGAACAGCGACAGATGCCATTTTTTCTGAGCAGTTTGAAACGTTTTTATTAGAAAACCCAACCGTTGCTCGGAAGATTGTAGAGAAAGGTATGATGGCTGCTCGTGCGCGTGTAGCTGCGAAGAAAGCACGTGAATTGACGCGCCGGAAAAGCGCATTAGAAATCTCTAACTTACCAGGAAAATTAGCAGACTGCTCTTCGAAAGACCCATCGATTAGTGAATTGTACGTTGTGGAGGGGGATTCAGCAGGCGGTTCGGCAAAGCAAGGACGTGACCGGCACTTCCAAGCTATTTTGCCATTGCGTGGAAAAATTATTAACGTCGAAAAAGCAAGGCTAGATAAAATTTTATCAAACAACGAAGTACGAGCAATTATTACTGCGCTAGGGACAGGAATCGGGGAAGATTTTGATATTACGAAAGCGCGTTACCATAAAGTCATTATAATGACCGATGCGGATGTAGATGGTGCCCATATCCGCACATTGTTACTCACATTTTTCTATCGCTATATGAGGGAATTGATTGAGCACGGCTACGTATACATTGCTCAACCACCGCTTTATAAAATTCAACAAGGAAAGCGGATCGAATATGCTTATAACGACCGACAGCTTGAAAAAATTTTGGCGCAACTTCCTGAGAACCCAAAACCGGCTATTCAACGCTATAAAGGTCTCGGAGAAATGAACCCAGAACAACTGTGGGAAACAACAATGAATCCAGAAACGCGGACATTGCTTCAAGTAAGCTTACAAGATGCGATTGAAGCGGATGAAACGTTTGAAATTTTAATGGGCGATAAAGTAGAGCCGCGCAGACAGTTCATTGAAGAAAATGCTCGGTATGTAAAAAATCTAGATATTTAAAGTAGTACGGAGAGTGTCGCTTATCACCCTCCCCAGAATAAAAATGAGTTTACAAGGGAGGTTTTGGCAAAATGTCAGAAAACCAAAATGCACGAATTCGCGAAGTGAATATTAGCCAAGAAATGCGCTCGTCTTTTCTTGATTATGCAATGAGTGTTATTGTGTCACGGGCTTTGCCTGATGTTCGAGATGGATTGAAGCCGGTTCACCGCCGAATTTTATATGCGATGCACGATTTAGGAATGACTGCGGACAAGCCTTATAAAAAATCGGCACGCATCGTGGGAGAAGTGATCGGGAAGTACCATCCACATGGGGATGCGGCTGTTTATGATACAATGGTGCGGATGGCGCAAGATTTCAACTATCGTTATATGTTAGTAGACGGGCACGGGAACTTCGGATCGATTGATGGCGACGCAGCGGCAGCTATGCGTTATACGGAAGCGCGCATGTCGAAAATCTCGATGGAACTATTGCGCGATATTACGAAAGATACGATTGATTATCAAGACAACTATGACGGTTCGGAAAAAGAACCGATTGTTTTGCCATCGCGTTTTCCAAATTTACTTGTCAACGGCTCATCAGGGATTGCGGTGGGGATGGCGACAAACATCCCCCCACATCAGCTCGGTGAGGTAGTAGATGCACTTTTAGCATTAAGTCAAGATCCAGAAATGACGGTTGCTGAATTGATGGAATTTATCCCTGGACCAGATTTTCCAACCGGTGGGCAAATCATTGGTCGCAGCGGCATTCGGAAAGCATATGAAACAGGTCGTGGCTCGATTACATTGCGAGCAAAAGTGGAAATTGAACAAAAAGAAAACGGCAAAGAAAGCATTATCGTTTACGAACTTCCTTATCAAGTGAACAAGGCGAAATTGATTGAACGAATTGCCGAACTTGTCCGTGAGAAAAAAATTGATGGCATTACTGATTTGCGGGATGAATCAGACCGAAATGGCATGCGAGTTGTCATGGAAATTCGTAGAGATGCCAATGCGAAAGTGATTTTAAACAATTTATATAAACAAACAGCGTTACAAACGAGTTTTGGCATTAATATGTTGGCGCTTGTGGACGGACAACCGAAAGTACTAAATTTAAAAGAATGTTTAATTCACTATTTAGACCATCAAAAAATCGTTATTCGCCGTCGTACAGCGTATGAACTGAAAAAAGCAGAAGCAAGAGCGCATATTTTAGAAGGGCTGCGCATTGCGCTTGACCATTTAGACGAAGTCATTCACTTAATTCGTCATTCACAAACAACAGAAATGGCGAAAGAAGGGTTAATGCAAAAATTTTCGTTAACGGAAAGACAGGCGCAAGCTATTTTAGATATGCGCTTGCAAAGATTGACTGGCTTAGAACGGGAAAAAATCGAACAAGAATACCAAGAGCTTGTTCGACTTATCGCGGAATTGCGTTCGATTTTAGCAGACGAAGAAAAAGTATTGCAAATTATTCGAACCGAGCTAACAGAAATAAAAGAACGATTTAACGATGAACGAAGAACCGAAATTATAAGTGGTGGTGTGGAAGAGTTTGCCGATGAAGATTTAATCCCTTGCGAACAAATCGTCGTGACGTTGACACATAAAGGTTACATTAAGCGGATTCCGCTTTCTACGTATCGGAGTCAAAAACGTGGCGGAAGAGGAGTTCAAGGAATGAATACGAGCGAGGATGATTTTGTTGAACATCTCCTCATTACATCAACACACCATACTATTTTATTTTTTACAAATAAAGGAAAGGTATATCGAGCGAAAGGATATGAAATCCCAGAGTTCGGTCGAACAGCGAAAGGACTCCCTATTGTTAATTTGTTAGAAATCGATAAGGAAGAGTGGATTAATACGATTATTACAATCGATGAGTTTGATGATAATTCGTTCTTGTTCTTTACAACAAAACAAGGGATTGCCAAACGCTCTCCGCTCTCTTCGTTTGCTAACATTCGCAACAACGGGTTGATCGCTATTTGTCTTCGCGAAGGCGACGAATTAATTTCTGTGAAATTGACCGATGGTTCCAAACATATTATTGTTGGAACGAAACACGGCATGCTCATTCGTTTCCCAGAAACGGATGTGCGAACGATGGGGAGAAGTGCGACGGGGGTAAAAGCAATTACGTTAGAAGGCGATGATGAAGTCGTCGGAATGGAAATTTTAGAGGACGCTGACGATGTGCTTGTTGTCACGAAAAATGGATATGGAAAACGGACAAAAGCCTCAGAATATCGCATTCAGACGCGTGGAGGAAAAGGATTAAAGACGTGCAACATTACCGAGAAAAACGGAACAGTTGTTGCAGTGAAAACAGTGACAGATGAAGAAGATTTAATGTTAATGACAACGAACGGGATTTTAATTCGAATCGCCGTAAGCGATATTTCCCGAATGGGAAGAAATACAAAGGGCGTCAAACTTATTCGTTTATCTGGCGACCATGAATACGTTGCAACGGTTGCGAAAGTTTCACGCGACGAAGAAAAAGAATTAGAAAGCGGCGAGGAAGCATAATCCGATTTGACTGACAAAAATCTACGCTTTCAGCTGACGGAGGAGAGTGTTAGACTTTCCTTCGTCAGTTTATCATTCTAAAAAGCTCACTTCCATCGAAGATGAAGTGAGGAAAAGCGGGGGAAACTGGGGGGAGGAATATGTTTCGAGTAAAAATTCAACAATTGCAAGAAGGATGCATTTTAGCAGAAGATGTCGTTGGTAAAACACAAAAACCGATTATTCCTAAAAATACTGTATTAACGCCGACATTGCTTAATATACTAGAAAAATTTTTGATAGAAGATGTTTACGTCGAATCTGTTTTAGCGAATGGCCAGCCATTTAAACCAGCGGAAGTGATTCCACAAAGCTCGCCTAACGAAACTATTGAAGAAGAAGAGTTAATCACTCTTTATTTAGCAGCGGTGCATCGCTATAAAAAAGCATTCCAATCGTGGCAGGCGGGGGTAGCAATTGATATTAACGAGGTTCGGGCAATTATCTTGCCGTTGTTAGATCGCTTAATTGATAACCGGAATGAATTGCTCACGCTATATCGATATACAACAAAAGAAGATTATTTATGTCATCATGCAGTAAGTGTCGGGCTACTATCTGGCTTTTTAGCAAAATGTTTGAATTATAAAAAAGGCGACTATTGTCAAATTGCGCTAGCTGGTTTTCTAAGTAATTGTGGGATGGCAAAAATTGACGAAAAAATATTAATGAAAAAATCTGCTTTGACATCAGAAGAGTATAAAGAGGTAAAACAACATTCTGTTTTCGGATATAAAATGGTGCAAAAAATCCCTTTTATACAAGAAGGGGTAAAATTAGCAGTATTGCAACATCATGAGCGAAACGATGGAAGTGGCTACCCATTTGGGATTATTGATAAGCAAATTCATCCGTATAGCAAAATCGTCGCGGTTGCTGATGTATACCACGCGATGGTATCGGAGCGTCTTTATCGAAAAAAAGAGTCTCCGTTTAAAGCGTTAGAACAAATTCAAAAAGAAAGTTTCGGAAAACTTAGTGTCGAGGTCATACAAATTTTATTAGATAGTTTAACATCGTTTAACGTCGGAACGAAAGTGAAGTTATCGAATGGAGAGACAGGAGAAATCGTCTTTATCCATCGTGAAGAACCAACGCGCCCGATTATAAAAACGACTAACGAAACATTTGTTTCACTGAGTGAGCAACGCGACATCTACATTGAAGATATTTTGCACGACTCCTAATATTTCCTCTCTGCATGAAAAGCAGGGAGGAAATATAAAAAATACTTGCTAAAAATGAAATACATTAGTATAATAAACATTGTCTGAAACAACTTTAAATAAATTAAAAAAATGTTTGACATGAAGTTGTTCATTTGTTATTATGTAATAGCTGTGTTGTTGAAGATGTTCTTTGAAAACTGAACAAAACGAAGCGTCAATAAGAAAAGCGGAGGACGCCCGCTTATCGACGAAACGCGCT
>NZ_JAILZV010000050.1 GCF_023512315.1 Anoxybacillus sp.
TTGTTATGGCTGACCAATCCTTTTTACAAATACTTTATTGAGAGTGAAATGTTTACTTGTTAAGTTGCGTATATAGTATTCATACTCTCACCCAACTCCTTCTCAAAAATTAGGCTTGTACATTAACCAACGGAACCATCAGCATTACAATAAAATTCCACACTTACCGTAACCGAATAAGATTGTCCACCTATTGTATATGTCCCCGATACATAAATAACGTAAGTACGACCGCCATCAATTAGCTGGTACTCATATCCCGTTTGTTTCCAGCTTCCAATACCACTTGTTACTTTCGAATTTATAGATTTAATCCCTGCAAACATTTGTCTCTTATGAACATCGCTATATTGTGTTTCAAAAGTCCCTGTAATACTTAGCGTTTGAGTAGTTTGTCCTGCCTTAAAGCTTGCTGATTTTGTTTTTGAAACAACAGACTGGGGAGTAATATTACCTACCTTCAGTTTAACAACATTCTGTTGAGGTATGAGCGCGAATGACGCATGCTCTCCCCCTAACGCAACGATTGTAGCAAACAATGTCGCTAATACTCCCTTTACCACTCTCCTAACAACTTTACCCCTCATAAAACCATCCTTTCATCGACAATCTACTCATAGTGCCAGTTAAACATCAGCATCATGGATATAAGTAGAAATTTTTATTTAACTGATTACTCACCATAGATACACCATATTGTATAAAAATCGGACGTTCTTTATCTCAACTTATACATTGCTCATACTCCTCCGCTTCTTCTCAAAAAATAGCTGATCAGCTATTTTCAATTTACCAAAAATAGAAAAGAAAAAAATCCGTATTTTCCGCCAATTTTCTGGCGAAAATCCGCCTTTTTCTTCAAAATAAATGACAAAGTTTATTAAATGAAGTAGAATTTAGTAAAAAATAGCAGAGGTGAAATCGCATGGCTATTCGTACATTGCTTATTGATTCTGACCCTATCTATTTGCTTGGTTTGGAAAAATTGTTGGAAAACGAAAGCAACATAACGGTTGTCGGTTCTGTTTCTTGTCTTGATTCACTAGAGACTCTCATACATATACATGTACCAGATGTCATTGTGATAAATGTGCACATGCACATAATAAAAGCATTGGACTGGATAAAAAATGCGAAGGAAACACATCCGGAAATAAATGTAATTATGCTATGCAACTATCTGCCATTCGCCTTATCTGCGTATGAGGAAGGAGTATCCGCCGTATTGTCAAAAGAAAAAGTTTCCACTCATTTAGCACATGTGATCCGATACAGCAACGAAGGAGAAAAACTTTTTTTGGTGGATAGTGAAACTATGTATTCAACAAAGCATGGTTTAACAAACATTGAAATCAATATATTACAAATGTTAGCAGATGATCAAACGAGTGTACAAATTAGCGAACAGCTAAATATAAGCAAACGAACAGTGGAACGTCATCTTTCTTGTATTTTCGAAAAACTAGGGGTTTTGTCACGAACAGGAGCGGTTGCCGAAGCGCTGCGGTTGCAACTCATAAAATGAAAGGTGCTAGTCGAAAAATCGAACTAGCACCTTTCATATTTACACCCGCGAATACATCGACCGCACACCTGTTGCGGCTTCGATCGCCTGTTCTAAGTCTTCGATTAAATCGTCCACGTTTTCAATTCCGACCGATAAACGAATCATATCTTCTGTCACGCCGGATGCTTTTAAGTCTTCTAGGCTTAGTTGTTGATGGGTTGTGCTTGCTGGATGAATAATTAAACTTTTCGCGTCGCCGACGTTCGCCACATGCGACCAAAGCTTGACGTAGTTAATCAACGTAGCCCCTGCTTCTCGCCCGCCTTGAATGCCAAAGACAACGACCGCCCCAGCTCCTTTTGGCATATATTTTTCCGCCAACTCTTTCGCTGGATGATTGTCGTGTTCCGGATATAACACCCAATTAACTGCTGGATGATTGTCTAAATACTCGACGATTTTTCTCGTATTGGCAATATGCTCTTTCATGCGCACATGCAATGTTTCTAGTCCTAAATTAAATTGGAAGGCATTAAACGGGCTAATCGCTGGTCCTAAATCCCGCAACAATTGAACACGCGCTTTCACAATATAGGCAGCCGCGCCTAAATCGGCATACACAAGCCCGTGGTAGCTTTCGTCAGGCGTCGTAAACCCTGGAAACTTCGGTGAATTCCAGTTAAATTTCCCGCCGTCGACAATAATGCCGCCAAGCGTCGTTCCATTCCCAAGCAGCCATTTTGTCGCCGAGTGAACGACGATGTCTGCCCCATGCTCAATTGGTCGGCAAAGGTATGGCGTCGCAAACGTGTTGTCAATAATCAACGGGATACCTGCTTCGTGCGCAATTTCCGCCACCGCTTCAATGTCTAGCACGTGCAAGCTCGGATTGCCGATCGTTTCCGCAAAAATCGCCTTCGTTTTTGGGGTAATTGCCGCACGGAAATTTTCCGGATCAGATGGGTCGACAAAATGGGTCGTAATCCCATATTTCGGCAACGTATTCGCGAACAAATTGTACGTGCCCCCGTACAATGTCGAAGCAGAAACGATGTCGTCCCCTGCGTGTGCAATATTTAAAATCGCTAACGTAATCGCCGCCATCCCGCTCGCAACGGCAAGGCTGCCAATCCCACCTTCTAGCTGTGCGACCCGTTCTTCAAACACCGTGGCTGTCGGATTATGAATACGCGTATAAATATAGCCCGCTTCTTTCAATGCAAAAAGATTGGCTGCATGTTCCGTATTCGCAAACTGATACGCATTCGACTGATAAATCGGCACTGCTCGTGCCCCGGTCACCTGGTCTGGCTGCAATCCCCCATGAACCGCAATCGTTTCTAGCCGGTACGATGATTCGCTCACATTGATCCTCTCCCCCGTCCCTCTCTCAAAGCACATGACGAAAATATGGCCACGAGAGGGATATGTTTAAATTATTTAAGTTTTCTGAATAATAATACTACCATTCTTGTTATATGAATTCAAGAGGCATGTCGGTACGGTTTGGCTAAATGAAATAACGATTCGAGCAATAAAATATGGCGAAAGCTTCCGAAAACTGCTATTTCTTTTAGACGGAGCTGTTGTTGCAGTTTGAGCTCTCCATCAACTAGACTTTTTAACGCTTCTTTTGTGCCGTAAATGGTTACTGCTTTTTGTTCATCTACTTCCCATTTTCGATGCATTCCTTGTTTGGAGATGGAAAAAATCATCTCCTCCTCCTCACATTGAAAACAAACATATAACGCTTCTTCCGGCAAAATCGGCAACAAATGTTTCAACGCGTTTACCCGTTCCACAAACTGCTTGACTAATTCGTCCATACTCAGTTCCCCGCCTCTCTATTTTCCTTCTCCCTTTACTCATTCCATTTGGCGTGCGGGAACTCCTTTTACAACTTCTCGACAAATCCCCACGAAAACATACAAAATGTTGCCCATTTCCCGAGAAATATGTCAAAAAACGTCTGTTTATGCGAAAACCACCGCTCTTTTAGCGGTGGTTTCGGGCCATTTGGATTGTTTCATACAGATGAAGAACGGAATGAAACGCATATAGTTTTTGGCGTATCGTTCCATGATGAAATACAAGCAAGCATGGAACGCTTTCGATTTTCCATTCGATCGCACGTTCCGGCATATAATTAATATCCGCTTGGTAAAAAGGGATGTGAGGGAATAGTTGTTCTACCACCTCTAACATTCGCTTCGCCAGCTGGCACGTCCCACACATCGGGGTATACAAATACAAACAGGCAATCGTTTGCGATTGCAATTGGTCATTCAATTGTTTTATCCCTACTTCTTGCATTTTTGCTCCGTCCTTTACAAATCATCGACATACACATCGATATTGGCGCCTAATAGCACCATCGCAATATGCTGCTTCGGTGCCGCGGCCACTTCGCGATACATGCGGTCAATATATAAATGCTCCGCTTCTGGAAATTCACGGCGCAGTTGTTTCCTTAGTCGCTCCCCTGCTTCGTCCGCATCGACTAAAATGAACACTTCTTTATTATACAGCGCTTCACTCCACTCGTCTAATTTCGCGCGGCTAATCGTTCCATTCGTGCAAATAATTTCGACCGGTTCTTTCACTAAACTTTCTATTTTTTTCTTGTCTGAACGTCCTTCGACAATAATTACTTTCCCAACGTTATCCATAAACATCCTCACCTAAAAAATGACTTGTTGTATTATTCTATGCATTTCTGTGCGTTTCCTCTATAACAAACAAAGCAATGACACTAGTGCCATTGCTTCGTAATGTTTTATGCTTCGTTAATCATTGCCTCGTATTGTTCTGCTGTCAACAAGTTGTCCACTTCGCTTATATCGGACGGTTCAATCACAATCATCCACGCTTTTTCATACGGAGATTCGTTGACAAATTCAGGGCTATCGTTTAACGCTTCGTTTACTTCCACTACTTTTCCGCTAATTGGCGCATACAATTCCGAAACCGTTTTCACCGATTCGACGCTGCCAAACGGTTCGTTCGCTGTTACTTCGGTCCCAACTTCCGGAAGCTCTACGAAAACGATGTCGCCTAGTTCTGCTTGGGCAAAATCTGTAATGCCGACGCGCACTTTATCGCCTTCGACGCGCACCCACTCATGCTCTTCTGAATAACGCAATTCTTTTGGTGTGTTCATGTCAAGTCCCTCCAACTGCAAATGTATTCTTTTTAATAATAACTGATTTTTTTGAAAAACTCGACTACCTTCCGTTTACTTGTCCAAAAAATTTTTCGTATTGCTGTTCATCGAAACCGACAACAACGCTCGTTCCGTCCGTGAGAAGCGGGCGTTTCACTAACATGCCGTCCGATGCTAAAAGGTCGAGCAGCTCATCGTCAGAAGCAACTAAGACTCGGTCTTTGAGTCCTAACTCCCGATATTTTTGTCCGCTTGTGTTAAAAAATTTTTTCAGCGGCAACCCACTTTTCGCATAAAGCGTTGCTAGTAGCTCTTTCGATGGTGGCTCCTCTACAATATGTACTTCATTAACTTGTATGCCGCGTTCATCCAGCCATTTTTTCGCTTTTCGGCACGTGCCGCATTTTGGATACCAATAAAACGTTACCATCCAATCACCTCAACAACAAAAGTACCAGACCGTAGCCTGGTACTTCCATTATTACACAATGTAACGTTCTGCTTCAATGAGCGCCGCTGCTGCTTCACGTTTTTTCGCAATGACGTTAATTGGCGTATGGCGAGTAAGTTTGCGCAATGCCGACAACATCATCCGCAACATATCGCCTTGTTCGACCGCAACGATCGTTTCTTTCGCGTGTGCTTCAATCTCGTTAAACGCCTCTTGGCAGAAAATTTCGGTGTAAAGAAGTTTTTGTTTGTTTTTCTCGACGCCGGATTTTTGAATCGCTTTTTCGGTACGAAGAAGCGCGGATTCCATCGCATAAATGTTGCTGACGATGTCGGCGATATTGACTAAAATTTCTTGTTCTTTTTCTAGTTTTGGCCCAAATTTTTGCGCCGCTAATCCCGCCGTTAACAACGCAATTTTTTTCGCGTTGCGCACTAAATATTTCTCTTGCTCAAGCACACCGTCGCCCACTTCTTCTGGCATTAACATCATGAGCTCCTCTTGTAATTGCTGCGCTTTTTGTAAAAGCGGAAGCTCCCCTTTCATCGCCTTGCGTAAATATGTGCCCGGTACAAGTAAACGGTTAATTTCGTTTGTTCCTTCAAAAATGCGGTTAATGCGTGAATCGCGGTACGCCCGTTCAATTTCGTACTCTTGCATAAAGCCGTAGCCACCGTGAATCTGTACACCTTCGTCGACAACGTAGTCCAATACTTCCGTCGAGAAAAATTTGTTCAACGAACATTCAATCGCATATTCCGCAATCGATTTTGCGATTTCTTTGCCGTCTTTTGCTTGCTCCGCATCTAATTGACTCATCCGCTCTTCGAACAAGCCGACCGTGCGATAAACAGAGCTTTCCGCTGCGTATAATTTGGACGCCATGGTCGCAAATTTTTCTTGTGTGAGCGTAAATTTGGAAATTGGCGTTTTAAATTGTTGGCGTTGGTTGGCATATTGGATCGTAATTTCTAGCGCGCGTTTTGCGCCACCAACTGCGCCAACCCCTAATTTATAGCGACCAATGTTTAAAATATTGAAGGCGATGACATGGCCTTTGCCAATTTCGCCAAGCAAGTTTTCTTTTGGCACGAGCGCGTCTTGTAAAATTAATGTACGCGTTGATGAACTTTTAATCCCCATTTTCTTTTCTTCTGCGCCTGTCGACACCCCTGGGAATTCACGCTCAACGATAAACGCAGAGAAATGTTCGCCGTCCACTTTGGCGTACACAACGAATACGTCCGCAAATCCAGCGTTTGTAATCCATTGTTTTTCCCCGTTTAAAATATAGTGCGTGCCTTCGGCGTTCAATTTTGCTGTCGTTTTTGCCCCTAATGCGTCAGAACCGGAACCTGGCTCAGTTAACGCATACGCCGCAATTTTTTCGCCTGTTGCTAACGCTGGCAAATATTTTTGCTTTTGTTCTTCCGTACCGAACAATACAATTGGAAGCGAACCGATGCCGACGTGCGCGCCGTGCGAAATCGAGAATCCGCCTGCACGTGACATTTTTTCAGCGATAAGCGCGGAACTGATCTTATCGAGCGCTAAGCCGCCGTACTCTTCTGGAACGTCCGCCCCTAACAATCCAAGCTCACCTGCTTGTTTTAATAATTTCACCGACCGGTCAAATTCATGGTTTTCTAAATGTTCTAACTGCGGAAGCACTTCGTTGACAACGAACTCTTCTGTCGTTTTCGCGATCATTTTTTGTTCATCGGTAAAATCTTCTGGCGTAAATACACGCTCACAAGAAACATCTTCAATCAAAAAGCTACCACCTTTGATTGCTTGTTCTGTTGCTTTTGTCATTGTTATTCCTCCCCCTTATGGTTGAACCGGTGTGGCGGACTACACCGCCCGCACCGCTTTTTAATTAATCAATTCAAACACACCTGCGGCACCCATTCCACCGCCGATGCACATCGTGACGATGCCAAATTGTTCGTTGCGGCGGCGCATTTCATATAGAAGCGACAATGTTAACTTCGCCCCTGTGCATCCGAGTGGATGGCCGAGCGCAATCGCTCCACCGTTGACATTCACTTTGTCTTCATCTAAGCCAAGTTCACGGATGACTTGAATCGATTGGGACGCAAACGCTTCGTTCAATTCAAACAATCCGATGTCGGAAAGTTCAAGCCCTGCTAGCTTCAACGCTTTCGGAATCGCTGCTACCGGACCGATCCCCATCACTTCCGGCGGTACCCCTGCTACTGCAAACGAACGGAACTTGCCAAGCGGTTTAAGTCCTAATGCTTCTGCCTTTTCGCGTTCCATCACCATGACCGCTGCCGCTCCATCGCTCGTTTGCGAAGCGTTTCCTGCCGTGACTGTTCCGTTCACCGCAAATGCTGGACGAAGCTTTGCTAATGTTTCCATATTCGTATCTGGGCGTACCCCTTCATCTTCTGAAAAGAGCACGGTTTTTTCTACTAATTTATTGTTTTCGAGCTTGCGAATAGTTACTTCCACCGGAACAATTTCATCGACAAATTTTCCTTCTTGAATCGCCTTCGCTGCCCGTTGATGGCTGCGCACGGCAAATGCGTCTTGGTCTTCGCGCGTAACGCCATATTTCATCGCGACTTGCTCCGCTGTATGTCCCATCGACATATAATATTCTGGTGCATTTTCTGCCAGCTTCACATTCGGACGTACGACGTGCCCCATCATCGGCACAAGGCTCATCGACTCGACCCCGCCAGCGATGATGGTGTCCGAATGCCCAAGCATAATTCGCTCTGCCGCATAAGCAATTGCTTGTAGTCCAGATGAGCAATAGCGATTAATCGTAATGGCTGGAACCGTATACGGAAGCCCTGCTAATGCTCCGATGTTGCGGGCGATGTTTAATCCTTGTTCCGCTTCCGGCATCGCACAACCGATAATTAAATCGTCAATATTTCCTTCGTAGTTTCCTGCCCGTTTTAACGTTTCTTTCACAACGAGCGCTCCTAAATCATCTGGACGCACGTGGGCAAGCGTTCCTTTCTTTGCTTTTCCGACAGGTGTACGCGCTCCCGCTACAATGACCGCTTCTCTCACGATATTCCCCCCTTTTTTAGTTACGCAACGGCTTCCCTTTTACAAGCATATGCTGCATTCTCGCTTGTGATTTCGGTTCGCCTACTAAACTTAAAAATGCTTCCCGCTCTAAATCTAACAAATATTGTTCATCCACTTCGGTTCCATACGGCACTTTTCCACCAGCAATGACGTAGGCGAGCTTTTTCGCAATCGTTAAGTCGTGGTCAGTAATATAGCCAGAAAGATGCATCGACTGCGCTGCCAATAATAGCGTCGCATACCCCGTTTCACCGACCACCGGCACCTTTTTGCGCACTGGCGGCTGGTAGCCGTTGTCATACAGTGTGAGGACAGCATGTTTTGCATCGTGCAACAAATGGTCGCCGTTTAGCGAAATGCCGTCCGTCTTGCCTAAAAAGTTCAATTCGCGCGCTTCCATCGCGGATGTCGATACTTTTGCCATCGCAATCGTTTCAAATACTTTGTTCGCGACCTTTTGCAAATCGAAATCGACACCATTTGGCATGCTGTTTAAATGTTTGATATACAATTCTTTGTTTCCGCCGCCGCCAGGGATTAAGCCGACGCCGACTTCCACAAGCCCCATATACGTTTCCGCAGCTGCTTGAATGCGGGCAGATGGCAAACATATTTCCGTTCCGCCGCCAAGCGTCATCGCAAACGGAGCGGCAACGACTGGCTTCGGGCTATACTTAATATTCATCATCGCTTGCTGGAACTGTCGAACGACAAATTCAATTTCCAAATAGTTATCATCTTGTGCTTCCATTAAAATCATCGCAAGGTTTGCACCGACGCAGAAATTTTTGCCTTGGTTCCCAATGACAAGCCCTTTATAGTTGCGGTCTACTTCCTCTAGCGCATAGTTAATCATTTGCACAATATCGAGCCCGATCGCGTTATTCGGTGAATGGAACTCTAGTAATGCAACATCATCGCCAAGGTCGATAAGACTAGCGCCGCTATTCTTCTTAATGACCCCTTTTTTGTCTTTCAGCCGTTGAAGATGGATGACTTTCGCGTTTTCTTCCACTGCTTTATATTCGCCGCGGTCATAAAAGAGCACGTTTCCGTTTTCTGTTTTGTAAAACGATGTATGCCCTTTTTCGAGCATTTCCGTCACCCAAGCTGGTATTTCGCGCCCCTCTGCTTGCATTTTCCGAACGGATTGCTCGAAGCCGATGGCATCCCACGTTTCAAATGGTCCTAATTCCCAACCGAATCCCCATTTCATTGCACGGTCAATCGCGACAATGTCATCCGCAATTTCGCCGAGCAATTTTGCTGAGTAAAGCAATACAGAACTTAAAATATTCCAAAGCAACGTGCCAGCGCGATCATCTGCATATACAAGCGCTTTCAACTTATTAGCTACGCCTTTTGCTTGTTTGCTCGCTTCCGTTGCTGGTGTTTTCAGTTTTTTGCTCGGTTCATATTCGAGCGTTTCATAGTTTAATTCCAAAATTTCTTTTCCTTTTTTCAAGAAAAAGCCTTGGCCAGACTTGCTACCGAGCCAGCCTTTTTCCAACATCGCTTTCATAAAGTCCGGCACGCGAAACGCTTCTTTTTCTTCCCCTTCTACTTTATCAAAGACGTTATTAGCGACATGCACGAACGTATCCAATCCGACGACGTCAAGCGTCCGGAACGTCGCACTTTTCGGCCGTCCGATGAGCGGGCCTGTGACGGAATCAACCTCGCCCACGCTATAGCCGCCGTTCACCATTTCTTTTACGGTCATTAACAATCCATACGTCCCGATACGGTTAGCGATAAAGTTCGGCGTATCTTTCGCCATGACGACCCCTTTGCCGAGCACTTCTTCACCGAACGTTTTCATAAACGAAACGACTGCTGGGTCGGTATCTTTTGTCGGAATGATTTCAAGCAGTTTTAAATAGCGCGGTGGGTTGAAAAAGTGCGTGCCTAAAAAATGCTTTTTGAAATCTTCCGAACGACCTTCTGCCATCGCTTCAATCGAAATTCCTGACGTATTGGAGCTGACGATACTTCCCGGTTTTCTCACTTCATCGACTTTAGCAAAGACGCTCTGCTTGACATCGAGCCGCTCAACGACGACTTCGATGATCCAATCCGCTTCTTTCAACCGATGGAAATCGTCTTCAAAATTTCCGACTTCAATAAGCGCAAGTTTTTCTTTCGACATAAGCGGTGCTGGTTTTTGCTTGACTAGTTTTTGCAACGCTTGATTGACGAAACGATTGCGCACTTCTTTATGTTCGAGCGTCAGTCCTTTTGCTTCTTCTTCTTTTGTCAGTTCGCGCGGCACAATATCCAATAGCAATGTCGGAATGCCGACGTTTGCTAAGTGTGCAGCAATGCCCGAGCCCATGACCCCAGAACCGAGAACCGCGGCCCGTTTAATTCGTTTGACCATATTCCTTCCCCCTCACCTCTATTGAATGAATAGTCATTCATTTTTTGTCAAAAAAAATTTCGCAACAACTTCCCTTTATCTTAAATATAAAGTATGTTGCAAATTTTCGCAATATATATGCTTAACATTTTTTGACTTACATATCCCCATTTTTTTGGAGATGCTAATAATGGAGGTGACAACGATGGCAAAAATGCAAAAACATCCGTCCAAAAACGGCGTCAGTGCAGCGAGTGTCAAAGGAAACGCCGGCCCGACAGTGGAAATGGACGGCGGCGGGAAAAAAACGAGCCAAAACCAGCAATATAAAAAACAAAACATGCAAGCCGACTAAAAGGATGCTCGTTTTTTCGAGCACCCTTTTTATTTCCGGAACATTCCTTTTAGCACAAAGGCGACGTTCGCTGGACGTTCAGCAAGACGGCGCATAAAGTAGCCGTACCAGTCCGTTCCATACGGGACATAGACGCGCATCGTATACCCTTCGCGCGCCAATTGTTCTTGCCGCTCTGGACGAATGCCGTACAGCATTTGAAACTCAAATTGGGTGTTTGGAATGTTATATTCTTTTACGAGTTGTTTCGTGTATTCGATAATGGCGTCATCATGCGTCGCAACTGCCGTATAGTTGCCGTTTAACAAATGCATTTTAATAATTTTTTTAAAGTTTTCATCGACGTCTTTTTTCTCGGGAAACGCCACTTCCGGCGATTCTTTATACGCCCCTTTTACTAGGCGCAAGTTCGGATGATATTCTTTTAAGTCTTCAATGTCCGATTCCGTGCGATATAAATACGCTTGTAACACCGTACCGACATTATCGTATTCGGTTTTTAACTGTTTAAAAATATCCACTGTTTTTTGGCAGCGCGAATAGTCTTCCATATCAATCGTCACAAATACATCGTTAGCCTTCGCTTTATCTAAAATGCGGCGCATATTCCGCAGCACAAGCTCATCAGAAATATCAAGCCCCATCGATGTCATTTTTAATGATAGTTGCGAGTTTAGTTTTTCGCGACCAATTGCTTCAATCGCTTCGATGCAATGATTCGCCATTTCGTTCGCTTCTTTTTCGTTATCGACAAATTCGCCTAAATAATCGACCGTCACCGCAAGCCCTTTTTGATTTAATGAGCGAATCACTTCTACCGCTTGCCCGATCGTTTCCCCTGCGACAAAGCGGGAAGCGCCAAACCGCAGTCCATATTGTTTCGCTAATTTCGTTAACGTTTTATTTTTCGATAAAAACAAAAAAAAGTCGCGCATTACTTGTTCCATCGTATGCAACTCCTTTCTTTTTTGTAAGCGCATTCAAATAAACCTATCATGATTGTACCACGTTTTCTTATTGGTGAATACGTTTTTTCGACAAAATTCGTGGATGTATATTTTCCCCTAAATCGGACAATCTACAAGCGAATTATGAAGATAGAAAGGAGTTAGACACAAATGCAACCACAAATAATGTCACAACAAACGGTAATGTCACAACCACCGCAAGTCATTTCGACAAAAGATGCGCTCTATTTAACAGACATGATGTCATGGAACTTATTAGCAATGAAAAAAGCGCACTTTTTTGCGTCGCAATGCCAAGACGAAGAAATTGTTGCTGCGATTGAGCGAGCAGGCCAAATGCACCAGCGCCATTACGAACGCCTGTTGCAACATTTGCAGCAAAACCAACCAACTATACCGCTACAATAACGGAGGGGAACAACATGGCGATTCAAAACAGCGAAACACAAGTGCCGAAAACACCGCAAATGAACGAGCGCGATTTTTTGAACGATATGTTAACAACAGAAAAACATATGACTTCTTCATATAGCACGTTTTTGCATGAAGCAAGCCATCAGCAACTATATCAAGATGCACTGCAAATTTTCACGGAAACACAAAATTGCCAGCGAGAGCTGTACAATCTCATGTTTCGTAAAGGTTGGTACAAATTAGAACAAGCCGACCAACAACAGCTGCAACAAGCGTACCAGCAATTTCAAGGATATACTAGCCAATTTCCGTACCAGCAACGACTACAATAACAACACCCCGTACAAATCGTACGGGGAATTGGATTAATAGCCATATGGATAATACGGTGGATAAACAGGGTACGGCGGATATGGCATAGGTGGTGGATATGGCCGAGGTCCCCCATAAAAGAGCGGAGGAATTAATGCGCTGCCAAGCAACCCACCTAATAATCCACCGACAAACGGGCCGCCGAAAAAGAAGCGCGTGTCATATGGGTGTTGCCGCATCATAAGCATTCTCCTTTCATATACTCCTTACCAAACTGGGTAATATGGGTAGTACGGGTAATATGGATAACCATAATACGGTGGAATTAACGCGCTGCCAAGCAACCCACCTAAAAAGCCGCCGAAAAATGGCCCGCCAAAAAATGGTCTAGGACGCCAAAAACCAAACCCCCATGGGCGCCCAAATCCAAAGCCCCATGGACGTCCGAAACCAAACCCCCACGGCCGCCAAATTCGCTCCTCTTGAAGTAAATGCTCATTCATCGTTGCATGCCTCCTCTCGTTGTTACACTTTATACATATGTAGGACAAACGCGGAGGGCGTGGGCGAATGTCCAATAAAAAGAAAAACCGTTGCCAAAATAGGCAACGATTATTGGGTAATCATATAGGCAATCGAGTCGAACAAAATATCGACCGCTGTTTCTAACTGTTCGTCCGTCATCGCCAAGATAGGAATAAACGTCAACACCGGACCAAGCGGACGAATGATAAGTCCTCGTTTCCGCGCCTCCAAAATAGTCCGATGCTCAAACTGTTCCGCACGAGCGAACGTTTCTTTCGTCCGGCGGTCTTTGACAATTTCAATGCCGATCATCAACCCTTTTTGGCGAATGTCGCCAACGACCGGTAACTCATATAGCGTTTGCAATTTGTTCGCAAGCTTTTTCGCTTTTCGCTCGACATCAACAACGAGGTTACGTTTTTCCATCAGTTCAATGTTTTTGAGAGCGACCGAACAGGAAAGTTGGTTACCTGTATATGTATGGCCGTGATAAAACGTTTTGTTTTCGGTAATATCGCCTAAAAACGCTTCGTAAATCGCTTCCGTTGTCAGCGTCGCTGCAAGCGGCATATATCCGCCGGTAATCCCTTTGCCAAGGCAAACGATGTCTGGAAGCACGTTTTCTTGCTGACACGCAAACATCGTCCCCGTCCGACCGAATCCAACCGCTACTTCGTCACAAATAAGCAATACCCCGTACTTTCGACAAAGTGTTTCGACCCCTTTTAAAAAACCAACTGGATGGGTAATAATTCCTGCTGCTCCTTGTACGAGCGGTTCCACAATCATTGCGGCGATCGATTCGTGTTGTTCGGCAAGTACGTTTTCCAGCTGTTGTAAGCAGTAGCGAACGATTTCTTCTTCATTTCCATATTCGTCCATTCGGTAGACATACGGCGACGGCACTTCGATTCGTTCAAATAATAGCGGTTGAAAAATACGATGGAATAATTCCATGCCGCCAACGCTGACCGCACCAACCGTATCGCCATGGTATGCCTCTTTTAGCGACACAAATTTCGTTTTCTTTGCGTATCGAACCGGATCAATGTTTTGCCAATATTGATACGCCATTTTGAGCGCGATTTCGACTGCCGCTGCCCCTGTGTCCGAATAAAATACTTTTGCCATCCCCGGCCATAATTCCACTAATTTTTTTGCCAATAAAATGGACGGCACATTCGCTGAACCGAGCAACGTCGAGTGGGCGATTGTTTCGACTTGTTTATGAAGCGCTTCGTTCAACTCCGGGTCATTATGCCCATGAACGTTTACCCAAAGGGAGGCATAGCCGTCTAAATAGCGATTACCTTCGACATCCAACAAATAGCTCCCTTCCCCCCGTTCGATAATCAACGGTTTTTCTTCGACGTACGTTTTCATTTGCGTAAACGGGTGCCATACGTATTGTTTATCCCATTGTTCTAATTGTTCGTAGCGATACGTCATTCGACTAGCCTCCTTAACCATTCCGTTTGCTCTCCTTTTTGTAGCAACGCTTTCGCAACTGCTTGCAGTGACTGGCGCGAAAGGTCGACGACAGGGAGCGTTGTAAGCAGCGGCACATCTAATAGCCGCTGAAGCGTTCGAACGTTATCGACATGAATGTCGTTTTGGCTATCAAATTGATTAACGACAAGCCCGATGATCGGCAATGCGTGGTGCTTTGCATACAAAACAGTAGTAGTTGCGTGATGAATCGCTCCTAGCCCTGCTAACGACACAATCACAATCGGAAGCCCGCAGTCGTGAATTAAATCTTTTGTCATATAAAATCCGTCTTCTCTTTCAATCAGCGGCACGGCAAGCCCTCCAGCTCCTTCGACAAACACGACGTCATATTGCGCGGTGAGCTTCACTAATTCTGCTTGAATAGCTGCCGGCTCAATCGTCGTATTCGTTAAACGAGAAGCAAAATGCGGCGACATCGCTGGCTCCATACAATACAAACTTGCCGCTTTTTGCCCCATTTTCGTTTCATACCAGTAACGTTCCGCAAACGAACGGCCATCTTCCGCCAATCCCGTTTGAATTGGTTTATAAATGATAGCTTTCTTGCCCATTTGTTCGACCGCAAACGCCAAAACCGACGTCACGACCGTTTTGCCGATGTCCGTTCCTGTGCCGGTAATAAATATCGCCTGTCCCACACACTCTCCCCCCTTATTGTTTTCTATTTTGCCGGATGGGGATATTATTGTCAACCATTTTAAATAAATGGTTGACATAAAAAGCGGAAAGCGCACGCCTATCGGCGAAGAGCGCACAAGCCCACCGAGGAGGCTCAACCGCCGCAGTGTGGGGTTGGGCGGAGCGCATCACACCGATGGCGCTTGGAGCTAGACAGCGCTCCACCTAATCGTAAAATTTTATACTCCCTTTCTTACCTTATAAAAGAAAACGCCCCCAACGGAGCGTTTTTATAATCGAGTCGATAAGTCATAAATATCGCCATTGCGTTTTTTGACGATCGGATGGAGCGGAAAATGCACGTAATCTTTAAAACCGATGACTTCCGCCAGTTCATGGTTTGGCAGCTGAATCCATTCGCCGACTTTATAGACGCGCGATTTGTCGATAAAAATGCGCAAAATGTTCGGGTCGATTTTTTTGCCGCTTTGCTTCCACACTTCTTCGACCGCTTCAAACGATAGCCGGCTCTCTTCTTTTACATAACCGCCTACTAACTCATCGTAAAGCTGCGCAAGCGCAATAATGCGGCCAAATAAGTGAATGTGTTCTTTTTGTTTTTGGCTCGGAAGCCCTGTGCCGGCATACTCCTCATGATGATCGAGAATACCGAAAATAATGTTTTTTCGTCGGCAGTGTGGGGAAGCCGCAATCATTTCCACCGCTAAACGCAAATGATCTTTGATTAGCTCTTCATCGCGTTTACCGCTATTTAAATAATGAATGAACTGCTCTTTTGGCACTCCTGTAAACCCGATATCGGCAAACAATGTCGCCAATGCTAAATCAAGCAGCTCTTCATCGCTTAATTCGAGCGCCGTACCAATCATAACGGAAAGACACATCGTATTGACGCTATGAACGGCAAGTACGTCGTGGTATTGGTACATTCGCTGGAAAAGCGATAAAATCGTTTCATCGCTGGCAATTACACGGTTTAGTTGCTCATTGAGCTGTTTCATTCGTTTTAGCATACGCGGCGAATCAAATGTTTGGATACACACGTTCCACATCGGCATAAATACGTTTGGGTGAATCGCTTGGAAGAAACGGTCTTGCTTTTCATCGGTGACACGTGCTCGTTTGGCAAGCTGTTCATCGTACATTTCCATCGAAAGCGGAAGATTAGTATATCGCTGATGAATCGTCAAAAGATGGCGAAACTGTTCGTAAGCTTCTTCCCCATGTTCTTCTTTCCACTGGTGAAATGGCTGTAATTTCTCTTCCGATTCTACAACAAGCAGCGGATAGTCCGCTGGAAAATGTTTACGTAAATGCCCGATAACAGATTCTGTCATCCGCTTGTATTTGCGGACAAACAACAATCCGTCCGGCCGATAAATCGGATGTAATACGATATCGTTCATGCGCAACTCACGTACTGTTTTTACTTGGTATACAGAGTCCATATCCGTTAGCCCCTTCAACAACCCATTTGCCATTTATTATAGCGGATGGACACTTGAAAGAAAACTACGTCATCCCTTGTTGGGTCATATAGCGCACAATCGCTTGTTGCCTTTGTTCGTACGCTTCTTCTTTTTCAAGAATGTGTGAAAGCATTTCGACCGCTTCTAAAATATAAGTTCCTTTGTTGAGCATAATGCATTGAGCCGTTTGTCCTAACGATACATCGGAAATTTCCGCACGCGCCGGCAGCCCTTTTTTCGCTAAGCTCTCTAGCACTTGTGTCGCCCAAATAACAGGAATATGCGCGGCACGGCACATTGCTAAAATTTCTTGCTGGACAATCGACATATGTTCAAATCCTACTTCAATCGCCAAGTCGCCTCTCGCAATCATGACGGCGAATGAGGGCAGCTTCAGCCCTTCCAATAAAATGCGAGCTAAGTTATGCAAGGCAGCGCGCGTTTCGATTTTTGCCACGACCGTGATATGCGGCGCGCCGTACTCTATTAGCAAGTCGTGAATGTTCGCCACATCTTTTGGGGTATGGACGAACGAGAGCCCGATCATATCGGCATGTTGGCAAATAAATGGGATGTACTTTCGATCTTCATCCGGCATGGAAGATACATTTAAGTGAAGGAAAGAATCAGGAAGATTAATGCCTGCTCCTTCTTTTAACATTCGTTGTTTTTTTCCAGTCGAAACCACTTTCGCTTCCACGTACTTGTCTGTCACTTGTTGAATTATCGCAAAAATTTTCCCGTCATCGATATACAGCCGGTGTCCGACGCGGACGTTACGAAACGCTTTCGGCAACGTCGTCGTCATTTTTACCGCATCAGCAGGCGCGGCGTCTAAGTGAGTTTCTTTGAAATAAATTTTGAGCGAAGTTCCTTGTTGAACAGGAATTTTCATTGGGATTGGCATCACCGAACGCACAAATAGACGATGACAAAAATGAGTGAGAACAGTCTGTGCTTGTAAATAAGCGCTTTTCTTCAACATTACTTTTGCACACGTTGGACTAATTGTTTCGACGACTTGTAGCACTCTGCGCCGCCCACGCATATCTTGGAATGACAAGTTGTCTCCAACTGTCAACACGATTTCTTCTTTTGCAGTTGCTTCGATAACGAACGCTAACCGTCGGTCATCCACCTGTGGCGGCTTACCGATGGAGAGAAGACCGATGAGCGGTGCTTCTGTTTTTTTGACTGCCAGTTTCAGCGGATGTTCTTCACCAACTAGTCGTTTTACACGAATTTTCGGGCCTGGTAAATCCATATAAATGCGGCAACGCTTTTCTCCATACCCGTGTTGCCGCAGCCGTTCTTCCGCTTGGCGAACGCAGTCAATCATTTTTGTCCAGACAGCGGGGGTATAGTACGCGCAATTAATGCGGGCAATGTCCATGCCACGCAGCAATAGTTCTTCCATTTTTTCCTGTTCGTGAACGATTTGTTCATCTAATGTCACCATAATACGTGTGCACCTTCCGTCCCGTGCATTACCTAGCGCAATGGTTGCCCGCTCCTCGAGCAACTGCTCCGCTTGGCGATGGGTGATGGTATTCGCTACCGTCGGTGAAGCGTGCATCCACTGCAATAAAAGCGCTAGGCGCGAAAGCACGTGCGACTCGTATCCAAAAAGCGACAACCCTTTTTCTTCTAATGCGCGGACGAGCGATTCGGAAATCGTCTCTTTTGCGTATAAATAAGCGAGTAAGTTGTCACGGCTTGCTTCACAGGCAAGCGGAAATTGTTTGCTTTTGTTCATCGTGCGCTCGAGGATTGCTTCATATGTGTAAGTTAACGTTTCTTTTAGCTGATTATCGAACCCGTCCACTATTCTTCACCCCAGTTCGTGAAGTAGAAAAAAGATGGTTATATATATTCTTTCTGAATCTCCCGACGACTAAAGTCGCGGGGTTCTTGCGTACAAAAGGGTTTCTCGTACACCTGCGCGCAGAACTCGCCCTTGTTCCACAAGACTTTCATGGGCAAACACTACTTGAGTGTTTTACGCCCTGTGCGCCCGATTCAAGACGCTTGATATGGTTTACACACCCATACTACTTACAACACATGGTTGGAGACGAAGTCGCTCGATTTCTTTATGGTGTAGATGAATAAAATGTTCCCATCTATCTATACATTTTTGTCTATCTATTTCTTTTAGGTTATCTTTTACGCTCATAATTAAAAATGCGCTATATAAATCACGTTGTATTTTACATCCATTTGTTTCATGCCATCGTTGCGAAAGTGTTTTCTTGTTGTACTC
>NZ_JAILZV010000051.1 GCF_023512315.1 Anoxybacillus sp.
GCAAACTTGTCGAAGCAGGGCATCTCGGCCGAAAAACAGGCAAAGGATTTTACACATACGAATGAAAGAAGGGAAAGGTATGCGCGAAGTCGTGATTGTCGAAGCGGTACGCACTCCTGTTGGCAAGCGAAACGGGGTGTTTCGCGACAAACATCCTGTTCACTTAGCAGCTGTGGTGCTCGATGAAGTCGTGAGACGAGCGGGGATTGAAAAACAGCTGATCGAAGATATTGTGATGGGATGCGTAACGCCGATTGGCGAACAAGGTTACAATATCGGGAGGTTAGCAGCATTAGAGGCAGGCTTCCCGGTGGAAGTACCGGCGGTGCAAATTAACCGGATGTGCGGGTCGGGACAGCAAGCGATTCATTTCGCTGCGCAAGAAATTAAATCAGGTGATATGAATATTACGATTGCGGCTGGCGTCGAAAGCATGACGAAAGTACCGATTTTAAGCGACGGGAACGAGCGAACGATTCCAGCATCGCTTCATGAAAAATACGAATTTGTGCACCAAGGCGTGTCTGCGGAACTAATTGCCGAAAAATACGGATTGACAAGAGAACAGTTAGACGAATATGCGTATGAAAGCCATCAACGGGCGCTTCGAGCGCAAGCGGAAGGTCGATTTACAGAAGAAATTGTCCCCGTCCACGGGCTTGATAAAGATGGAAACGACATCATCGTAACAGCCGACGAAGGACCGCGCCAAGATACATCGCTTGAAGCGTTGGCGACATTGAAGCCGGTGTTTAAACCAAACGGAAAAATTACGGCTGGAAACGCAAGTCAAATGAGCGACGGTGCTGCGGCGGCGCTACTGATGGAGCGCGAAACAGCGCTTCGCCTCGGCTTGAAACCAAAAGCAAAAATCGTCGCGCAAACGGTCGTCGGCTCCGACCCGACATATATGCTTGACGGCGTCATTCCAGCGACGAAAAAAGTATTGCAAAAAGCGAACCTCACGATGGACGATATCGACCTTGTCGAAATTAACGAAGCGTTCGCTCCTGTCGTCCTTGCTTGGCAAAAAGAAATCGGTGCCCCGCTTTCGAAAGTGAACGTTAACGGTGGGGCGATCGCCTTAGGCCATCCGCTCGGCGCAACCGGCGTGAAACTGATGACATCGCTCATTCACGAACTCGAACGACGAAAGGGGCGCTACGGCTTATTAACGATTTGCATCGGGCACGGCATGGCAACTGCGACCATTATCGAGCGATGGGAAGAATAAAAAGAAATCGGATGTCTCCATCAAGACATCCGATTTCAGTTTTCCGCCTTCAATGATTTATTCGGCAATTTCCAGTTGTACGTATATGATAAAATGCGCAATGCCGCAACGATGACAAACAATCCATACAATCCAACCGGGGAGTTGGCAATGCCAGTTCCGACGGCGATGCCGGCTAAAATCGCCCAAGCGGCGTAAATTTCCTCGCGCAACACGAGCGGTTTTCTTCCTGCTAACACGTCGCGAATAATGCCGCCACCGCTTCCGGTCAAAACGGCTGCTACAATCGCCGCACTGAGCGGATGGTTCATATGGACGGCGTATAACGCCCCTTGAATGGCGAAGGCGGAAAGCCCAAGCGCATCAAAAAAGTTCCCCCATCGCTGCCAATGCGGCAGCATTTTTTGCGGAAACAAATAAACGAGCGTCATCGCCAACAGTGCGACGTGAAATAACATTCCTTGTCCCCATAGCGCTGAAACAGGGACACCAATCAATAAATTGCGCACCGCTCCCCCGCCAAACGCCGTAACAATCCCTAAAATATAAACGCCAAGAATGTCGTATTCTTCTTCCATCGCTACAATCGCACCGCTAATCGCAAACGCAATCGTACCGATAATGCTTAACACTTCCCAAGTCATATCGCAAGTCCTTTCTCTCTTTGTCATACGGTAACCATTTTAGGAGGAATGGCCGGGAAAATCAATTATTTTTGAAAGATAGCGATTAGAAGAAAGATTTGGTATGATGAAGGAAAGACGTATATGTCGCGACAAAGAAAGAAGGTGAGTATTTGAAAGAAAAAGTTATTACGGTCGGCTGTCAATTGCCACATGTCGATGATGAACGATTTTCCTATTCGATGGAAGAGCTTGCTTCGCTCGTTCATACGGCAAACGGTGAAGTCGTCATCCACCTTACACAAAAGCGAGAGACGATTCATCCAGCTACGTATATTGGAAAAGGAAAAGTCGAAGAACTTGTGCGGTTGGTCGAACAGTTTGAACCAGATGTCGTCATTTTTAATGACGAGCTGTCGCCAAGCCAAAACCGCAACTTGACGAAGGTATTAAACGTGCGCGTCATTGATCGGACGCAGCTTATTTTAGACATTTTCGCAAGCCGGGCGCGCTCGAAAGAAGGAAAACTGCAAGTCGAGCTTGCTCAACTGCAATACATCTTGCCGCGCTTAAGTGGACAAGGCGCAGAACTTTCTCGGTTAGGCGGCGGAATCGGAACGAGAGGGCCGGGGGAAACGAAGTTAGAAACAGACCGTCGCCATATTCGCCGTCGCATTGATGAAATTAAAGCGCAGCTAAAAGCGGTCGTCGAACATCGTGAACGGTATCGCGAGCGGCGGAAGAAAAACGCTGTATTTCAAATTGCGCTCGTCGGCTATACAAACGCTGGAAAATCCACGCTTTTTAACCGCCTAACGAACGCAGATGCGTTGGAAGAAAATTTATTGTTTGCTACGTTAGATCCGCTTACAAGAAAGCTTGTGCTGCCAAGTGGCTATACCGCGCTGTTGACGGATACGGTCGGCTTTATTCAAGACTTGCCGACGACGCTCGTTGCCGCGTTTCGCTCGACGTTAGAAGAAGTGAAAGAAGCTGATTTGATTTTACATATTGTCGATTCGTCCAATCCGGACTATATTCAACATGAACAAACCGTTTACCGCTTGCTTGAGGAGTTGGAGGCGACAGCTATTCCAATCGCTACCGTGTATAATAAACGTGACATCGCTCTTCCAAGCTTTGTGCCAAGCCCGAAAGCAGACTATTTGTTAGTGAGTGCCTTTCGTGAACAAGACGTTCAAAACTTACGCCATTTTATTGAAGAAAAAATGACAGCAGCGATGGAGTATTACGATGTGGAAATTCCAGCATCTTCCGGAAAATTGCTCGCGCAGCTAAAGGCAGAAACGATTGTACGGCAAATATATTTCAATGAACAAAGCGGCATGTATGAATGCAGTGGCTATTTATTGCCGGAACATCCACTTTTAGTACAACTAAGAACATATCAAAAATAGAAAGGGTTGTTTTATGTTTCAACATTTAACACACGGAGAAACGATCTCTGCCCTCGTCAAAGAAATCGAAGCACAAATTGCGCCGATTCATCGGGCGATTGACGAGCGCATTGATTCCAATCAATATCGCGTATTACAAAGCTTTCGCCGCCATCAAGTAAGCGATGCGCATTTTATCCCATCGACAGGATATGGCTACGATGACATCGGACGCGATACGCTCGAAAAAGTGTATGCCGACGTATTTGGCGGGGAAGCGGCGCTCGTTCGCCCGCAAATTATTTCTGGTACGCACGCCATTACCATTGCTTTATTTGGCGTGTTACGCCCAGGAGATGAGCTACTATATATTACCGGCAAGCCGTACGATACGCTCGAGGAAATTGTCGGCATTCGCGGCAAAGGCATTGGCTCGTTAAAAGAGTTTCATATCGGCTATCAGAGCGTGCCGCTCACTGCTGAAGGGAAAGTCGATTTTGCAGCGGTCAAACAAGCGATTAACGAACGGACGAAAATGATTGGCATTCAACGCTCGAAGGGGTACGACCCGCGTCCATCGTTTACGATTGCGGAAATAAGAGAAATGATCGAGTTTGTCAAAACGATTAAACAAGACGTTGTCGTTTTTGTCGATAACTGTTATGGGGAATTTGTCGAGGAACAAGAGCCATGCCATGTCGGTGCAGATGTAATCGCTGGCTCGCTTATTAAAAATCCTGGGGGAGGATTGGCGAAAACGGGAGGATATCTCGTCGGCAAACGCGAATATATTGAAATGTGTGCGTACCGAATGACATCGCCGGGAATTGGGGCAGAGGCAGGCGCTTCGTTATACAGTTTACAAGAAATGTACCAAGGGTTTTTCCTTGCCCCACATATCGTCGGACAAGCGTTGAAAGGGGCGGTATTTACAGCGGCAATGCTTGAACGGCTCGGCATGAACACGTATCCGGCATGGAACGCTACACGTACGGATTTAATTCAATCGGTGCAGTTTGACGACGCGGAACAAATGATTGCGTTTTGTCAAGCGATTCAATTTGCCTCACCGGTCAATGCGCACTTTACCCCATACCCGAACTACATGCCAGGCTATGAAGATGACGTCATTATGGCAGCAGGGACGTTTGTCCAAGGGGCGAGCATCGAGCTATCGGCGGATGGACCGATTCGTCCACCGTATGTCGCGTACGTGCAAGGAGGATTGACGTATTCCCACGTCAAAATTGCGATTTGCACCGCGATTGACAAGCTCATCGAAAAGCAATTGATTTCTTTGTAAGGAATTATAACATTTTATTGACATATTATCTGACGAATAATAAAATAAAAGTACTCAAATAATAAGGAGGAATTTGACATGAGTAGCAACATCCGCCGTTCAATGCCGCTGTTTCCGATTGGCATTGTCATGCAGCTCACTGAGTTGTCTGCTCGTCAAATCCGCTACTACGAAGAACACGGCCTTGTATCTCCTGCGCGAACAGAAGGCAATCGTCGCCTCTTTTCGTTTAACGACGTTGATCGTCTGTTAGAAATTAAAGATTTAATCGATCAAGGGGTCAACTTGGCCGGAATCAAGCAAATTTTCGCCTCTCGTCAAGCGTTCCAACAAGAACCGACAGAGAAAGTCGAAAAAGTTGTCAAACAACAACTATCGGACGAAGAGTTGCGGAAATTGTTGCGAGCGGAGTTGATACAAGCAGGTCGCTTCAATCGCGCTTCGCTTCGCCAAGGTGACATCGCCCGGTTTTTCCACTAAGTTCGCTCTATTTTTTATATAAAACTTTTTAACATGGGAGGGTTTTTAATGGCGAAGTATACGAGAGAGGACATTGTCCGCATTGTTAAGGAAGAGAACGTCAAGTACATCCGCCTGCAATTTACGGATATTCTTGGCACGATTAAAAACGTCGAAATCCCAATTAGCCAGCTAGGGAAAGCGCTAGACAACAAAATTATGTTTGACGGCTCTTCCATTGAAGGGTTTGTCCGCATTGAAGAATCGGATATGTATTTATACCCAGATTTAGATACGTTCGTTATTTTCCCGTGGACGTCAGAAAAAGGAAAAGTCGCGCGCTTTATTTGCGACATCTATAATCCAGACGGCACACCGTTTGAAGGGTGCCCGCGCTACAACTTAAAGCGGATGCTTAAAGAAATGGAAGCGCTTGGCTTTACCGCGTTTAACCTTGGACCAGAGCCGGAGTTTTTCTTATTTAAGCTCGATGAAAAAGGCAATCCAACGTTGGAGTTGAATGATAATGGTGGCTATTTCGACTTAGCGCCGACGGACTTAGGGGAAAACTGCCGCCGCGATATCGTGCTCGAGCTAGAAGAAATGGGCTTTGAAATCGAAGCGTCCCACCATGAAGTCGCACCAGGCCAACACGAAATCGACTTTAAATACGCAAACGCAGTGAAAGCATGCGACGACATTCAAACGTTTAAGCTTGTTGTTAAAACCGTTGCGCGCAAACATGGCTTGCATGCGACATTTATGCCAAAACCGCTATTCGGTGTCAACGGTTCGGGAATGCACTGCAACTTATCGCTCTTTAGAAACAATGAAAATGCATTTTTTGACCCGAACGGGGATTTGCAGTTAAGCGATGTGGCCCGCCAGTTTATTGCCGGCGTGTTGAAACATGCGCCAAACTTTACGGCTGTAACTAACCCGACAGTTAACTCGTATAAGCGCCTTGTTCCAGGATACGAAGCGCCTTGCTACGTCGCTTGGTCAGCGCGCAACCGCAGCCCGCTTATCCGTATTCCGGCATCGCGCGGCATGAGTACGCGAATCGAAGTGCGTAGCGTTGACCCAGCAGCGAATCCGTATTTAGCAATGGCTGTTTTGCTTGCGGCAGGCTTAGACGGTATTAAAAATAAAATGACGCCGCCAGCGCCAGTCGACCGCAACATTTACGTCATGACAAAAGAAGAGCGCCTAGAAGAAGGAATTGCTGATTTGCCAGCAACATTAGCCGAAGCGCTTGAAAACTTAAAATCGGACGAAGTCATCGTAAACGCATTAGGCAAACACTTATTCGAACATTTCGTCGAAGCGAAAGAAATCGAATGGGACATGTTCCGCACGGCTGTACACCAGTGGGAACGCGACCAATACATGTCGTTATATTAAAATAAAAAGCTATCTCGCTAACGAGATAGCTTTTTTTAATGGATCATCCGATAGACGCCGATGACTTTCCCAAGAATCGTAACATCTTGTACAATAATTGGTTCCATATGTGGATTTTCCGGCTGCAAACGAAAATGTCCTTGCTCTTTAAAAAAGCGCTTAACGGTTGCTTCATTTTCTTCTGTCATCGCGACGACAATATCTCCATTATTAGCAAATGGCTGTTGGCGCACAATCACATAGTCCCCGTCCAATATGCCCGCCTCAATCATACTATCGCCCATTACTTCGAGCATAAACACTTGTTCATCGGACGGAACAAATCGTTCTGGAAGCGGGAAATAGTCTTCGACGTTTTCTACCGCTGTAATCGGCTGCCCAGCGGTCACTTTTCCCACGATCGGAACGTTGACGACGTGGCTCGGTTCAGCAAAAGAAACAAACTCCGGATCTAAAATTTCAATCGCGCGCGGTTTCGTCGGATCGCGGCGAATGTATCCTTTGCTTTCTAGTCGTGCTAGATGTCCGTGCACCGTGGAACTAGAGGCAAGTCCGACTGCTTCGCCAATTTCGCGGACGGATGGAGGATATCCTTTCGACTTCACTTCCGCTTTGATGAACTCTAAAATTTGCTGTTGGCGTTTGGAAAGTTTGGACATAGTACACACCTCTTACGCATCGTTTTCCTCATTATAGCATGGGAAACAACGAAATACAAACATAAGTTCGAAAAATAGGTTGACACAAACAAACGTTCTGTCTATAATAAAAAACAAAAAGCGAACAAACATTCTGGTTAGGGGGATGTTGGATGAAACTTATTCATTACGTTGTCTTTTCTTGTTTATCGTTTTTATTGCTGGCTGGGTTTGTGTATGCCAGCGACCCGGTCGAAAAAGAAAAATATATCGAAATTACAGTAACACCTGGCGATACGCTTTGGGAGTTAGCAAATAAATACCGCGATTCCCACCACCTTTCGACGAACGAATTTATCGATTGGGTCATGGACGTTAATCACTTGCCAAACGAAAAAATCGTCACAGGTGAAAAGCTCGTCATTCCTGTGTTAAAATCAGAGGCGGAAAACGCGTTAGTCGTTAGCAAATAGCGATGGAGATGGTTCGATGAATGCAATTATTTACTGCCGCGTGAGCACAACAAAAGAGGCGCAAGAAACGTCGCTAGAGCGGCAACGAGAAGAGCTCGAGCACCTTGCCCAACAGTATGGATTTTCTATTGTCAAGACGATTATGGAGCAGGCAAGCGGCTACGACATCGAGCGCGAAGGGGTGCTCGAGTTGTTGGATGCGTTAAAAGAAGAAAAAATCGATGCCGTTTTAATTCAAGATGAAACGCGGCTCGGGCGAGGAAACGCACGAATTGCTTTATTGCATTGCATTCAAAAAGAAGGGGCAAAGGTATATACCGTCACCCATAACGGCGAAATGCAGCTGTCGGAAGCCGATTCGATGGTATTAAACATTTTAAGCATCGTCGAAGAATACCAGCGGAAAATACATAACTTAAAAATTAAGCGCGGCATGCAAAAAGCAGTCGAACGCGGCTATCGGCCGGAACGAAATTTAAAAAACGTCGGCGAGCATGCCGGACGGGAGCGAATAGAACTTCCGGTCGAAGAAATCGTTCGCCTTCGCCATAACGGACTGACATTTGCGGAAATCGCTGCTACGCTCCGTGGGTTTGGTTACGATGTATCGAAAGCGACCGTCCATCGCCGCTACCAAGAATACGTCCGTCAAGGCGAGTAGGTTGCTAATTTCCTGCTTCTCTAGTAACATAAAGGCGTAAAACTTGAGAAGAAATTAGGTGGAAAGATGTTACCAGCAGAAAAAATTGCTCGCATCAACGAATTGGCGAAAAAAGCAAAAACGATAGGGTTAACGGAAGCTGAACGAGCCGAACAGACAAAGCTTCGCACGGAATACGTCCGTGCCTTTCGCCAAGCGATGGTCGATACGCTTCATTCCGTAACGGTGATCGACGCAAACGGAAACGATGTGACGCCTAAAAAACTAAAAGAAAGCAAAAAAAATCGGCTACATTAATAATTGTGACAAAAAGAAAGCATTCTAATAAGCGGATGCTTTCTTTTTTTGAAAGAAAAGTTGTACTTTTTTCCTCACTTTCTATATGATAGAGATGATAGAATGAAACGAAAGGATGGATACATATGTCACAGACGATTGACCAATTGGCAATTACGACGATTCGAACGTTGTCGATTGATGCCATTGAAAAAGCGAATTCCGGCCATCCTGGCATGCCGATGGGGGCAGCACCGATGGCGTATACGCTTTGGACAAAATGTATGAACCATAACCCGAACAATCCAGCATGGTTTAACCGCGACCGTTTTGTTTTGTCGGCAGGACACGGTTCGATGCTTTTATACAGCTTGCTCCATTTAAGCGGGTATGAGGTGTCCATGGAAGACATTAAGCAGTTCCGTCAATGGGGAAGCAAAACACCAGGTCACCCTGAATACGGTCATACACCAGGAGTAGAAGCGACGACAGGTCCGCTTGGTCAAGGAATCGCGATGGCAGTCGGAATGGCGATGGCAGAGCGTCATTTAGCTGCTACATATAACAAAGAGAACTTTGAAATCGTGAACCACTACACATATGCCATTTGCGGCGATGGCGATTTAATGGAAGGAGTCGCTTCGGAAGCCGCTTCGTTAGCAGGGCATTTAAAGCTTGGTCGCTTAATTGTGTTATATGATTCAAATGACATTTCCCTTGATGGGGAATTACATCTTTCGTTTTCGGAAAACGTCGGTCAACGTTTCCAAGCGTACGGCTGGCAATATTTGCGTGTGGAAGACGGAAATAATATCGAGGAAATTGCCGCAGCGATTGCGGAAGCACAAAAAGACTTAGAGCGCCCAACATTAATCGAAGTAAAAACGACGATTGGCTACGGTTCACCGAGCAAAGCAGGGACTTCTGACGTTCACGGGGCGCCGCTTGGGGCAGACGAGCTAAAGCGAACAAAAGAAGCGTACAAATGGACGTTTGAGGAAGATTTTTACGTACCGGAAGAAGTATATGCCCATTTCCGTCAAGTCGTGCAAGAAGCTGGCGCGAAAAAAGAAGCGGAATGGAACGAGTTGTTTGCCGCTTATAAACAAGCCTATCCGGAGCTTGCTCACCAGCTAGAGCTTGCAATCGAAGGAAAGCTCCCAGAACGATGGGAAGCAAATATCCCAGTGTATCCAGAAGGAAAAAGTTTAGCGACGCGTGCTTCTTCAGGTGAAGTGCTCAACGCCATTGCGAAAGCCGTACCGTATTTCATCGGCGGTTCTGCTGACCTTGCCGGCTCTAACAAAACGCTCATTAAAGGAGCAGGCAATTTTATGCCAGAAAGCTACGAAGGCCGCAACATTTGGTTTGGTGTGCGCGAGTTTGCGATGGGCGCGGCAATGAACGGTATGGCGCTTCATGGTGGTGTGAAAGTATTTGGTGGTACGTTCTTTGTCTTCTCCGATTATTTGCGTCCAGCCATTCGGTTAGCGGCGTTAATGGGCTTGCCAGTAACGTATGTACTGACGCATGACAGCATCGCAGTTGGCGAAGACGGACCAACGCATGAGCCGATTGAGCAATTGCCATCGTTGCGTGCAATGCCGAACTTATCGGTAATTCGCCCAGCAGATGGTAACGAAACAGCGGCAGCATGGCGCTTAGCGGTCGAATCGACTGACCGTCCGACGGCGCTTGTGTTGACAAGACAAAACTTGCCAACGCTTACGACAACAGCGGAGCGCGCTTATGAAGGAGTGAAAAAAGGGGCGTATGTTGTATCGGAAGCAGAAGGAACCCCAGAAGCATTGCTTTTGGCATCCGGTTCAGAAGTAAGCCTTGCGGTTGAAGCGCAAAAAGCGTTAGCAAACGAAGGCATTCACGTTTCTGTCGTCAGCATGCCATCGTGGGATCGGTTCGAACAGCAGCCGCAAGATTACAAAGAGCAAGTGTTGCCGCCGCATGTGAAAAAACGTTTAGCGATCGAAATGGCTGCATCGCTCGGCTGGGAGCGCTATACAGGCGATGAAGGCGACATTTTAGCCATCGACCGCTTCGGTGCCTCTGCACCAGGCGAAAAAATTATGGAAGAATACGGCTTTACCGTTGACAACGTCGTCCAACGCGTCAAAGCGCTATTGAATAAATAAGCGAAAAGCTGCCCTAAAATGGGCGGCTTTTTTATCGCTTAGCTTCGAGAGCTAACCAGTCGCCTTCGCTTTTCTTGTCTAGCTGCGGCTCCTAGCTCTCTTGTGCCAAGCAACCTTCCTCCGTCGAAGCAAAAAGCGCTTCTCGTCGGAAGAACGCTTGGCTTCGAGAGCTGGGCAGTCGCCTCTGCTTTTCTTTTTTTTCGACAAAACTAGCGGTTTTTTTCTTCATCAATAGACATCTTTTTCTTTTCTCTTTTTCTATAATAGAGAAAAAGGGGAATGGGGGACGAATGGTGGCGCGTTATTGGATTTATTTATTTCGTGATGATGTGGCGTATAGCTATTATGATCAAGCGGAGAAAATTGTACAATTGTTGCGGGAATATCAGTATCAGCCAACGTTAAAAAGCATTTGTCGCAAGCAAATTGAGTTTATTACAGAAAGACTTTCGTTTTCACGGCTAGAGCTCGGGCTGAAAGAGCATTTTGTCGGAACAGTTGAAAAAAATTTAGAGCGAAATATGTTTGTGCTGCGCGAAAAGAACGAAGAAGCGCTTATTATCGTGCAAAAGCGCCGGCTGTTACTTGCTTGTGATTATCCATCGTTAACTGAACGAATTTTCCAAACGTTTTCCCATATCTCACCATTCTTTTTCGCGGTAGATCTTTATTTTCATCATTATCAATGGCTTCTACCAGTGGCGGACGAAAGAAAATTTGCGTAAATAAAAGATTTTTACGGGGAAATATTGTATAATAGCGCATTGTTTAGTACACTGTTAGATAGACAACATGAAGGAGGAAAAGTAGTATGTGGACAACGATTCTCGTTGGCATTCTAGCGCTTGCCGCTGGAGTAGCGCTAGGATTTTTCATTGCCCGTAAAACGATGATGAACTATTTAAAGAAAAACCCGCCAATTAACGAACAAATGATTCGCATGATGATGATGCAAATGGGAATGACGCCATCCCAAAAGAAAATCAATCAAATGATGAAAGCGATGAACAATCAGCTCAAATAAACGATGGACAGGCACTCTGCGGAGTGTCTTTTATTTTGTTTTTTCTTTCAAAAAATTTCTATTTTTGCTACAATAATATAGCGTATTGGCTGAAAGTTTTTTAAGATAGGAGCGAGAAAATGAGAGTATTTCTCGATTTGTTTTGGTTTTTTCGCCAAGAGAAGAAAGCGTACATTACAGGCATCTGTTTATTACTGCTCGTTGCTTTATTAGAGCTAGTCCCGCCGAAAGTGATTGGGCTTATGGTCGATTATATAAAAAATGGAAGTATTACGATTGGCATTCTCGGAGCGTGGCTATCTGTGCTGCTTATTGTTGCCATATTATTATACGTACTTCGCTATTTTTGGCGCGTTTACATTTTTGGGGCGGCGGCAAAGCTTTCTCTTCAGCTTCGCAACGAACTATATGCCCATTTTACGAAAATGCCCCCATCGTTTTATCAGCGCAAACGAATCGGGGATTTAATGGCGCATGCGACAAACGATTTGCAGGCGATTCAGCAAACAGCAGGCACAGGGGTGCTCACACTTGTTGATTCTTTATCGCTCGGCGGATTCGTTTTAGCAACAATGGCGTTTACAATTAGTTGGAAATTAACGCTAGTCAGCCTGCTTCCGATGCCGGTGATGGCATTTGCGACAAGCCGTTACGGAACGATGTTGCATCAACGGTTTTTAAAAGCGCAAGAAGCGTTTTCATCGTTAAACGATAAAGTGCAAGAAAGCGTGAGCGGCATTAAAGTGATGAAAGCATTTGGCTATGAAAAAGAAGATGTTGAAGCGTTCCGGAAAAAATCGGAAGAAGTAGTGCAAGAAAATATCGCGGTGGCAAAAGTAGACGCTCTCTTCGACCCGACGATTTCTCTCGTTGTTGGCGTGTCGTTTTTTCTAGCAGTTGCAGTTGGAGCGAAAATGGTGCTCAATGGAGAACTGACGATTGGCGAACTCGTTTCGTTTACGACGTATTTAGGGCTGCTTATCTGGCCGATGCTTGCGTTTGGCTGGTTGTTTAACATCGTTGAACGAGGGCGTGCCTCATACGACCGTGTACGGCAATTGCTAGAAGAACAGGAAGTCAAAGAATCCAAACAGGCAATTACGATTCCACCGAGCGGTGATATTACGTACGCGGTCGAGCGCTTTACGTATCCGAACGATACGTCTTTTGTGTTGCAGCACATCCAGTTTACAATCAAGCGCGGGGAAACGCTTGGGATTGTCGGGAAGACAGGCGCAGGAAAAACGACGTTGTTGAAATTGCTCGTTCGCGAATATGACGAGTATGATGGAAGCATTCGCTTTGGTGCGCATGAAATTGGCGAATATGCGCTTTCCGCCTTGCGCGCTTCGATTGGCTACGTGCCGCAAGATCACTTTTTATTTTCCGCTACCGTTAAAGAAAATATTGCCTTTGCTATGCCAGATGCAACAGACGAAGAAATTATTGAAGCAGCCAAACTCGCCCATATTCATGACGATATCGTTCAGTTTGCAGACCAGTATAATACGATTGTTGGCGAGCGCGGCGTTTCGCTTTCCGGCGGACAAAAGCAGCGCATTTCCATTGCCCGTGCGCTTTTGCTAGATCCGGAAGTATTGTTATTAGATGATTCGCTTTCGGCTGTCGATGCGAAGACGGAAGAGCAAATTTTAACATCATTAAAAGAAAAGCGAAAAGGAAAAACGACGATCATTACGTCCCATCGGTTAAGCGCCATCGAGCATGCCGATTTGATTATCGTATTAGATAACGGGGAAATCATCCAAACAGGAACGCATGAAACGTTAATGAAGGAAAAAGGATGGTATCGCGACATGTACGAACGGCAACAACTAGAATCGTTAGTTGAACAAGGAGGATAAAAATGGAAAGTTCATTGACGCCAAAAGAACAGCGCCAAGTGTTATGGCGGTTGCTTTCCTACATGAAAGCGGAACGGAAAACGGTTATCGTGGCTTTTTTTCTATTGCTTACGGCGACGACTTTTGAACTGGCGGGTCCATATTTAGTTAAAATTTTTATCGACGACTACCTTATTCCGCGCCATCTTGCCGCTCGCCCGCTTCTTATGTTAGGTGCTCTTTATGTTGGAACGGTCGTCATGAAAACGGTTGTCACATATTTTCAGCTTGTCAAGTTTCAACAAATTGCTTTGCGTGTAATCCAGCAACTGCGCATGGACGTGTTTACAAAAATGCACGCGCTTGGCATGCGCTACTTTGACCAAACGCCAGGCGGCAGCATCGTGTCGCGCGTTACCAATGATACAGAAGCCATTAAAGAGATGTTTGTGGAAGTGCTCGCGAGCTTTGTACAAAATGGCGTATTTGTTTGCGGAATTTTTGTCGCGATGTTTTTATTGAATGGGAAGCTCGCCTTATTTTGCTTTTTCCTCTTTCCTGTCATTTGGTGGCTCATTCAAACGTATCGACGTTACAGTGCTATTTTTTACAAAGACATGCGGGAACGGTTAAGCGAGCTAAACGCTAAATTAAACGAATCGCTACAAGGAATGGCAATCATTCAAGTATTTCGCCAAGAGGAACGGTTGCGGAACGAATTTGCTAAAATTAATGACCTTCACTATCGGGCAGGGTTGAAAAACATTAAATTAGACGGGCTATTGTTGCGGCCGGCAATCGATGTTGTTTATGTGGTGGCAATCATGGTCGTACTAGGCTTCTTTGGTATGTCTGCGACGGAAAGCCCGGTCGAGATAGGGGTGCTCTATGCCTTTGTCAATTATTTAGAGCGCTTTTTTGAACCGATTAACCAAATGATGATGCGTCTTTCCTTTTACCAGCAAGCGATTATTTCTGGCTCGCGTTTATTTGCGTTTCTTGATTTAACAGAATTAGCGCCGGAAGGAAAAGCGTCTTCTGCAGCGATTTCCGCAGGGAAAATCGAGTTTCGTAACGTGAGTTTTTCGTACGATGGAAAACAAGACGTGCTAAAAAACATTTCGTTTACTGTTCAGCCAGGCGAAACGGTCGCGCTTGTCGGGCATACAGGAAGCGGAAAAAGCTCGATTGTTAATTTGCTTATGCGGTTTTATGAATTTGACCGCGGGGACATTCTTATTGACGGTACTTCCATTCGCAATTATTCAAGCGAAGAACTGCGAAAAAACATCGGCTTAGTGCTGCAAGACCCATTTTTGTTTTACGGCACGATTCGCGACAATATTCAGATGTATAAGCAGCTGACTGATGAAGAAATAGTAGCGGCCGCCCGTTCCGTGCAGGCGCATGAAATGATCGAGAAATTGCCGAAACAATACGACCATCTCGTCATCGAACGCGGCGCAGCGTTTTCGAGCGGTCAGCGCCAGCTTATCGCGTTTGCCCGTACGCTAGCAAGCAATCCGAAAATATTAGTGCTAGATGAAGCGACCGCGCATATTGATACAGAAACAGAAGAAGCGATTCAACAGGCGTTGACCAACATGAGGAAAGGGCGGACAACGATTGCCATCGCCCATCGCTTGTCCACCATTCAAGATGCCGACCAAATTCTTGTGCTTCACCGCGGGGAAATTGTCGAGAGAGGAAACCATCAACAACTATTAGCGCAAAGAGGGCTATATTACAACATGTATGTGCTACAAAACGGTTTGGTCGATGGAGAAAATGGTGTGTGAAGGTGCGCCTCGATTCTATTATTGTGAGGAGAGGCGTTTTGTCTTTTGATACATGTATTCATTGTATTGGTTTAGCAGCGAATCAAGCTCTTGGCTCAATTGAATCGTGATCGCTGCGTTCAGCCCGCTTTTTGCGACGACTTCCATTAATTCACTTCGCTTTTTTTCAATGAGCTTTAGCATTTCTTGTTTTGACACGGAGAAACAAATCCTTTCTCTATCGGAGTCGGTATCGGTTGGAAATGATGTACGTTATGCACGTATTATATACGATTTTGGTAATAAATTCAAAAGAAAAATATTAATTTTTTCTCATTTCCAACGCGACGATTAACAAAAAAACTCCTTTTTTGATAAAATAAAAAAAAAGACAGTAGGGGTTGGCGTAGATGACAGACATTAATATATTTTTAGCGTTTGGGGCAGGATTTTTATCGTTTATTTCGCCGTGCTGTTTGCCGCTTTATCCCGCGTTTTTATCGTACATTACCGGGGTATCGGTCGGCGAGTTGCAGTCAGAGCAGGCGATGCTGCAAAAACGCAGCTTATTACATACGCTCTTTTTTTTGCTTGGCTTTTCGCTTATTTTTATTTCGATTGGTTTCGGTACATCACTCATCGGCGAATGGTTTAAACAATATCAAAATTTTATTCGACAAATTGGTGCAATTTTGATCATTTTTTTCGGTTTTGTCATTGTCGGGGTATTTAAACCTAGCTTTTTAATGAAAGATCACCGCGTGTCGTTTCGTAGCCGTCCGTCAGGGTATATTGGTTCTATTTTGATTGGGATGGCGTTTGCGGCAGGGTGGACGCCTTGTACTGGGCCGATTTTAGTATCGGTCATTGCGTTAGCTGCGACAAACCCTGGGTCAGGAATCCTTTATATGGCAGCATATTCGCTCGGATTTGCTGTTCCGTTTTTCGTCTTGTCTTTTTTCCTAGGGAAAATGCAATGGATTCGCCGCCATCATGTAAAAATTACAAAAATTGGCGGGTATGCGATGATTGTGATGGGAGTTGTTCTTTTCTTTGATTGGATGACGAAAATCATTGTGTATGCAACAAGTATTTTTGGCGGATTTACCGGATTTTAATGTCAAAAACAATCGGTTATTGTCACTATCTTTAAGTTGAAAAATTCTATTAGATTCGTTACATTGTTGCTTAGGACTGTTAACCCGTTATGCGGATTGGATGTAATAGGGGGATGAGTATGGCAAAAGTGTTGATTATCGACGATGCGAAGTTTATGCGAATGACGTTATCGAACATTTTAAAAAAAGCAAACCACGAAATTGTTGGAGAAGGCGAAAACGGGAAGGAAGCGGTAGAACTATACCGGACGTTGCAACCGGACGTAGTGACATTAGATATTACGATGCCAGTGATGAATGGCATTGAAGCAGTGAAGGCGATTAAAAAATTTGATCCGCATGCGAAAATTGTCATGTGTTCCGCAATGGGACAACAAAAAATGGTTGTCGAAGCGATTGAAGCAGGGGCGGTTGATTTTATCGTTAAACCGTTTGAAGAAAATCGTGTCATTGAAGCACTTTCGCGTGCGTTAATGTAAAATTAACAGCAAAGGATGATTACCGTTGGCAATTGCAAGTTCAATTATAGCAGTAATAATGGCGTTTCTTATTTTATTTGTGCGCATGAAAGCGGCGAAAAAGCCGACGAATGCGAAAAAAATTATTTTGCCACCACTTTTTATGAGCACTGGTTCGCTCATGTTTTTAAACCCGCTTTTTCGCGTCACGAGAGGAGAACTTTTAGAAGCGATTGCGCTCGGTGCGTTTTTCTCCGTTTTTCTCATTAAAACGTCGAAATTTGAAATTCGCGATAACCATATCTACTTAAAGCGCTCAAAAGCGTTTGTCTGGATTTTAGTTGGGCTTATTGTCATTCGATTGGCGTTGAAATCATATTTAGGAAGAACGATCGATTATCATCAACTCAGCGGAATGTTTTATTTATTGGCGTTTGCGATGATCGTTCCGTGGCGTGCTGCGATGTACGTTTCGTACAAACGGTTAGAAAGACAATTAAAATACGATCCGACGATTCGGCTAACATAACAAAAAGATGGGGCTTCCCATCTTTTTGTTTTAGCTCAATAAATGTTTATATGGCGTAAGATCTATTTGTTGTTCGTTTAACGCTTTGACTAAAAATTTATGGTCGCGTTTTGGCGTTGCGATAATATAGCCGCGAATGACTAAATCTTTCGTAATGGCTGTCGCTTGTTCGTTCAACGCCAGTTCGCCAATTTTGCCAGCGATTTTTTGGCGGGCGACGTCGCGGAACAACTCCGGTACGGGCCTCACTAATTCTTCTAGTAACGCTTTCTCTTCCTCTCCCCATAAATGCCGCGTCTGCGCAATGTAATATTCTTGCCAGTCCAGCTCCGATTTTCCATCCGCTTTTGGCAGCCGTTTTAGAAACTTCCGGAACATAAAGAACCCGCCAATCGACATCGTGACGAATAAAAAGACGACCCAAAACAAAATAAACCAAAGAAACCAACCTGTTAACATGATTTCACCTCTACGATTCCGTTCTATCCCTCATTATCGCGAAATCTGTCGTTTTTCGCAACCGTTACGGTTTTTTGTCGGCTGTTACGAAACTGTAATATAACTGTAAAGAAAAGCGCGGAAGCCTTATATATCAATAGATGGGACAACGTTTGTTTTTTCGAAAGGAAATGTAAACCAGTGATTCGCTTCTAGAAACATGCTAATCTAGTAAATGCGAACGGGAGCCAAAAAGCAACTATGAGGAGGAACCAATGGTAAAAAAATTTTTTGCAACACTCGCAGTAGTTTGCTGTATGGTCGTAACGTTTACTACACATGAGGGCAAAGCAGCAACCTCGTATACATATTACAAGGTGCAGCAAGGCGACTCTTTTTATAAAATTGCCCAAAAATATAAAACGACAATCACTACTTTAAAAACGTTAAATAAACGCACGAGCGACCGGCTAGTCGTCGGTGAAACGTTAAAAGTACCTGTAACGGCGAAAACAACAGCAGGAAAGACAAATTCAAAAGTAAGCATTACTGCCGAAGAACGGAAGCTTTTAGCGCAAATTGTTCAAGCGGAAACGGGGTTTAGCGAACCGTTCGCAGGAAAAGTAGAAGTTGCGCTTGTTATATTAAACCGTGTGAAAAACCCTGCCTTTCCGAATACGATCAAAGGTGTTATTTACCAGAAAACGAAAGCAGGCTATGCTTTTGTTCCTGTACGAACAGGGAAACTAGCAAGCATTCAACCAACGAAACAAGACTATGCAGCGGTCGATCGAGCGCTAGCGCTCTTTCCGACAGACCAACGTCACTCGCTATATTTTTACAATCCAGCAGTGACGAAAGACAGATGGATGCTATCAAGACCCGTGACGATTCGCATCGGGCACCATGTGTTTACGAGATAAAAAGAGGATGGCGACATCCTCTTTTTTACGGAAGATAGCGAGAAAGCCCCTGCCTTTAGGCATGGGGGTGAATCGCTTTTTTTTTTTTTTTGAATTATTTTATTAGATATGTTTCATTTATATAATATTTATGGTATATTTTATATAGAGGTGATTGTTTTGGAAAACAAGAAATATACCCATAAAAAAGGAATTGTGTATCTCAATCAATACCATGTTGTATTCTGTCCAAAATATCGTAGAAAAGTGTTGATTGGA
>NZ_JAILZV010000052.1 GCF_023512315.1 Anoxybacillus sp.
TGATCGGCTTCATTGAGCTTACCCACGCAGAACCAAGCCGTGCTTGGTTCGAGAGCCTCCTCGGTGGGGCTTGTGCGATCTTCGCCGATAGGCGGGCGCTTTTCTTATTCGCCCATGCCTGGAACCATCATAAATGTTGTCCAGTACGTGAATGCAGCGAAAAAGATCGTTAAGTATGCGCCGAAGATGTAAATGTACATCCGTTCGGTCAATTTTAAGTATCCAAGCAATAAGAAAAATACTGTTTGGCCGAAGAAAATTAACGATGTTGTATGCATGTGGCCAAGATAAAACATGACGGCAAAAATCCCCGTCCAAAATGACAACACGCGGAACATGCGATCCATTGCTTTCCCCTCCTTTTTCGTTAAATCATTGCCTTTACATATTATAATGTACATGTAATCAACGTGTAAACAACGCTTTCAAAAATCAATGCTCGTTATCGACGACGGCGCGATACGCACAAAAATCACAGCCGCTTGTCATGCTTTCTAACTCTGCTAATTCTACCCGATCAAACAACGCTTCAAACATGCCGCGCAAAAATGCATGGTGCATGCCACACACCATTTCCGGCTGTTGAAAAGCGATTTCTTTAAACGGACAGTTAAACACTTGAAAATAAATTTTTTGTTCTTGTTCGTTATAGTCGAACGATGGGTAAAATCCAGCCGTTTCCGCCGCTTCTTTTAAAATGTTCACTTTTTCAGAAAACGTTAACGTTCTTGGCGATTGATCGTGGGAAAGCCGTTGCTCCACTAGTTCTCGGCCAAATGCTTTCCCTGTTTCGTATAATACTTGTTTTCCTGCTTCTCCTAGCTTCATCATCGTTTGAATCGCGATTTTAGAAAGAAGTTGGTAATCACGGAACGGAAAATGAAGTTGGATAACATCGTCTGATAGACGATACAAGCGACTCGGGCGTCCACCTTTGCCCGTTTTTTGCGTTTCCGAAACGAGCATATTGACGTCTTCTAGTTTTGTTAAATGAAGCCGAGCGACGTTTGGATGAATATTAAATGCGTCTGCAATTTCCTGGACGGATACTTCTTTATGTTTTTTTGTAATATATTCGTAAATATGGTAGCGTGTCGGATCGGCTAAGACGTTTGTAATTTTTAAAATTTGGTCCATTGTTTTCACCTCTAGACTGTCGATGCTACGTTTATTATAATACACTCATTTTTTCATTGGAATCATATTTATAGTAATTAATTGTAATGTTCGGGGAAAATTCATAAATTAGTCACTGTTTTGTCTTAAAAACAGAAAAAATGGTGGCGTTTTTTTTAAAACAAAAGAAGGAATTTGGCAAAAGGCGACGAATTTACATAGGCGAGAAAAATAGAAAGGGTGATGAAATGGAAGTAGAAAAAGTAGCCGACCGGTTAGTGCGGGAGGCAGCAGCTTTACAAGCGTCCGATATTCACATCGTTCCGAAAAAAGACGGCGCTATTGTCCAATTTCGGCTAGACGGGGCGTTAGTGACGCGCGAAAAATTGGCGAAAGATGTGCACGAACGGCTTGTCGCTCACTTTAAATTTTTGGCTGACATGGACATCGGCGAGCGGCGGCGCCCGCAAAACGGAGCGATGGAAATGGAAGTCGACGGCGGTGTAGTTAGTTTGCGGCTATCGACATTGCCAACGTTTTACGACGAGAGCCTCGTCATTCGTCTTCTTCCGCAAGACTCATTTCTTCCTCTAGCTCAGCTTTCCTTATTCCCGAGTGCAACGAAAAAATTAGTTTCGCTTCTTCATCATTCACATGGATTAATTATTTTCACAGGACCGACTGGTTCAGGCAAGACGACGACGTTATATACGCTGTTGCGCCTATGTCAAGAGTGGAATCGTCACGTGATTACGTTAGAAGACCCGGTAGAAAAACGCACCGAATGCTTGCAAGTGCAAGTGAATGAAAAAGCAGGCATTACGTATGCGACAGGGTTGAAGGCGATTTTGCGCCATGATCCGGACATTATTATGGTCGGGGAGATTCGCGATGCGGAAACGGCGAAAATTTCCGTTCGTGCAGCGTTAACAGGTCATTTAGTACTGACAACGATGCATACGAAAAATGCTGTTGGTGCGATTTATCGGCTGCTAGAATTTGATGTTTCATTGCAAGAAATTGAACAGACGTTGTTAGCCGTCACTGCGCAGCGGCTTGTCGAATTAGTTTGTCCGCTATGCGGCGAGAAATGTTCGCCGTTTTGCCGCAGACAACGGTCGGTGCGGCGCGTCGCCATTTACGAATGGCTCGATGGAGAAGCGTTAGCAAGCGCCTTAAAAGAAGCGCGAGGTGAACTAGTCACGTATCGATATCCGACATTGCCGCAAATGATTGCGAAAGGAATTGCGCTCGGGTTTTTGCCACCTTCTTCATTGAAAGGGTGGGGAATGGGTGAAGCGTAACAACCAATGGTCGCTAGAAGAACAAGGACAATTTTTAACGCAACTTGGGAAACTGCTTGAGAAAGGCTATTCATTGGCACAGGCGATCGAATTTTTGCAATTTCAACAACCGCTTGCTCGCCAGCATGATTTACAACGTTGTTTATCGTTTTTCCGCTCTGGTTTATCGTTTCATGAGGCATTGCAGCCGCTTTCGTTTCATTCAGAAGCGATTGGATATTTATTTTTTGCTGAGCAACACGGGCAGTTTGCGCAAGGGTTAGTCGAGGCGGGAAATATGCTTTTAAATAAAGCAAAGTACTGGCAGCGTCTGCGCAAAGCAGCAAGTTATCCGCTATTTCTCCTTTGTTTTATGGTGGTGATGCTTCTGATCGTTCAACAAATGCTTCTTCCGCAGTTTGTTCATCTTTCGTCTTCGTTTGCCACCACTCGTTCTTCCGTTTCGCACTTCCTTATACAAATCGTTTCGATGGTGCCCATATTTTTTCTATCTATCTGCTTTCTTTGTGCGGGAGGGGGAAGCGTGTATGCCATCTGGGCGAAACGACTTCCTCCGCTAACGCAAATTCGCTTATCGTTGAAAATTCCGCTCGTTCGTACGGTCGCCACCCTTTACTACACACACGTCTTTTCGTTGCAGTTTAGCCATTTATTAAATGGCGGCTTGTCGGCATATGAAGCGCTCCAAGTATTTGAAAAACAACATCACGTTCCGTTTTTGCGCGCGGAAGGAAGTACGATGAAAGAACAGTTGGCAAAAGGAGAAAAATTAGAAACATTACTTGCCGCTCGTCCTTATTATGAGCGAGCGCTTCTGCTCGTCGTTCGCCACGGCCAATCGAACGGAGAGCTGGCGAAAGAATTGTTTCATTACAGCCAGTTTGTTCTACAAAAATTGGAAGAACGAATCGAAAGATGGACAAAGGTTATTCAGCCGCTGCTATTCACTGTGATTGGGCTGCTTGTTATTTGTTTGTATTTAGCGATTTTATTGCCGATGTTTGACACAATGAATCAATTATAGGGGGAATCGATAATGAAAGAAAAAGGGTTTACGTTAATCGAAATGTTAATTGTGCTCATGGTCATTTCGGTATTGCTCTTAATTATGATTCCGAACATTACGAAACATAATAGCATGATTAACGACAAAGGCTGCGAAGCGTTCGTAAAAACCGTCCAAGCACAAGTGAAGGCGTACGAAATGGAAAACGACGTAATCCCGACCGTGCAGCAGCTCATTGACGGAAAATATATTAAATCAAATAAATGTCCAAATGGCCATACGATTCAAATTGGTAGCGACGGAGAAGTGAGCGAAAGTGGCTCGTAAAAATGGCTTTACGCTCATCGAAATGTTAATCGTGTTGATGATCGTCAGCACGCTGACGATCATCGTTATTCCGCAGCTCGATCAGCTAAAAAAAGCAAAAGAAGAAGCGCATATGCTCGAGCAGTTGACCGATGATTTATTATACGCCCAAGCGTACGCACTGACGCATAAACAATCGGTCATTGTCGTTTTTTATAATGCGCAAGATCGCTATCGAATGACGGAGCGCTATACGTTAGGACCGGTCTTACTCGAGCGGTCGCTTCCGAATCCATGGAAAATCGAACTGGCGACGTTACAAAATCCGTTAACGTTTTTAGCAAATGGAAATGTCAATAAATCAGGAACGGTGTTATTGAAAAACGGAAAAACGACGTACAGACTCGTGTTTTTGCTCGGGAAAGGGAAGTTTTATGTACAAAAATTGTAATGGATTTACATTTATCGAAGCGCTCGTATCGTTAGCAGTATTGTTAGTGATAACGACAACACTGTTGCCGCTGGTGACGCAAATTATGGTGGAAAGGCATAACGTCGCATTAAAAAATGAAGCCGAGCAGCTTCTTTATGCAGAAATGAATCGTGACGCGCAGAACGATAAAATCGTGGCAGTTGGAAAAGTGACGTATGCTATTTTTTGGACAGAGCTAGGGAACGGGATGAAAAAGGTGTGCGTTCGCTGGAACGATGAGATGAATCGAACGGTGGAAAGGTGCGGGTATGTAAAAAAATGAACAGTCGAGGCTTCACGTTGCTTGAGATGCTTGTTGTTTTAGCCGTTGTGTTGCTTGTCGTTTCGTTTTTGCCGCTTTTATTAGATGTTCGTTGGCTACACGAAAAACAAAACGAATTTCAGCCGCTCGAATGGCAAGTGTTTCTTCAACAAATAAAAAGCGAAATTCGCGAAGCAAAAGAGTTAGAGAATTCCTCTACCACGTTATATGCGTATAAGCCAACAGGGGAAAAAGTGAGCTTTGAAACGTATGGTACGCTCATTCGCCGGCGAGTGAACGGGCAAGGAAACGAAATCGTACTCCAAAACGTTTCTTATGTGCAATATCAACTAGCGACAACGGGAGTGCAAATTACGGTAACAGCGACGAATGGAAAACGATATGAAGCGTTTGTTTCGACGTTTTTTCCGGTGCGGGTGAGACGGTCAACTACCCCTTAAAGCTTCTGGCTTTTGAAGTGGGGGCTTGTAAAAAGCTCTAATGAAAGGAGGAATCGCCCGATGATGATGAAACGAAACGAAAAAGGTGTCATTTTTCCAATGACGGTTATGTTTTCTTTCCTGTTTTGTTTGGCGGTGTTTCACGCCTTAGAACTGTACGAGACAGAAATGCAGCTAGCAGACTATGTGCGGCAATCGTCCGACGTTGATTCGCTCATGCAAATGGCTGTCGTCGATGTGAAAGCGCAAATTGCTGCGAGCGCTCCAGGAAAGCAGTCAGGGAAAGGGACGTTCACTTATCCGAATGGCACGGTGCAATACGATTGGAAACAAGGGACGCAAAACGACATCAAAGTAACGCTTATTGCTATTTCCTCCGAAGGCATTCGGTATAGTGCGGAGTTTACGATTTCTTTCCCGTCGTTACAGTTAATCGAATGGAAAGAAACATACTCATAGTTCATTATTGCCCCTTAATATGATATGTTGGAAAAAAAGAAAGGGGAAGTTGGCAAGTCAACTACCCACCACTTATTATGATTTGGAAGGAGAGGAATCGCCCGATGAGGAAACGAGTGTATTTAACAGGGTTTATGGGAGCGGGAAAAACGACAGTTGGTCGAGCGCTAGCTGAACAGCTCTGTGTACCGATGATTGATACGGACAGCTATATTGAAGAGAAAGTCGGCAAGCCAATTAAACAAATTTTTGCCGAAGAAGGCGAGGCGGCGTTTCGCCGCTATGAACGGGAGTTTTTACGGACGCTGCCGTCTGATAAACGTATTGTCACGACAGGTGGCGGGATGGTCATCCAGCCGGAAAATCGGGAATGGATGAAACAAACGGGAACAGTCATTTATTTACATTGCGAGTTTGCGGAAATTATGCGCAGGCTTGCCGATGATGATACACGCCCACTGTTTTCCAACCAGCAGGCTGAGTTCCAACGATTATGGGAACAACGGTTGCCGTACTATTCCGAAGCCCATATCGTCATTGACACGACAGGAAAGCGTGTGGAAGAAATTGTGCAAGAAATAATAGAATGGATTAAGAAAACGGAAAATCGGCAAGAATAGAAGTAAAAAAGGCGGTGAACATTAGTGAACGATTATATGAAATTTATGACACAACAGTTTGTTCGCTATATGGACCAACCGAAAGAGGAGCGAAAGAGACTGCGCGAACAGCGGAAACAAGAAAAGCCGCCGTTGCTTTCTCACTGGTTCGGCATGATTCCGTTTTCGTTGAAAATGCTTTTTCGCCGGAAATAAATCTCCCGTTTTGCGGGAGATTTTTCTATGGTTAAAAAGGTTATGAGCGAGGCTGCAAGTAAAACAGCCCACCGTTAATGATAGAAATCGTAATTTTTGGCTTATACTGTTCTTCTAACGCTTGTTTTTCCATATAATAACACTCTGGTTTTTCTTCCGCCTCCTCATAAAAATGATCGAGTAGCGCTAAGTCTTCATTCCAGCGTGCGATCGCTTTTTCTGCCCACGTATGATCGTCTTGCGCAATCTTTTTTTTCATGTATTGTTCAAGGCGCACCATCCCGCTTTGCGGTTTAATGATGGGCGAAATAGTAAAGCAATAGTCCGGAATTTTTGGGGTTAGCGGCAGTTTTTGTAGTGTTTCATGAAACTGTTCGACGATCGTTCCGGTAATTAAATGCAATCCGAGTGACAAAATGGCGTCTTTTTTTCGGTCGCATTGATACGAAATTTTGGCATTAATCCCTAGCCATGGATGAAGCGGAACGGACGACGTTGCATCCATTTTTTCATAAAGGCGAATATAGCTTCCACGGCGCTGGGCCGATTGGAATATTTGATGAAGCCTCGGAGAGCCGAAATGAAGTTGTTCACCGTGGAGCGTTTTTGTTTTTTCTGTTTGTTTTGTGATGAGCGTCAACTTCACCGGTTCGGGTGTTCCGCCCGTTCGCTCGATGTAATGCCAATAAAACGGGCGGTTCATTAATTCTTTATCCATCGCAATCGTCAATTGCACGGTCATATATCCGTCTTCGCACTCGACGATGTCGCACTCGTTTGCGCGAAAATATCGTTCAAGAAACTGTTGAATTTCATCTTGCCGCATATTCTTCACCTCTAGCCAATTGGTCGGCAAAATCGATTACCGCCGCTAAATTTTCCATTTTAATTTTCATTTCTCGCTCGTTGCGGGATTGCACAATATCGTGTAAATATTCTTCGAAATCCGTCATGTTCATCTTTGTTAAAATATCATCCAATTCGCCAACGACCCGTTCAAACAGGCGAATTTTTTCATAGAGAAGTTTCAGTACATGCTCTTCGACCGTATCTTTCACGGCAAAATTGTAAATATATACGTCATTCGTTTGCCCTAAGCGGTGGACGCGTCCGATACGTTGCTCAAGCCGCATCGGGTTCCACGGGAGGTCATAGTTAATGACATGATGGCAAAATTGCAAGTTAATCCCTTCTCCCCCTGCCTCGGTCGCAATAAGCACTTGGGCACGGGTTTTAAACAGTTCTTTCATCCAATCTTTTTTGCCCCGTTTAAATCCGCCGCGAAACGGGACGGACGAAATACCGTGCTGTTGCAAAAACCATTGCAAATATAGTTGCGTCGCCCGATATTCCGTAAAAATAATAACTTTATCGTTAATGCCTTGAATAAGTTCAAGCGCTTTTTCGGCTTTTGCATTGGTCGTAACGGCGTTTATTTTTTCGATTAACGTCTCGAAATACGCAGGTGGCTCTGGATATTTGCTCATCATATTTTTTAACGTAAGAAAGAGCGCTTCGCGGCTACTGCAAGCTTCGCGCAACATCGTTATCAGCGAAAATTGCCCGTCGTCTACTTTTAACGCGCGAACAGCGTCGTATAACTCCCGCTCTTCTTTGGAAAATTCAATCATCACCGTTTCGACATGGCGCTTCGACCATTCGATGCCGGTATCTAGACGGCGGTTGCGAATCATCACTTTATTAACAAGTGCTTTTAAATGTTCATCGGTTTGCAGCGTGCGCCCCTTTCCGTACGTTTCGGCAAAGGAAGAAGCGTTTCCTAAATGGCCGGGCTTCAGTAAAGAAACGAGATGAAAAATTTCTTCGATTCGGTTTTGAATCGGGGTTGCCGTGAGCAATAAACAAAATTTCTTTTTTAAATGTTGCACGAATTCATAGTTTTTTGTTTTATTGTTTTTTAATTTATGCGCTTCATCAATAATGACCATGTCGTACTGCTGGGCATAAATGATGTCACGATGCGGACTTCGCTTGGCGGTGTCGATCGAGGAAACGACGACATCGCACTGTTCCCACACGTAGCTCTTTTTTTGCGCAACGGCGGGAATGAAAAATTTTTCATTCAATTCCATCGCCCATTGAGAGACGAGGGAAGCCGGAACGAGAATGAGCACTTTTTTCACCAACCCGCGAATCATATATTCTTTTAAGATTAATCCGGCTTCGATCGTTTTTCCAAGCCCGACTTCATCGGCTAAAATCGCCTTGCCGTTCATTATTTCGACGACTTGTTTGGCAACCTCGAGCTGGTGCGGAAGCGGCGTTAAATGTGGCAAATGTTTCGGGGCTTGCAGCCCGTCAAAATCAGGTATCGCTAAATGTTTCGCCGCCTCTAGCGCAAGCTCATACATTTCCCAGCTCGCCCATGGCCCGTCCTTTTCGCTTCGTTCCAATAGTCCTGCTGTCCACGCGGAATCAAATGCAATCTCGACCATCATTGTTTCGTCTCCTTTAATACCGAACATTTTTAGTTGAGTAGAGAGTAATATAGGTGAATAAACGATTGTTTACTGAAATTACTAATAAAAAGTTCGGGTATTTTTTGTTTGCCGCGCTGAATTTTTATTGCCCTTGTGCGCATATTAATGGTAGTATAATAATAAATTAGAAAGTTAAAAAAACTGCGGCATCTTTTCCTATAGTTTGACCATTTTTTTAAAAATTATATATAGGCGGATGAGAACAAGGGGAGAGACTACGGAATGTAGCGCCGAAGGAGCAAGTGGTCACACGAATCTCTCAGGCAAAAGAACTCTTGTTTGACGCAGCTCTGGAGAGCGTTCACGAACGTGAACCACCCACGAGGACACCTATTATAGGGAAACTTTCAGGTGAAAGGACAGAGACTTCCATATCGCGATATATGGGAGTCGTCTGTCTTTTTTTATGACAAGGAGGGGAACATATGCTAAAAAGAACACCGCTATTTTCGTTGTATGCAGAATATGGCGCCAAAACGATTGATTTTGGCGGCTGGGAACTGCCAGTGCAATTTTCCAGCATTAAAGAAGAACACGACGCCGTACGGACGCGGGCAGGATTGTTTGACGTGTCGCATATGGGCGAGTTTGAAGTAAAAGGAAAAGATAGCCTTGCTTTTTTACAAAAAATGATGACAAACGATGTTGCCAAATTAACAGATGGTCGTGCTCAATATACGCTCATGTGCTATGAAGACGGTGGAACGGTCGATGATTTGTTGATTTATAAAAAAGCAGACAACCATTATTTGCTTGTCGTGAACGCTGCAAATATTGAAAAAGATTTCGCTTGGCTTCAAGCGCATGTAGCTGGCGATGTCGAACTTGTCAATATCTCGAACGATATCGCGCAACTAGCGCTGCAAGGGCCACTTGCCGAAAAAGTGTTGCAACCATTGACGACTGTCGATTTATCTGCCATCAAATTTTTCGCTTTCGCCGATGATGTCGATGTCGCAGGGGTTAAAACGCTCGTGTCGCGGACAGGATATACAGGAGAAGACGGGTTTGAGCTATATTGCCGTGCAGAAGATGCTAAAACGCTTTGGCGGGCGATTTTAGAGGCAGGGAAAGAAGAAGGAGTGCTTCCGTGCGGGCTTGGTGCGCGCGATACGCTCCGGTTTGAAGCGTGCTTGCCGCTTTATGGACAAGAATTGGCGAAAGACATTACGCCAATCGAAGCAGGGCTTGGGTTTGCGGTCAAAACGAATAAAGACGTTGACTTTTTCGGAAAAGAAGTATTCAAGAAACAGAAAGAAGAAGGAACGACACGGAAGCTTGTCGGCATTGAAATGATCGACAAAGGCATTCCGCGCCACGGATATGCCGTATATGGAAACGGTGAGCAAGTTGGCGTCGTCACGACAGGAACGCAATCGCCAACGTTGAAGAAAAATATCGGGTTAGCACTCCTTTCGACTGCGTTTTCTGCCCTTGATACAGAGGTAGAGGTAGACGTTCGCGGGAAGCGGCTAAAAGCGAAAGTGGTGGCGACACCGTTTTATAAGCGCACAAAATAATGTGAGGAGAGAGAGTTATGCTTCATCGTTATTTACCAATGACGGAAGAAGATAAGCAACAAATGCTACAAACAATCGGGGTACAATCGATCGACGAACTGTTTTCCGACATCCCGGAAAGCGTTCGTTTTCGCGGCGAATACAACATGAAACCGGCAAAATCAGAGCCGGAGTTAATGAAAGAATTAATGGCACTTGCAGCGAAAAATGCGGATACGAAGACGTATTGTTCGTTTTTAGGAGCAGGGGTGTACGACCATTACATTCCGACGATTGTTGACCACGTGATTTCGCGTTCGGAGTTTTATACTGCCTATACACCGTATCAGCCAGAAATTTCACAAGGGGAACTGCAAGCAATTTTCGAGTTTCAAACGATGATTTGTGAATTAACGGGCATGGATGTGGCGAACTCATCGATGTATGACGGTGGCACAGCGCTAGCGGAAGCAGCGTTATTAAGTGCAGCGCATACGAAAAAGAAAAAAGTGTTATTATCAAACGCGGTGCATCCAGAATATCGCGACGTCGTGAAAACGTACGCAAAAGGACCGGGGCTTGAAGTAGTAGAAATTCCGCACAAAAACGGCGTGACGGATGTGGATGCCTTGCAAAAAGAAATGGATGAAGACGTGGCATGCGTTATTGTCCAGTATCCAAACTTTTTCGGACAAATCGAACCGCTAAAAGACCTAGAGCCAATCGCTCATGCGCATCAAGGAATGTTCGTTGTCGCAAGCAATCCGCTTGCGTTAGGGGTATTAACACCGCCAGGCCAGTTCGGTGCGGACATCGTTGTTGGCGATGCGCAACCGTTCGGAATTCCAGCCCAATTCGGTGGTCCGCATTGCGGTTATTTTGCGGTGAAATCAGCGCTCATGCGCAAAATTCCAGGGCGTCTTGTCGGGCAAACAACGGACGAAGAAGGTCGCCGCGGTTTCGTCTTGACATTACAAGCGCGCGAGCAACATATTCGCCGCGACAAAGCAACATCGAATATTTGCTCGAACCAAGCGTTAAATGCGCTTGCTGCATCGGTGGCGATGACTGCGCTTGGCAAAAATGGCGTAAAAGAAATGGCGACGATGAATATTCAAAAAGCGCATTATGCAAAAGAAGCGTTCGTCAATCATGGATTTGATGTTGTATTTCCAGGACCGTTTTTCAACGAGTTTGTCGTTCGCATGAACAAGCCGGCAGCGGAAGTAAATAAAAAGCTATTGGAAAAAGGAATCATTGGCGGCTACGATCTCGGGCGCGAGTATCCAGAGTTGCAAAACTGCATGCTAATTGCTGTGACGGAATTGCGCACGAAAGAAGAAATCGATACGCTTGTGAAAGAATTGGGGGATTGTCATGCATAAAGACCAACCGCTTATTTTTGAATTAAGCAAGCCAGGACGAATCGGCTACAGCTTACCAGCGCTAGACGTACCAGCCATCGATGTCGCACAAGTCATCCCAGCCGATTACATTCGAACAGAAGCACCGGAGCTTCCAGAAGTGTCGGAGCTTGACATTATGCGCCATTATACAGCGTTATCAAAGCGCAACCACGGAGTAGATTCCGGCTTTTATCCGCTTGGATCGTGTACGATGAAATACAATCCGAAAATTAATGAAAACGTTGCCCGCTTTGCTGGGTTTGCCCACATTCACCCGCTTCAGCCGGAAGAAACGGTGCAAGGGGCACTTGAATTAATGTATGACTTACAAGAGCATTTAAAAGAAATTACTGGCATGGATGCGGTGACGTTGCAGCCAGCCGCTGGGGCGCATGGAGAATGGACAGGATTGATGATGATTCGCGCCTACCATGAAGCAAACGGCGACTACAACCGGACGAAAGTCATTGTTCCGGATACGGCGCACGGAACAAACCCTGCGTCGGCAACGGTTGCCGGGTTTGAAACGGTGACGGTGAAATCGACGGAAGAAGGACTTGTCGATTTAGACGACTTACGCCGCGTCGTCGGTCCAGATACAGCGGCGCTTATGCTCACCAATCCGAATACGCTCGGTCTTTTTGAAGAAAACATTTTAGAAATGGCGGAAATCGTGCATGCTGCAGGCGGAAAGCTGTATTACGACGGAGCGAACTTAAACGCAGTGTTAAGCAAAGCAAGACCGGGAGATATGGGCTTTGACGTCGTGCATTTAAACCTTCATAAAACGTTCACTGGTCCACACGGTGGCGGTGGCCCTGGTTCAGGTCCTGTCGGCGTAAAGGCTGACCTCATTCCGTTTTTACCAAAACCGACGGTGGAAAAGGGAGAAAACGGCTACTATTTCGACTATGACAGACCGCAGGCGATCGGGCGCGTAAAGCCGTTTTATGGCAACTTCGGCATTAACGTTCGCGCCTATACGTATATTCGTTCGATGGGTCCAGACGGCTTAAAAGCGGTGACAGAATACGCGGTATTAAACGCCAACTATATGATGCGCCGTTTGGCGGAATATTACGATTTGCCGTACAACCGTCATTGCAAACACGAGTTTGTCTTGTCAGGAAAGCGGCAAAAGAAACTAGGCGTACGCACGCTTGATATTGCGAAGCGTTTGCTTGATTTCGGCTACCATCCGCCGACGATTTACTTCCCATTGATTGTCGAAGAGTGCATGATGATCGAACCGACGGAAACCGAGTCAAAAGAAACGCTTGATGCGTTCATTGATGCGATGATCCAAATTGCGAAAGAAGCGGAAGAAACGCCAGAAATCGTCCAAGAAGCACCGCATACAACGGTCGTGAGACGCTTGGATGAAACGACTGCCGCTCGCAAACCAATTTTGCGCTATCAGAAATAAAACAAAAGGTGCCAGGCGTTTTTGCTTGGCACCTTATTTTTTCTTCACTTTCCCTGTCCATGTTTTAAAACCACCTTTTAAGTGGTACAAGTCACGGTAGCCTTTACGGTACAGCATTTGTGCGGCGCGGCCGCTGCGAAGTCCGCTTTGGCAATATAAATAGATCGGCTGGTCTTTGCGCAATTCTTTCATGCGCATACGTAATTGTGTGAGTGGAATATTGCGCGCGCCTAAAATATGGCCAGCAGCGTATTCATCTGGTTCGCGAACGTCAATGAGTTGCGCTTTCCGATAGCCAGCGCGGAATTCTTCTTCCGTGAGCGTTTTCACCATTTTGCGCTGCATGAAATACATGACAGCAGAATAGGTAATCAAGGCGCCAATGATAATCCATAGCCATTGCACGAGCCACAAGCCCCCTTTTCTTTCAACATTCGACAAATTCTATTATATCGATGTTATCCATGAGACGCAAAGCATTTTCGCTTTCCTTCGTCCACTTTGTTTGTTAAACTAATAGACGCAAAAGAAGGGGAAAGAAGGGTGGAATAGATGGAAAAAGAAAGATGGCGATTTATTGACTCGGGTGATTGTTCCCCAGCGTTTAATATGGCGCTTGATGAAGCGTTGTTAGAATGGCATAGCGAAGGAAAAATTCCGCCGACGATTCGGTTTTACGGCTGGAATCCACCGACGCTTTCGATCGGCTATTTTCAAAAAGTCGAAAAAGAAATTGATATGGAAGCAGTGAAAAAATACGGTCTCGGCTTTGTGAGACGGCCGACGGGCGGGCGCGGCGTGCTTCACGATCAAGAATTGACGTACAGCGTCATCGTCTCCGAAGCGCATCCAAAAATGCCGCAAACGGTGACGGAAGCGTATCGCGTCATTTCACAAGGCATTTTAGAAGGATTTCGTTTCCTAGGGCTCGATGCGTATTTTGCTGTGCCGAAAACAGAAGAAGAAAAAGCGGATTTGAAAAATCCGCGCTCGGCTGTTTGTTTTGATGCCCCGTCCTGGTATGAGCTCGTTGTTGAGGGGAGAAAAGTGGCAGGAAGCGCACAAACGCGGCAAAAAGGGGTTATTTTGCAACACGGTTCGATTTTATTGGACTTAGATGAAGAGATGCTTTTTCGCTTGTTTAAGTACCCGAACGAGCGAGTGAAAGAGCGATTGCGGCAAAACTTTAAACAAAAGGCGGTCGCAATGAATGAACTAACCGAGCGGAAAATTACACTTCCGGAGGCGAAAGAAGCGTTTTATAAAGGGTTTGAAAAAGGGCTTGAGATCGTGTTAGAACCGTATACGTTATCGGTCGAAGAAATGGCGTATGTAAACGAGCTCGCGGAAAAAAAATATGCGAGCGATGAGTGGAATTTTAAACGATAAACGCGGAAAAATCCGCGTTTCTTCGTTTTTGTTGAAAAGCAACTAGCAAAATGTTTCGTTTATCGGGAAAATGAGGCGATTTTGGACAATTTTCTCCTCTTTTCTCTCGTTTCTATTGTTTTTGTTATTTGACAAAATACGAATTTGTTGACCTAATACACAATATATAGTATGTTTTGATAAAAATATCATACTATATATTGTTTTTTTGTTGGCGATATGGTAATTTAATCTAGACAGAATTTGCAGGCAGAAAGTGGACAATTTGAAAGAAGAGGAGAGATTGAAGAATGACGGTTGCGTCTTCTGAACGAATGAAACTGGATATTGCAAAACTAAATGCGGACATTCGCCTGTTTCCGCAAGTGCATCCGATTACGGAGGACATGCACATTACGCATAAAGGCGTGTCGCGTTTAGTGATGCTTGACCGCTACTCGTTTAAAGATACGGAAAAATTAACGTTAAGCGTTGGGGATTTTGTCGTTTTAACCGTAAAGGAAGATCCGAAGTTTCCGGCGCGCGGGCTTGGGTTTATCGTCAAGCTTGATTTGGAAAACAAAAAAGGGCATGTGCTTGTGGAAGAGGAGTACCGGCATGTGTTAGACGGAGAGGAAGCGAAAACAGGCATTGTTGTTCGCTCGCTCGATGTCATTGAAAAGCCGCTGGAAATTTTTTATGAGCAAATTGCGAAGCGGAACGCAACCGGGTTAGCCGCTGTTGAAAAAACAGAAGAAAAGCGGCAAGAATGGTTTGAAAAGTTTTATGAACAGCTCGTCAGTCTTAATTTTGTTCCAGCTGGGCGCGTGCTGTACGGCGCAGGGTCTGGAACAGAAGTGACGTACTTCAACTGCTACGTCATGCCGTTTGTCAAAGACTCGCGCGAAGGCATTTCTGAACATCGAAAACAAGTGATGGAAATTATGAGCCGCGGTGGCGGTGTCGGAACGAACGGTTCTACCCTTCGCCCACGCAATACGCTCGCGCGCGGAGTCAACGGAAAATCGTCCGGCTCGGTGTCATGGCTAGACGACATTGCGAAACTTACCCATCTTGTCGAGCAAGGTGGCTCCCGTTAAAGTAGTGCCATTGGCGGGAGTAAAATCTCGCGAATTGCTGGAACCCCCTAAAGCCAACTTGACCACAACGTAGCTGGTGACGGCAAGCGTGACGGTTTAAAAACAAGTTGGATAGAGAATGGACAACCAGCAGCCAAGCATCTCTGGAAACGGAGATGAAGGTTCAACGACTATTGAAACTTCCTACAGTTCTCCATACAATGAATGTAATAAATAAAAATGTTTGGAGTGTGGAAACCATGGAAGGAGTAAATCGTAACACTCGGCGACGAGGTTACGAGGCGCGAGACAAAGAAGAGATTATCAACATGGGGATATAAAATTGAATCGAAAATATGTAACATTCTCTTCTTTGATGATATAGTCTGATCTCTGTTCGAAAGACGGAGAGCTAGGCAGAAATGACCTAGCCCACTCAAATGAGTGAGTAACAAATTGCGTGGCGCTCAAATGATTATGCTAGCCGATTGGCACCCGGACATTATTGAATTCATTATTTCCAAAATGCAAAATCCGCGCATTTTGCGCTATTTGCTGGAAAATACAGAGGATGAAGGTATTCAAAAAGCAGCGAAAGAGAAATTAAAGTTTACGCCGCTCACCGAGCAAGAGCGCGCGATGTATCAAGGGATTGTCAACTATAAAAACATCCCAGGATACGGGGGCTTTAGCGAAAAAATTATTAAAGACGCGGAAGAAAAGTTGCGGACAGGCGGTACGTATAGCGTGCACAATCCCGACTTTTTAACAGGAGCAAACATTTCCGTTTGCTTAACGAAAGAGTTTATGCAGGCAGTGGAAAACGATGAAGAATACGAATTGCGCTTTCCAGATGTGGAAACGTATTCGGAAGAAGAAATGCGCATCTACAACGAAAAATGGCATGAAGTCGGGGATGTGCGCGAATGGGAGAAAATGGGCTATCGCGTTCGCGTCTATCGAAAAATTCGTGCGCGCGAGCTATGGAAGCTGATTAACATTTGCGCGACGTATTCAGCGGAGCCAGGCATTTTCTTTATCGACAACGCCAACGACATGACGAACGCAAGAGCGTATGGACAAAAAGTGGTCGCAACAAATCCGTGTGGTGAGTAGTTTGCCTCACGTAAAAAACTGCGGAATGAAGCAGGAACCCTGAGATGGGAACCTGAACCGAAGGCTGAGCCTAAAAACTCAGTCAGGGGCAACGCATACGGAGTGAACCTGCCTATATAAAAGGCAGAATATAATCTCCGCAAGAGGCCGCAGCACTAATGAACATTCATTAGTGAAAACGTATGCTGAGCTAACGGGAAATGAACCGTTAGAACTATCGGATAAAAAGCCGATAGGATAACATAAGCTGGAACAACCACTCGCACCTTATTCTGTGTGTAATTTAGCTGCGATTAATTTGGCGAATATGGTCGATAAAGAAAAGAAAGTCGTTGATTATGAAAAATTAAAACGGACGGTTGAAGTTGGCGTCCGTATGCAAGATAACGTCATTGACGCAACGCCATATTTCCTTGAAGAAAATAAAAAGCAAGCGCTCGGGGAGCGTCGCGTCGGTCTTGGCGTGATGGGATTAGCCGATTTGCTCATTTATTGCGAAAAAGAGTACGGCTCCGAAGAAGGCAATCAACTTGTTGACGAACTGTTTAAAACAATTGCGACAACGGCATACCGCGCGTCGATTGAGCTCGCAAAAGAAAAAGGAAGCTTTCCGTTTTTAGTTGGCGAAACGGAAGAAGAAACGATGAAATTGCGCGAAGCGTTTATTCACACCGGTTATATGAAAAAAATGCCGGACGATATTCGCCAAGATATTTTAACATACGGTATTCGCAACTCGCATTTGCTGACCGTGGCTCCGACGGGTAAGTAGTTGCCCCCTGTATTTGTAAAAATACAGTGAAAACTCGGCTATATGCGGGGAAATCTGGCGTATCTCTTGCTACCTGTGCCTTGCCAGCACATTAAAGAGGTAAAAATGCAAGAGTGTTGGGTTATCCTACCAGACAATCCGCAGGGAAGTCGTGGCTGACCCCTCAACGACTATACGCCGAGCAACCAAAATTAATAACTCTTTGTGAACACCCTTGTCATCGCAAAAGACATTCACAAGAGATTTGGTTGAAGATATAGTCTGACCCATATGGCGACATATGGAGTGAGTGATTTATTCATTCACCTTCTATTCTAAAATATTGCTTAGATAGAAGTAACACAAGTGAGTACCGGAACCATGATCGGCGTATCCACAGGACTTGAACCATATTTTTCTTTTTCTTATTATCGAAGTGGACGTCTTGGCAAGTTTATCGAAGTAAAGGCGGATATCGTCCAAGAATATTTGGACAACCATCCAGAAGCAGATCCGAACAACTTACCGCATTGGTTTGTGACGGCGATGGATTTATCGCCAGAAGCGCATGCCGATGTGCAATGCATCATCCAGCGCTGGGTCGACTCCAGCCTCTCCAAAACAGTGAACGCACCGCGCGGCTATACGGTCGAGCAAGTGCAAAAAGTGTACGAGCGTTTATGGCGAGGTGGTGCAAAAGGTGGAACAGTATATGTCGACGGTAGCCGTGATGCGCAAGTATTAACATTAAAAGCAGAAGAACATGCGGTCGAAGAGCAGCTAGAGCTTCTGCCAGAAGAACCGAAAAAGCGAGCTGTTGCGCTTGTTGAAACGATTCCAGATTTACGCGCAACGGACGTCACGATCGGTTCGGAAGTCGGAAACATTTGTCCAGTATGCCGTGAAGGAACGGTCGAAGAAATCGGTGGCTGCAACACGTGCACAAGTTGCGGTGCCCAATTAAAATGTGGTTTATAACGTAAAAAGGGACGGGAAAACCCGTTCCTTATTTTATTACAAAAATTGTATTTCATCACCTCATGCGAATAAACCATACTAACATTGAGGTGATTGTATGAAGCCATTTATTCCTCAGCTTGTTTATTTTGAGCCCGAAGCGCTTCATTATCCGCTTGGTAAAGAGTTATATGAAAAATTCAAACATATGCATATCGACATTCGCGAAACGACATCGCATAACCAAGTGCGCGGCATTCCGGGAGATAACGAGCTTCAGCAATATCGCAACGCAAAATCAACGCTTGTTGTCGGTGTTCGGCGCACATTAAAATTCGATACGTCTAAACCGTCCGCCGAATATGCGATTCCTCTTGCGACGGGGTGTATGGGGCATTGTCATTATTGTTATTTACAGACGACGCTTGGAAGCAAGCCTTACATTCGTGTGTACGTCAATCTGGATGATATTTTCGCTCAAGCGAAAGCATACATTGATGAACGCGCCCAGAAATTACGCGCTTTGAAGCAGCTTGTACGTCCGATATTGTCGGCATCGACCATTTGACGCA
>NZ_JAILZV010000053.1 GCF_023512315.1 Anoxybacillus sp.
ACAAACGAACAAGGAGCGATTTATTTACGCGCCGATGAACTGCGCGGTGCGCGCATTTATTTGGACGTGGTCAGCGTTGGGGCAACGATTAATATTATGTTGGCAGCTGTTCGCGCCAAAGGGCGCACGATTATCGAAAATGCGGCGAAAGAACCGGAAATCATTGATGTGGCAACATTGTTATCGAACATGGGCGCCAAAATTAAGGGGGCAGGAACGGACGTCATTCGCATTGACGGAGTGGACAAACTTTCTGGTTGCCGCCACTCGATTATCCCAGACCGAATTGAAGCAGGAACATTTATGATTGCTGCGGCGGCGATGGGAAACGAAGTCATTGTCGACAACGTTATTCCGCAGCACGTCGAGTCATTGACGGCGAAGCTGCGCGAGATGGGCGTGCATGTCGAAACGAACGATGATCAACTACTTGTGAGAGGCGTCCCATCGATGAAGGCGGTCGACGTTAAAACGCTCGTCTACCCAGGGTTTCCGACCGATCTCCAACAGCCGTTTACGGCGTTGTTGACGAAAGCAAGTGGGACGAGCGTCGTTACAGATACGATTTATAGCGCACGGTTTAAGCATATCGATGAATTGCGCCGCATGAATGCCAATATTAAAGTCGAAGGTCGCTCGGCGATTGTGACAGGCCCTGTTCAGCTGCAAGGCGCAAAAGTGAAAGCGAGCGATTTGCGAGCAGGCGCCTCGCTTGTTATCGCAGGACTGATGGCGGAAGGGGTAACGGAAATTACCGGCCTTGAGCATATCGACCGCGGGTATAGCAACCTTGTCGAAAAATTAGCCGGTTTGGGCGCTACGATTTGGCGCGAAAAAATGACCGATCAAGAAATTGAACAAATACAAAACTCATAAGCAATGAAGGGGAGAGGGAGAAGTTACGATGGAAAGAAGTTTATCGATGGAACTCGTTCGCGTCACTGAAGCAGCTGCGCTAGCCGCAGCGCGCTGGATGGGACGCGGCAAAAAAGATGAGGCAGATGGGGCAGCGACGTCGGCGATGCGCGATGTGTTCGATACGATTCCGATGAAAGGAACGGTCGTCATCGGTGAAGGAGAAATGGATGAGGCGCCGATGCTATACATCGGGGAAAAGCTTGGAAACGGCTATGGCCCACGTGTCGATGTAGCGGTCGATCCGTTAGAAGGGACAAACATCGTTGCATCCGGTGGCTGGAACGCCCTAGCAGTCGTGGCAGTAGCGGATCACGGGAATTTGCTTCACGCTCCGGATATGTATATGGACAAAATTGCCGTTGGACCGGAAGCAGTCGGCATGATCGACATTAACGCACCGATTATCGACAATTTGAAAGCGGTTGCGAAAGCGAAAAATAAAGACATTGAAGATGTGGTGGCGATTGTGCTAAACCGTCCGCGCCATGAACGAATTATCGCGGAGTTGCGCGAAGCAGGCGCACGTATTAAGCTCATTAATGACGGCGATGTCGCCGCAGCAATCAATACCGCATTTGACCATACCGGCGTTGATATTTTATTTGGCTCTGGTGGAGCGCCAGAGGGTGTGTTGGCGGCAGTCGCGCTTAAATGTTTAGGTGGAGAAATTCAAGGAAAGCTCCTTCCGCAAAACGATGCTGAACTTGAGCGCTGCAAAAAAATGGGACTTGACGTCGACAAAGTGTTACGTATGGAAGATTTGGTAAAAGGCGACGATGCTATTTTTGCAGCTACAGGAGTGACTGATGGTGAATTGTTGCGCGGCGTGCAATTTAAAGGTTCTTACGGGGAGACACACTCGGTCGTTATGCGTGCGAAATCGGGAACGGTCCGTTTTATCGACGGACGTCATAGCTTGAAGAAAAAACCGCATTTAGTCATTAAGCCATAAAACGACAAGCGAGGGCTGCTTCCACCATCGCCCTCGCTTGTTTTTAGCTTTTTCGCCGATTTAGTAGAATGCGAAAAAAAAATATATTGATTAAAAAATAAGAAAAAGGGTAAAATAATCGTGCTGTGTGCGCACAAAATAAGCTCTACGATTGTTGCTTCTAAAAAATGAGTAAACCTTCATGATCTTCTTTATCCCATCATTTTATGCGATCCATTTGGTAGACATGGGACAGAAAAATAGTAAAAGCGTGGTGTTGAAATGGAATTAACGATTTCCGTATTAGAAAATATGAAACTAAAAGAGTTGTACGAGCTTGCTCGGCAATATAAAATTTCGTACTACAGCAAACTAACGAAAAAAGAGCTTATTTTCGCGATTTTAAAAGCACGGGCAGAACAAGATGGACTCATGTTTATGGAAGGTGTCCTCGAAATTATCCAATCGGAAGGATTCGGTTTTTTACGTCCGATTAACTACTCACCAAGCACAGAAGATATTTATATTTCCGCATCGCAAATTCGCCGTTTTGATTTGCGCAACGGCGATAAAGTATCAGGAAAAGTGCGCCCTCCGAAAGAAAACGAGCGCTATTATGGCTTATTGCACGTGGAAGCAGTGAACGGAGAAGACCCAGAAATTGCGAAAGAACGCGTGCATTTCCCAGCGTTGACCCCGCTTTATCCGAGCCGGCAAATGAAGCTAGAAACGACGTCGGACAAATTATCGACGCGCATTATTGATTTAATTGCCCCGGTTGGATTTGGACAGCGCGGCTTAATCGTCGCACCGCCAAAAGCAGGAAAGACGATGCTGTTAAAAGAAATTGCCAATAGCATTACGACAAACCATCCAGATGTAGAACTGATCGTGCTATTAATTGACGAACGTCCGGAGGAAGTAACAGACATTGAACGCTCGGTTAAAGGCGACGTCGTCAGCTCGACGTTCGACGAAGTGCCGGAAAACCATATTAAAGTAGCAGAACTTGTGTTAGAGCGGGCAATGCGCCTTGTCGAGCATAAGCGCGATGTCGTGATTTTGATGGATAGTATTACGCGCTTAGCGCGGGCGTACAACTTAGTCATCCCACCGAGCGGCCGTACCCTTTCTGGAGGGATTGACCCAGCCGCGTTTCACCGTCCAAAACGGTTTTTCGGTGCTGCGCGCAATATTGAAGAAGGCGGCAGCTTAACGATTTTAGCGACCGCCCTTGTCGATACAGGCTCGCGCATGGATGATGTCATTTACGAAGAGTTTAAAGGAACGGGCAACATGGAGTTGCACCTCGACCGTTCGCTCGCAGAACGGCGCATTTTCCCAGCAATCGATATTCGCCGCTCCGGCACGCGGAAAGAAGAGTTGCTCATTCCGCGCGAACATTTGGAAAAATTATGGGCGATTCGCAAAACGATGTCCGATACTCCAGACTTTATCGACCGCTTTTTAAACAAACTGCGTCAAACAAAATCAAACGAAGAATTTTTTGCGATGTTGGATGAGGAATGGAAAAGTATGGGATTAAAAAAGGTGTGACACTTTAAGGATGTCCCTCCTACAGCGGTGGGACATCTTTTATAAAAAATTAGAAATTGTTAATTTGAATGGTTAGCGATCACTTATATGAAGAAAGATTCCTTGCTCTAGTGTCATTCAATTTAGTGCTTCACTGAAATGTTTGGCCATGAATAACTGTAAATAACTCGTCAAATTTATTTCTGGCAATTCCTTTGATTGATCCCATTCGAAGTATCTTATATTTTGTATTAGAGAGTAGAAATTGTCATTTTGTAATAAGCGCATGGTTAATTTGTTTTTAGCAGAGGATTTGACACCTAAGGAATCTTTATTCTCTAAAATGGTTCTTACTACTCCTAATAACATATCGGTCATTTCTACCCCGATTTCTTCGCCTTTAGGAACTAAACGGCAATCATTAATCACATAATTTTCTCCTCGGTATAGTGATTGGATATTAAGCAAGTCTTTAGCTAAATCATCTAATTTTAGTTTTACGTTATGTTTATCCTTTAATTGGAATAGATTCAAGCTTTCATACTCTGTCGCTTGTTCGATTAATACTTCTGCCTCAATGTTAATGTTTTTTCCATACCCTCGCAGTAATCCATAAAGAATTCGTTCTGGGAATTTCGTATAAATCATGTCTTCAATTAGATCTTTTCCTAACTCAGTGCTACCGGCCAGTGCAGAGTAATTATAATTAATAATAATTATCCGGATGAAGTTAGCGAACTTTGCTAATACTTCTCCAATTTGGATAAAATGCTCTCTTTCCTTAGAATCTCCGCTATAGTTTTTAAAATGCAACTTGATTGTTCTGTCTCTCAATGCTTGTGTTAGTGCTTGAAAATCATCTAAGCAATATACGTTATGAGGGATTGATAACCCCCCCATTAAATTTGGTTTGTTATTCCTTTTCCCACTTTCATCAAAAAACACCATTACTTTTTCTTTAGACAATGGATTAGGCTCCCCTTTCTACGGTATTGACTGTTGATTATAATTTATAGTACTATAAAGGAGATTCAGCATCTCTCGGGAATTCCGCGAGATCTGAAAAAGACTGCGAGTAACTCAGGACTCTGCGTGAAAAGCAGTCGTTTTAAATAAGGCTACCATGTAGGTAGTTTTATTTTTTTGAATATGGAAAATATAATCCCCGTATCCTTAGGTCGGTTCAACACATGTTATTTACTTTTAATTCCATTTAAACATTTTTCGAATGGTTCTTCAATTCAAATTTTCGTATGTTAATACAAATTTTACGAAGTCGATGGCAAAACCTCTTTTAAATAACTAGTTGCAAAACCCCCTTGGCCTTGTTATAATTTTGTCATGTGTGTTTAAACGATGAAGCTACTCACAACGATAGAAAAACTCTGTTTCGAAACGATTCAGGGCGGAAGGAGATGAAAGAGAATGAAAGCAGGAATTCATCCAGATTACAAAAAAGTGACCGTAAAATGTGCTTGTGGAAACGAGTTCGAAAGTGGCTCTGTGAAAAATGAAGTGCGCGTAGAGATTTGCTCGGAGTGCCATCCATTCTACACAGGACGTCAAAAATTCGCTTCTGCGGCAGGACGTGTTGATAAATTCAACAAAAAATATGGCCTTAAGTAAGCAAAAAACAGGCAAGCGAACATGTTCCCTTGCCTGTTTTTTCACTGTTTACGAATATAGCGTCCATCGGGACGATGCGCTTTTTATGGAATGTTGGGAAGAAAGGGGACGCCCTCCATGTATGTGATGACACAATCAGGCTGGCTAGAAGTGATTTGCGGAAGCATGTTTTCCGGCAAATCGGAAGAACTCATTCGCCGTGTGCGCCGCGCGACGTTTGCCAAGCAAGACGTGAAAGTATTTAAACCGGCAATGGATAACCGGTATAGCGAGGAAGCGGTCGTTTCCCATAACGGGACGTCTGTAATTGCGATTCCGGTGCATTCGGCGAAAGAAATTTTTACGTACATATCGGAACAAACCGATGTTATTGCGATCGACGAAGTCCAATTTTTTGATGAACAAATTATTGATGTCGTACAAACGTTAGCTGATCGCGGCTATCGCGTCATTGTGGCCGGACTCGACCAAGATTTTCGCGGAGAGCCGTTCGGACCGGTGCCGACGTTAATGGCGATTGCCGAATCAGTGACGAAATTGCAAGCGGTGTGCACTGTTTGCGGTTCGCCGGCAAGCCGGACGCAGCGGTTGATTAATGGCCAGCCAGCTTCTTATCATGATCCGATTATTTTAGTCGGTGCAAGTGAATCGTATGAGCCGCGCTGCCGCCATCACCACGAAGTGCCAGATAAACCAACCGAATACTACCTTCAGAAAAACGGACAAACGACTTATTGATGGCACGTGTCAAACGAAAACCGAATTCCCTTTTTGACGGACCGAACACGGCTGCTTGCCGACAAAAGCAGCTAGCTGTTCGGTTTTTTGGCATGCGCAAAAACAACTGTCATATTCTTCTGCCGATATTTTTTTGCCTAACGGGAAAACTAGCAGCGAGGAGGCGATTAACATGAAGCGCTTATTTCTAGTTTTTCCGTTATTTCTCGCTGCGTGTACATTAAACCCGACCGATTCGCAATACCATGCGCAAAACGAAGACCGCAACGGAAGAAAGCTAATGACCGCAAACGAAGCGCGTCCGGATGTCGACCGTATCTATAACCATTTCGACGACCCAGAGAAGACAAACCAAAATCCAAATTTCATTAGTTTAACGGACGGCAGTGCAAACGACCGTGCCGTCGTCCAAAAAGCGGTGCAAGTTGTCAAACAGTATAAAAACTATCGTGCGCAATCGGTATGGATGAACGGAAGCGACATGTGGGTGACCGTCGATGCCCCGCCGAATCGCTCGTCCCACCAAAGACAAACCGACCGAACGAAGCTGTACGAACTATTAACGAAAGCAATCCCGACGTACAACATTCACGTCCGCCTCGACTAATCACGCCCTAAAAGGGGCGTTTTTCATTTGCTCAATTAACAACAAAATAGACAAAAATTTCTTAATAGTTATACAATAGAAAAAAAGATTATGAGTAAGGAGCGTACGTATGAACATTCATAAATTTGTCATGCCCGAGGTAATTTTCGGGAAGGATTCGATTCAGCAAGTCGGGGAAAGTTGTTTGCGGCTTGGTGCAACGAACGTACTTATCGTTAGCGACCCGGGCGTCATCGCCGCTGGTTGGCTTGATGTAGTCGTGAAAAGTTGCCGGCAAGCAGGGCTACAGTATACGACATTTTATGACGTTACGATTAACCCGAAAGATAGCGAAGTGGAAAAAGGGTGCCGTGTGTATCTCGAAAATGAATGTGATGCAATTATCGGAATCGGTGGGGGAAGTCCGATAGATGTTGCCAAAGCGATAGCCATTTTAGCGACTAATGGCGGACAAATTCATGACTACGAAGGAGTCGACAAAATTCATCATCCACTCCCGCCGCAAGTGATGGTTTCGACAACGGCGGGATCAGGATCGGAAGTGTCGCAATTTTCCGTGATCGTCGATACGAAAGAGAAAAAAAAGATGACGATCGTTTCTCGCTCGCTTATTCCCGATATTGCCATTATTGACCCGGTGACGTTATCGACCAAAAGCGCCCATTTAACGGCTTCGACAGGGCTTGACGTATTAACGCACGGCATTGAAGCGTACGTTAGCTTAGCGGCGACACCGTTAACAGACGTACAAGCGAAAAATGCTATTTCCCTCGTTGCGCAATATTTACGCCCTGCCGTAGCGTCCAAAATGAACGAAGAAGCAAAAACGAATATGGCGATGGCTAGCCTACAAGCAGGCTTAGCTTTTTCCAACGCCATTTTAGGGGCAGTTCATGCGATGTCACACGCCGTAGGCGGAAAATATAACCTTCTTCACGGAGATGTGAATTCGATTTTGCTGCCGTACGTCATGGAATACAACTTGTTAGCCAATCCAAAAAAATTTGCCGATATTGCCCTTTTTCTTGGCATTGATACTCGTGGGCTTTCCGCGATGGAAGCAGGCAAAAAAGCGATTGACTACGTGAAGCAGCTCGCAATCGACATCGGAGCGCCCCAACGGTTAGCCGATATCGGCGTCGAACAAGACGAACTACGGCAAATGAGCGTTGTTGCGTTTCATGATGCGTGCATGATTACAAATCCACGGGACGTTACAGTCGAGGACATTGAGGAACTATTTAGAAAGGCATGGTAAAACGATGAATGAGCGGCAACAACTGATCAACATGTTAACCGGTGTACAATCTTCGAAGCGCAGTTATTATACGGAACTAAAAAAAATGGTCGGCGAATTAAAAAAGAAAAATATGCAGCTAGAAATTATTAACGATATCACGAAAAGCTTTAATATCAATATGTCGATGGACGATATGCTCAAAAATACGTTCGACAAACTAAAAGAAATTTTTCCGCTTGCAAGAATAAGTTTATCCCTATACGAACAAGAGCAGCTTATTTTAACGAACGTCTATCCAGCACATGCCCTCTACTTTCCTGTAGGGTTTGTGCTGCCGAAAGAACGTTCACTATACTGGAAAGCGATTCAATCGCTTGAAAAAATTTTTTATGAAGTACAAAAAGAACAGGCATTTATTGAAACAACCGTGTACGAAGCACTAGGCATTCAGAGCGTGCTCCTTATTCCGCTCATGCGTAAAACTCAAGTGATCGGCGTTTTAAGCATCGGAAGCAAAAAAATCGTTGCATATGACGAAGCAGATCTTTCGTTTTTCCAACAGTTTGGCGATCAACTAGCCGTTTGCATCGAAAATGCCCGCCTTTACAATGAAGTATTAACGAGCAAAAAAGAATGGGAAGAAACGTTTCGCGCCGTTTCTGAGATGATTTTCGTCGTTGACTTAGACGGAAATATTTTGCGGTACAACGACGCAGTGAAAACGTTTTTTTCTGATGTCCAACAAACAAACATTTGCCAACTACTAGGGCTTGAACCGAGTGAAAGCCCGATTATCGAAAATATGGAAACGAAAAAACCAGTACACCGACACCTGCGTATTCAACAACGCGTCTGCGAGTTGCACTCGTACCCTGTATGGAACGAACAGCAAAAAATGTACGCAATCATTATGTATATTAATGACATTACCGAAAGGCTACAAATCGAAGCACAGCTCGTTCAATCCGGGAAGCTTGCTGCCATTGGGGAAATGGCGGCGGGCATTGCGCACGAACTGAACAACCCGCTGACTGCGATTCTTGGAAATACCCAGCTGTTGTTGCGAACGATGAAAGACGAGCGCTCTTATAACCTGCTATCGGACATTTACTCGTGCGGAAAGCGGTGCAAAACGATCATTCAAAATTTATTGACGTTCTCGCGACAAGATGAATATATGTTTGAAGAATGTTCCATTAACGAGGCAGTAGAGCAAGTATTAGGGTTCATTGGCGATCAAATTCAAAAACAAAATATTACGATTCAAAAGCAACTAGATGATTCACTCGAGCTAATCGAAGGAAATATTCAACAAATCGGGCAAATTATTTTAAACCTTTTAATTAACGCCAAAGATGCGCTAGAAGAAATAGAGGACGGAAAGAAAACGATTACTATCGAAACAAAACTAGTCACAGAGGCAGAAAAGCGATGGGTCGTTTTATGCGTTAAAGATAACGGAAAAGGAATTAGCGAGCAGCATTTACAAGAAATTTTTCACCCGTTTTTTACGACAAAGCGGCCAGGGAAAGGAACAGGACTTGGGTTGTCCGTCAGTTTAGGAATCGCACAAGCCCACGGCGGAACGATTGAAGTCAGTAGCGAGCTCGGCAAAGGAAGCGAATTTCGGTTAAAATTGCCGGCGAAAGAAGAAAGGGGAGATTAAATGTACAATATTTTAGTTATCGACGATGAGCGTGAAGTCGGCACTTTTTTTCGCCATTTTCTCGAAGAAAAAGGATATCACGTGACGCTTGGGTTTAGCGGAAAAGATTTTTCTACCCTCATTCGCCAGCATCGCTTTGATTTGGCGTTAATCGACGTGAAATTGCCGGATACGAACGGGTTAGATTTATTAAAACAGCTAAAGCTTTCCTTTCCTGCTTGCAAAGCGGTCGTGATGACAGGCTACAGTACGGTAAAAACGGCGGTAGAAGCGATTAAATATGGGGCGAGCGACTATGTCGAAAAGCCGTTTGATGACATTAACCAACTAGAGCAATTAATTGACGGGTTGTTGCAAAGTGGCGCTACGTCTACCCAAAACGACATGTACAAGCTAGCCGAAACGCTCGGGTTTATCGTCGGAACAAATAAAGAAATGAATGACTTGTTAAAGCTTGCCTATAAAATTGCGAAAAAAAACGTGAACGTGCTTATCGAAGGGGAAACAGGGACAGGGAAAGAAGTGCTTGCCCATTTTATTCATAGCGCGAGCATGCGCTACGACCAACCGTTTATCGGCATCAATTGTGGGGCGGTTTCGGAAACGTTGTTGGAAAGCGAATTGTTCGGCCATGAAAAGGGGGCGTTTACAGGGGCGGTAAAAGAAAAAAAGGGCATGTTCGAAATCGCCAATCGCGGTACGCTGTTTTTAGATGAAATTGGCGAAGCGACGTTAGCGACACAAGTGAAATTGTTGCGCGTGCTAGAAACGGGCGAGTATATTCGCGTTGGCGGCGAAACGGTACGCAAAACGAATACGCGCATCATTGCCGCATCGCATGTGAATTTGGCAAAAGCCGTAGAAGAAAAAACGTTTCGTGAAGATTTGCTTTATCGGCTAGATGTCGTAAAACTAACGATTCCACCGCTTCGTGAACGGCTAGAAGACTTGCCGCTTCTTGTCGACTATTTCTTAAAAAAATTACACTCACCGCTGTCGTTTTCAACAGAAAGCCTCGCTTATATGAGTCAATACCATTGGCCAGGCAATGTCCGCGAATTATTTAACGTTGTCAAACGCGCAGTAACACTGGCAGAAGGGGAAACAGCGATTATTACCCCGCCATACCTTCCGGAAAAGCTGAAAGCTGCGCGCACTTCGATGCCGATAGTCGAAAAAAAGACAAACGATACAGATTTGGAGACGTATTTGCACGAATGGGTAAATGATATTTTATCGTTATGGAAAAAAAATGAACCTGTAGATTTAGAATATGTGTTGTCGTTAGTAAAAGAGTTAGAAACAACGATCGGACGCGCCTTTGTCATGAAAACGTTAAAAGAAACAATCGGCAACCGAAAAGAAACGGCCGAGCGGCTCAACATTACGGTGCGGAAATTGAGGTATTTATTAAAAGAAAAAGGGGCTGACCAAAAATAAGGCCAGTCCCTTGCGCTTTAGAAGAAGCCCAATGCTTTCGGATTGTAGCTAACGAGTATATTTTTCGTTTGTTGATAGTGTGATAGCATCATATGATGTGTTTCACGGCCGATGCCGGACATTTTATAGCCGCCAAACGCTGCGTGCGCTGGATATGAATGATAGCAGTTCGTCCAGACGCGGCCTGCTTGAATGCCTCGTCCGAATCGGTACGCACGGTTAATGTTGCGCGTCCATACGCCTGCGCCGAGCCCGTATAACGTATCATTAGCAATTGCAAGCGCTTCGGCTTCGTCTTTGAACGTCGTCACCGATACGACCGGACCGAAAATTTCCTCTTGGAAAATCCGCATTTTATTATGGCCTTTAAAGACAGTCGGTTGAATATAGTAGCCATTTTCCAAGCCGGCAATCACATTTTTCTCTCCGCCAATGAGGCATTGCGCCCCTTCTTGTTTTCCGATATCGATATACGAAAGAATTTTCTCCATTTGCTCCGCTGAAGCTTGCGCCCCCATCATTGTCGAGGTGTCGAGCGGGTTTCCTGTTTTAATGTTTTGAACGCGCTCGAGCGCCCGCTCCATAAACGCCTCATAAATCGATTCGTGAATTAACGCTCTAGAAGGGCATGTGCACACTTCTCCTTGGTTTAAAGCGAACATGACAAATCCTTCAATCGCTTTATCGAAAAAGTCGTCGTCTGCTTCCATGACGTCTGGGAAGAAAATATTCGGCGATTTTCCCCCTAACTCAAGCGTCACAGGGATAATATTTTGCGACGCATACTGCATAATTAAACGACCGGTCGTCGTTTCGCCGGTAAAGGCGATTTTGGCGATGCGCGGGCTCGATGCTAATGGCTTTCCGGCTTCGAGCCCAAAGCCGTTGACGACGTTAAGCACGCCAGGCGGCAGCAAGTCGCCAATCAACTCTAACAGCACCATAATCGATGCCGGGGTTTGTTCTGCTGGTTTTAGCACGATGCAGTTTCCAGCAGCGAGCGCAGGGGCAATTTTCCACGCCGCCATTAATAATGGAAAGTTCCACGGGATAATTTGCCCAACAACCCCAAGCGGCTCGTGGAAATGGTAGGCGACGGTATCGTCGTCCAATTGGCTAATCGTTCCTTCTTGAGCACGAATCGCGCCAGCAAAGTAACGGAAGTGGTCGATGGCTAGGGGCAAATCGGCGTTTAACGTTTCCCGAATCGGTTTGCCATTATCCCATGTTTCTGCCACCGCGAGCATTTCTAAATTTTCTTCCATGCGGTCGGCGATTTTGTTTAAAATGAACGCTCTTTCTGCCGGCGATGTTTTTCCCCACGCCTCTTTTGCTGCATGAGCGGCATCGAGCGCTAGTTCGATGTCTTCGGCTTGCGAGCGGGCGACTTCGCAAAATACTTCTCCGGTTACAGGAGTAATATTTGCAAAATATTGCCCGGAAATAGGCGGCACCCATTCTCCGTTAATATAGTTATCGTATCGCTTTTTAAATTGGACTTTTGCGTCTTTTTCTCCCGGTTGGCTGTAAATCACGTGAATTCCCCCTTGTTCTTTTCGCTAGGATGTCCCGAAGTGGGACACCCTAAATTGTTACAACGTTAAAACGATGCGGCCATTAATTTGTCCCTTTTCCATTTTCTCGAACACATCATTAATTTTTTCTAATGGAACCGCTTCCACGATTGGGCGAACTTTTCCGCGCGCGGCAAAATCGAGCGCTTCTTGCATATCTTTTCTTGTGCCAACGATTGACCCTTTCACCGTCACACCATTTAAGACTGTATCGAAAATTGGAATTGGCAATTCATCGTGCGGCAAACCGACAACGACGAGGCACCCACCGCGTTTAATGGAGCGATAGGCTTGTTCGAACGCTTTTTTCGTTACAGCGACGCTAATGGCAGCTTGGACACCGCCTACTTTTTCTTGAATCGCTGCGACTGGGTCTTCTTTTAACCCGTTGATAGCGATATCTGCTCCCAATTTCGTCGCTAGCTCTGCTTTGTCATCGCTAATATCAACAGCAACGACGTTGAATCCCATCGCTTTAGCGTATTGCAGTGCGATATGACCTAACCCGCCGATGCCGTAAATCGCGACCCAGTCGCCTGGTTTGGCATTCGATACTTTCAACGCTTTATATGTCGTGACCCCCGCGCAAAGAATCGGTGCGACTTCAACTGGATCGAGGTTTTCTGGAATGCGCGCTACATAGTCGGCTGGTGCTTTGCAATATTCGGCATAGCCGCCGTCGACGGAATACCCACCATTTAATTGGTGTGGACAAAGCGTTTCTTGTCCGCTTAAACAATATTCACATTCGCCGCACGCCGAATATAGCCACGGAATGCCAACGCGATCGCCAACTTTCAGCGATTTTACCCCTTCGCCCACTTCAACGACAACTCCTACCCCTTCATGCCCGGGAATGAGCGGAAGTTTCGGTTTGACCGGCCAGTCCCCATGGGCAGCGTGCAAATCGGTATGGCAGACGCCGCAAGCTTCGATTTTGACAAGCACCTCGCCATACTCTAGTGTCGGCTTTTCGACCTCCTCGATTCGAAGCTTTTGTTTGAACTCGTGAACAACTGCTGCTTTCATTCTCCCTATCCCCTTTCAAAAAATTTGTCGGTTCACCTATCTTAAAATGCAAAAAGTGTGCCAATTCAAAAAAATAAAAAAATAAAACAATTGATAGAAGATGGTGCCGAAATTTCGGCACTTTTGTCCGAATGAACGGCATTTTTTTCACAAAATTGTCACAAATGATTCCGACCTTTCTCCTTCCCTTAAACTGTAGTATAATTATAAATTAGACTGTGCATGGACAAAGGTAGAGGTGAATAAGTGTGTTTGACCGTCTTCAAGCAGTAGAAGAGCGTTATGAAAAGTTGAATCAGTTGTTAATGGATCCAGAAGTGATTAACGACCCGAAAAAGCTTCGGGATTATTCGAAAGAGCAGTCCGATTTAGAGGAAACGGTGCTGACGTATCGGGAATATAAATCTGTTCGAGAGCAGCTTCTTGATGCTAAAGCGATGCTAGAGGAAAAATTGGACGCAGAGATGCGCGAGATGGTGAAAGAGGAAATTAGCGAACTAGAAGAGCGGGAAGAAGCGCTTGTCGAAAAACTAAAAGTACTCTTGCTTCCGAAAGACCCGAACGATGACAAAAACGTCATTATGGAAATTCGCGGGGCGGCTGGCGGTGAAGAGGCAGCATTGTTTGCGGGCGACTTGTATCGCATGTATACGCGCTATGCCGAATCGCAAGGATGGAAAACAGAAGTCATCGAGGCAAGCCCGACCGGATTGGGCGGCTATAAAGAAATTATTTTTATGGTCCAAGGAAAGGGAGCGTATTCGAAACTGAAGTTTGAAAACGGCGCCCATCGCGTCCAGCGCGTGCCAGAAACGGAATCGGGCGGCCGCATTCATACATCGACAGCGACCGTTGCTTGCTTGCCGGAAATGGAAGAAGTGGAAGTCGAAATTCATGAAAAAGATATTCGCGTCGATACGTTCGCATCTAGCGGACCGGGTGGACAAAGCGTGAACACGACGATGTCAGCCGTTCGTTTGACACACATTCCGACTGGTATCGTCGTCTCGTGCCAAGACGAAAAATCGCAAATTAAAAATAAAGAAAAAGCGATGAAAGTATTGCGTGCCCGTATTTACGACAAATACCAACAAGAAGCGCGCGCCGAATACGACCAAACGCGCAAGCAAGCCGTCGGCACGGGCGACCGCTCCGAGCGTATTCGCACATACAACTTCCCGCAAAACCGCGTCACCGACCACCGTATCGGGTTGACGTTGCAAAAGCTCGACCAAATATTAGAAGGCAAGCTCGACGAAATTATCGATGCGCTCATTTTAGACGACCAATCGAAAAAGCTGGAGCAGTCAAATGAAGCGTAACTACGAAGTCCTTCACTGGGCTTCTTCTTTTTTAAAAGCGCATGAAAAAGAAGAGCGTGTCGCCGAGCTATTATTGTGCCATCATTTGCGCATGACGCGGGCGCAACTATTTGCTAATTTGCGCGAAGAAATGGACGAGCAAATCGAACGAGCGGTCATTGCTGACTTAGAAAAGCATGTATACGAGCATATCCCTGTCCAGTATTTAATCGGCTCAGAAACGTTTTACGGGCGGGAATTTCTCGTCAATCCTTCCGTCCTTATCCCACGGCCAGAAACAGAAGAACTAGTCGAAGGGGTGCTCAAACGAATCGCCCGTCTTTTTCCTAAGCGGCAAACGCTCGACGTCGTCGATGTCGGGACAGGAAGCGGCGCGATTGCGGTGACGCTTGCATTAGAAAACGAATCGCTCCGCGTTCGGGCGATCGATATTTCCAACGAAGCGCTTTTAGTTGCCAGCGAAAACGCTCGCCGTTTGGGGGCGAACGTCCAATTTTTTCACGGCGATTTATTAAAGCCGCTCATCGAGGCAAACTGCCGCGTTAATGTTGTCGTATCCAATCCGCCATATATTCCAGAACAGGATATCGCTTCGCTTTCCCCAATCGTACAAAAAGAACCACGGCAAGCGCTTGTTGGCGGGGAAGACGGGCTTTTCTTTTACCGCCGGTTCATGGACGAACTTCCCCTTGTATTAAACGAAAGGGCATTAGTGGCGTTTGAAATCGGCGCTGGTCAAGGAGAGGCAGTCGCCCGCTTGCTTTCGCAAACCTTTCCTCATGCTGTGGTGGACGTTGCTTACGACATTAACGGCAAAGACCGGATGGTGTTTGCGGAAATAGCGCTGTAACTTCGAAAAATTTTTTTAGATTACTAGTTTAAAAAGATGTTGCCCTGTCCACACTGACATAGTGAAAGGACGGTGCAACGATATGAACAAAAATAAAATTGGTATTATTTTATATATCGTATTGTTAATGACTGGCGTGTTTGTCAACGTATACGGCCAGCAAACGGAAGCAGGGGCGAATGCGCAAGTAATGATTCCAAACGAAGCGATTCGGCTCCGCATTTTAGCTAATAGCGATGCTGCAGAAGACCAAGCGCTAAAGCGCAAGGTGCGCGATGCGGTTAATGCGCAAATTAACGAGTGGGTCGAAAACTTAACGTCATTTGCCGAAGCAAAACAAGTCATCCAAGCCCATTTGCCAGCGATCGAACAAACGGTAGCGGAAGTGTTGCGAAAGGAAAAAAGCAATCAATCGTACCGCGTCGAATTTGGCAACGTTCATTTTCCAACGAAAATTTACGGAAACTACATTTATCCTGCGGGGCAATACGAGGCGGTATTGATTACGCTTGGCGATGGCAAAGGAGCAAACTGGTGGTGCGTGTTGTTTCCGCCGCTATGCTTTCTCGATTTTTCTAACGGGGAAGCAGTGGCGAAAAACGAACCAACCGAGCCGCAACCGGCCGCAACCGCTGTTTCCACACCAACTCCTGAATCATCGTCTTTAGTGGTTACCGAGGAACAGGAGGTACATGTCAAATTTTTGTGGAAAGAACTATGGGACAAACTGACGGAATAGTGGATACTGTGGACAAAAACAATCGTATCCACAAAGTTATAAACAAAAAATCGATAGTTATCAACAAAATGTGGATAATATTACTTACGTTAAGCGAGTGCTTCGTTATATCCCGTCATATCGAGCGTAATGGAGGTGAACAACATGGAAACGAAACAATGGTATGTGGATAATGTTGTGGACATAAATGATAGTTGTCCACAAATTTCACAGGCCGCAGCGTTGCTGCGCGCGGGAGAAGTCGTTGCTTTTCCGACCGAAACGGTGTATGGGCTGGGAGCGAACGCGTTATCCACAGCGGCGGTCCAAAAAATATTTGCAGCTAAAGGGCGGCCGAGCGATAATCCACTCATCGTGCATATTGCGGAATTTTCTCAGCTAGAAGCTATTGCATGTATTCCGCCTGTCGCTAAGACGCTTATCGAGCGGTTTTGGCCAGGACCATTGACGCTTGTGTTACAAAAGAAAGGCAATATTTCGGATGCGGTAACCGCAGGACTTTCCACGGTAGCGGTGCGGATGCCGGCTCATCCAGTGGCACTTTCGCTCATTCGCGCAAGCGGTTTGCCGATTGCGGCACCGAGCGCCAATCGTTCTGGGCGACCGAGCCCAACGAGCGCAAAGCACGTATGGGATGACTTGCACGGCAAAATTGCCGGCATTGTCGATGGGGGAGAGACAGGAGTCGGCGTCGAATCGACGGTGCTCGATTGTACGACAGATATCCCGACGATTTTACGTCCGGGTGGAGTCACAAAAGAACAATTAGAACAAGTCATTGGTCGTATCGCCATAGATGCAGCGCTCACCGATGACCAACAGCAACCGAAATCGCCAGGAATGAAATATGCGCACTACGCGCCAAACGCTCCGTTAGTCATCGTGGACGGTTCCCCTGCATTTCTTCAGCAGCTTATCGATAACGAACGTGCGCAAGGAAAAAAAGTTGGGGTGCTCACGACGGACGACCGGCAAACGATGTATCGTGCCGATGTTGTCTTCGCCTGTGGAAAACGTTCCGATTTATCCACCGTTGCTCGCCAATTGTATGACACGTTGCGGGCGTTTGACGAAACGGATGTCGAGTTAATTTATAGCGAAAGCTTTCCGACTGTCGGTATTGGAGAAGCGATTATGAACCGGCTAAAGAAAGCAGCAGGACAGCGGGTCATGATAGAAAGCTAACTCCCCGATTCTAAATCGCCCCGGACGTGCATATGGTAAAAATAAGGCAAGTCCGGGGAGGGAATGCAATGATTGGGGAATTGGTGACGCTATGCATGATGGCGTTTGCGCTAGGAATGGATGCCTTTTCCGTCGGATTAGGCATGGGCTTTTTTCGGTTGCGCCTGAAGCAAATGTTTTATATCGGCTTTACGATTGGCGTTTTTCATATTGTCATGCCGCTATTAGGGATGATCGTCGGCCGATTTTTATCCGAACAGTTTAGCGGCATCGCTTCCTACATTGGCGGTGCGCTCTTGCTTATATTGGGCGTGCAAATGATCGCGACTTCCTTCAAGCAAGAAAGCGACCCGCTCATCTCCCCGGTCGGAATCGGACTCCTTTTTTTTGCCTTAAGCGTTAGTCTCGACAGTTTTTCTGTTGGGTTGAGCCTTGGGATTTATGGAGCTCGTACGTTGGTGACGATTTTTTTGTTCGGGTTTTTTAGCATGTGGCTCACGTGGCTCGGGCTGCTTTTAGGCCGCCGTTTCCAAAAATGGCTCGGTATTTACGGGGAAATGCTTGGGGGTACCATTTTATTTATGTTCGGCATAAAACTACTATTTCCACTCTAAAGGCAGCGAGGTGCTGTCTTTTTTTTATACTATACTTTCCCCCCCGATTTCCCTATAATAATGGTATGAATCTTTGACGGACAAGGAGGGGCATATGCTGGTTCGCGTTTTGTTTGTTTGCACAGGAAATACATGCCGCAGTCCGATGGCAGAAGCGTTGTTAAAAAGCAAGCAGCTTCCGCATGTAGAAGTGAAATCAGCCGGCGTCTTTGCGATGGACGGTGGCGATGCTTCGGAACAGGCGAAAATGGTGCTAGCGGAAAAAGGGATTGACACTTCGCACCGCTCATCGTTATTGACGAAAGACGATATCGAGTGGGCCACATACGTGTTAACGATGACCGCTGGGCATAAGCAGCACGTCATTAGCCGCTTTCCGGAAGCAAAAGGGAAAACGTTTACACTGAAAGAATTCGCGATAGGACAAGAAGGGGATGTGCTTGATCCGTTCGGCGGTTCCGTCGACGTGTATCGGCAAACACGCGAAGAATTGGAGCAGCTGATCGGGCAGTTGATTCCACAGCTACAGGGGGAGAAGGGGAATGAAGGAGAAACACAAGTTTAGTT
>NZ_JAILZV010000054.1 GCF_023512315.1 Anoxybacillus sp.
ACCGATGACATCAAAATAGAAATGACGATTGCACTACGTAAACTTTTTAAACATCGTGCGTATGCATCGTCATATTGTTTCGCGCCGACAAAATGGCCGACGAGAATTTGTGTTCCTTGGCTAATAGCGATTCCAAACAGCCAGACAAACATCATAATATTTTGCGTATAAACTCTTGTGGTTAACGCTTCTGTACCGAACCAAGTAATAAAGTACGTAATAAGCATTTGTGCAGTATTGTACGCCAAATGTTCCCCGGCAGAAGGGATGCCGATTTTCAACAAGTGACGAACGTGATAAAACGGCAAAGACAGCAGTTGCGATGGTGAAAAGGAGAGCTTCGTCCGTTTTACGAATAGAAGAAAAATGACGATAATCCCAATGATCCGGCTGACCGTTGTAGAAATCGCTACTCCTTGGACACCTAACACCGGGATTCCTAATGGTCCGAAAATAAAAAGATAGTTTCCTATGACGTTTAAAATGTTCATACCGATTGTTACATACATCGTGTCGCGTGTATATCCGTAGCTTTTTAAAATAGCCCCGATCGTCATAATAAGCGCTTGCACAAATAAAAAACCGCCGACGATGCTTAAATAAGCGTACGCCTCGTCTAATAATTCATGAGGCAGTTTCATGGCATATAATAATGGTTTGCCAAATAGCAAAAGTATGCCGCTTAATAGAAAACTGAATAGAAAATTGGCGCCGATCGACACGAGCGATACTTCGACCGCGCTTCTCTTATCTTTTGCTCCAACATACTGGGCTGTTAAAATGGCTGTCCCCATCGCGATGAATTCAAACATGACGATGACGAGAAACACGATTTGATTGGCGACACCGACGGCGGCAACGGAGTCGTCTGAATATTGGCTAAGCATAAGCGTATCTGCATTTCCCATCAGCATATACAATAACGTTTCAATAAATATGGGCCATGTTAGCGAAAACAACGACCATTTCTTTTCTTTTAGCATCAAGACAGCCTCCTTTCCATATTCCGACGTAAAAACTATATTTAGTGTAGCGGCTTCATGGCATAATAAAAAGAGAACAACACGATTCCATTTGTACATTTCCGACATAAAGTGAGGGTTATGGATGCATGTTATGTTTTCTGTGCCGCCGTTTCCAACGTTTATTAAAGGGGGAGAAGCGGTATTCGCGAAAGGAAAAAAAACATTTTCGGCGGACATTTATGGTATTTGATTTGCTGTATGTGAAAAAAGGATGTTTATATATGGCGGAAGAGGAGACTTTTTTCGAAGTTAGAGCGGGGGAGTATGTCATTTTAGTTCCTGGACGAGAGCATTATGGAAACCGCGAGTGTGCGGAAGATACGTCATTTATTTGGCTTCATTTTACCATTGGACAATATCAACTGGTCGAAAAAGAAGAGGTGAGCTGGCACGATCTTATTCAGCGGGAGGCGACGTATGTCGAAGCAGCACAATATGTGTTTTATGTTCCACAGCACGGTAACGTGAAGCAAAGAGAGCGGATTGAGCAACTATTAGAACATATTGTCGACTTGAATGAATATAGTGCGCCTGACAGCCCTCTAAAACAGCAGCTTTATTTTTCGGAATTTCTTTTGCAGCTGCAAAAGCAGGCGCTCCATATTCCGACAGCATCCGAAAACGTGAGTGCCGAAGCGGTTCGATATATTCAAGAGCATTATCGCGAGCCGTTTGACATGAAAATGCTTGCTCAGGCGTTACGTTTTCATCCAGATTATATTACGCGCTGCATGCAAAAAACGCTAGGGATGAGCGCTATTCAGTATGTACACTATTATCGGCTCGCCAAAGCGAAAAAAAGGCTGGCGGAAACGAACGATACCGTCGATGCGATCGCGAAGCAAGTTGGATTTGAAGATGGCGCCTATTTCTCGCGTCTATTTAAAAAAATCGAAGGAATTACGCCGACAGAATACCGTCGAACCGTCCACCGAACATAAGAAAAGCGGAGGCGACTGTTCAGCTCTCGAAGCCAAACGTTCTTCCGACGAGAAGCGCTTTTTGCTTCGACGGAGGAAGGTTGTTTGGCACAAGAGAGCTAGGAGCCGCAGCTAGACACGAAAAGCGGAGAACGGTCCTTGGCTCAAGCCAAGGAAACATCCGACGGAAGCGAAAGCTTTCGACGAGACGTGCCTCGCACGTCGACGGAGAAAGCAAACGCGGAGGAGGATGTTAGTTCGTAGCTAGACATCATCGAAAAGCGGAGGCGACTGATTGGACAACAAAAATAAGCGAGGGTTTCCCTCGCTTATTTCCATTGCTCGATCAAGAGAATGAGAAAGCCGTATGGCGGGAGTGTTGCTCTTAACTGATCTGCTTCCGCAGCGAACTGCTCGTTCGTCCATAGATCAGTGAGCCTTTTTCCTTTTAGGGAAAGCGGCAACGTGATGTCGAGTTTTCGATCGCTATTGTTGAGCAGGAATACAATCGTTTCTTGTTCATATGTTTTAGTATAGACGAGATGGTTTGTTTCGTCGTTCGCTTCAATAAAGTGCAGCTCGCCTCGTGAAAAAGAGCGATAGGTGCGGCGCAACGAAATCAATTTTTGGACGTGGGAGAATAAATCGCGGTCTTGCTTTTCTTTCTCCCACACCATGCACTTGCGGCAAAGCGGGTCTTGTCCACCAGTTAGTCCAATTTCATCGCCATAATAAATGCACGGAGTGCCTGTGAACGAAAGTTGGAAGGTGAACATCAACTTCACTTTTTCCTTATTTTCACTGCATTCCGTTAAAATGCGCGGCGTGTCGTGGCTGCCAAGTAAATTAAAAGCCGCTTCATTCACGTTGTTCGGATATGAATGAAGCACGTTCGTGATCGTGTGGGCAAATTTGCTTGCTGTGATCTCATTTTTGGCGAAATAACGCAATACGCCGTTCGTAAACGGGTAGTTCATTACCGCATCGAATTGATCACCTCTTAGCCATGGCATTGCATCGTGCCAAATTTCGCCGAGAATGTACACATCCGGTTTGATCGCTTTCACCGCCTGACGAAACTCGCGCCAAAATTGATGATCGACTTCATTGGCGACATCTAAACGCCAACCGTCAATATCAAACTCGCGAATCCAATACGTTGCTACGTCCAACAAATATTGTTTAACCTCCGGATGTTCGGTGTTTAATTTCGGCATTGTTGAAACAAAGGCGAACGTATCATACGTCGGTTGTGGCTCGGTTTGAAGCGGAAAACGATGAATATGAAACCAGTCTTTATATTTCGAGTTCTCTCCATGCTTCAACACATCTTGAAATGGTGCAAAAAAATAGCCGCAATGGTTAAACACTGCATCAAGCATTACGCGAATCCCTTTTTGATGGCAGCGTTCGACAAGTCGCTTAAATGTTGGTTTGTCGCCAAACTGTGGATCAATCTCGAAATAATCAATCGTATCGTATTTATGATTGGATGATGCTTTAAAAATTGGGGTGAAATAAATACCGTTAATTCCAAGTTCGACTAAGTAGTCGAGCCGCTCCATAATGCCGGCAAAATCACCGCCAAAAAAGCTTGTCGGGGTTGGATCGACACTTCCCCACGGGAGTGTGTTTTTCGGATTCAACGACGGATCGCCATTGGCGAATCGTTCAGGGAAAATTTGATACCAAACAGTATCTTTCACCCACGCTGGCGCACAAAAGACGTCGATGGGGTTTAAAAATGGAAAACAGAAATAATAAGCGACGTCATCCACAGGTGCTTCATGAAAAAACCCTTTCTCTGTATAAATCCATTTCTCATCACCTGCGAGCAGTTCAAATCCATAGCGAAGACGGCGATGCGGCGGCGATATAGCGACCAACCAATAATCAAACAACGCATCTTCACCGCTTTTTTTCATTTTTGTTTTTGTAAACTGCCATTGACCACCTTCCCAACAATATGGATCGCCGTGCAAAAGAATGACAGAGGAAACATCGTTTTTTTTCGTCCGCAATCGAATATGTAATGTGCGATTATCATAAGCATAAGCAAATTGATCGGTTGGACGGTGGTATACAGCTTCCTTTAACATTGTCACTCACTCCTTTATGTATGCAATCGATTGCACATCTCTGAGAGATAATCCCATCCAAAAAATGTATATGAGATTTTTAGATTAGAATAAAGGAATATAGATAAAAAGTCAATATTTGTTCTGGAATGTTCAAAAAAGAAGAAAAAATTTTGAGGAAATGGTTGTCAAATAGACAAATGGTTGTATAATTAATGATAAGAGTTGCGCAATCGTTTTCACAAAAAACTCTATCCTATCGTGAAAGCGCTTGTAATTTATTTTTAAGTAGGAGGGGTCGAAATGAAAAAAGCAGTATCTATTTTCTCGTCGCTTGCGTTAATGGCAGGGGTGCTAGCGGGTTGCGGTCCTGACAAAGACACAACAGAACCGAAAACGAATGAAAAGAACACAACGACAACCGAAAACGGCATGCCACCAAAACCAGAAAAACTCGTCGTTTGGGAAGACGTCAAACGTGGGGTGGCATTGGAGCCGGCGATTAAAGCGTTTGAACAAAAATACGGCATTAAAGTAGAGTACAAGGAAGTCGAAATGGCAACGAAGCAACGCGATCAACTTCGTTTAGACGGACCAGCGGGAACAGGACCAGACGTTATCACTGTGCCGCATGACCAAATTGGCCAGCTTGTAACAGAAGGATTAATTCGTGAAATTACCGTCGACCAGTCCGTATTGGATACGTTCACGGAATCATCGCTGAAAGCAGAAACGTATAATGGGAAACTTTATGGGTTGCCAAAAGCAGTAGAAACTCCTGTATTCATTTATAATAAAAAGCTCATGGATAAGGCGCCGGCAACGATGGATGAGTTATATCAGTTTTCGAAAGAGTTTACAAAAGGTGATAAATACGGCTTTTTAGCGCTTTGGGATAACTTCTACTTTGCTCACGGGATTATTGCTGGAATGGGTGGCTACGTGTTCAAAGATAATAACGGTACGTTAGACCCGAAAGATATTGGGTTGAATAACGATGGTGCGGTGCAAGGAACAGAGTACATTCAGAAATGGTATAAAGAACTATTCCCGAAAGGAATCATCGGCGAAAACGGCGGCTCGACGATGGATGGCTTATTTAACGAAGGGAAAGTGGCGTCTGTCATGAACGGTCCGTGGGCGTTCCAAGGAATGCGCGATGCAGGAATTGATATCGGGGTTGCTCCGATGCCAACATTACCGAACGGGGAGCATGTGAAAACGTTTATGGGGGTTAAAGGTTGGCACGTGTCTGCGTTCTCGAAAAACCCAGAATGGGCAACGAAATTAATTGAATTCCTTACAAATGAAGAAAACGCGAAAAAACGGTTTGAGTTAACGAGAGAAATTCCACCGGTGAAATCGTTAATTAATGATCCGCTAATTGCGAACGACGAAGGAGCAAAAGCGGTAGCGGTTCAATCGCAATATGCGGTTCCGATGCCAAATATCCCAGAAATGGCAGAAGTATGGGGGCCGATGGCAACTGCGCTTCAGCTTGTCGCAAATCAAAAAACAGAGCCGAAAAAAGCGTTAGATGAAGCAGTAAAAACGATTAAAACGAACATTGAAACAAATCATCCAAGCAAGTAAACCGTAAGCAGTACCTCTAAAAAGGGGTACTGCTTCCGCATTACCTATTTGTTGATCTATTCACCAATTAGAGCTCCTCGCGATCCGAAAGAAAGGAGACGAACCAATGGAAACGTCAATGTACCGATCAAGCCATCGAAAGATTGCGCTTTGCTTGTCTATTGTGCCTGGTCTTGGGCAATTATACAACCGCCAATATGTCAAAGGGGCTTTTTTTCTTATTTTAGCAATTTCCTATTATATCGTATTTGCTGATTTATTGGATATCGGCTTATGGGGGATTGTGACGCTCGGAGAAGTCATTGGGCGCGACCATTCGATTTTTTTGCTTGTCGAAGGTATTTTAGCAGTAATTATTCTAGTGTTCGGACTTGGGGTGTACGCGTTTAATTTGTACGATGCGTATAAAAACGGGCAACAACGTGATTTAGGGTTGAACATTAGCTCCTTACGTGAGCAGTACCATGTGCTTATAGATAGTGGGTTTCCATATTTAATGATATCACCGGGATTTATCCTCCTCGTTTTCGTTGTCGTTTTTCCGATTATTTTCGTTGTATTATTGGCATTTACAAACTATGATTTGTATCATTCCCCTCCTGCTAAATTAGTGGACTGGGTTGGATTTCAAAACTTTATTGATCTAGTGAAACTAGATTTATGGCGAAAAACGTTTGTTAACGTATTAGCATGGACGATCGTCTGGACGTTTGGGGCGACGACGCTGCAAATTGCGCTCGGTATTTTTTTAGCGATTATTGTCAACCAAAAAGATTTAAAAGGAAAAGCAATCATTCGGACGATTTTCATTTTGCCATGGGCGGTACCAGCATTCGTATCGATTCTTATCTTCTCCGGCATGTTTAATGAATCGTTCGGCGTCATTAATAAAACAATTTTAGCCTCGCTTGGCATCGATCCAATCGATTGGATGACCGACCCATTCTGGACGAAAGTAGCGCTCATTCTCATTCAATCATGGCTTGGGTTTCCGTTTATTTTTGCGATGACGACAGGTGTGTTACAAGCGATTCCGGATGAGTTATATGAAGCAGCAATCGTCGACGGGGCGACGGCGTGGCAAAAATTTACGAAAATTACGCTTCCGCTTGTGCTGTATGCGGTTGCACCTATTTTAATTACGCAATATACGTTTAACTTTAATAACTTTAATATTATTTACTTATTTAACGGCGGCGGACCAGCTGTTTCTGGGCAAAACGCGGGGGCGACCGACATTTTAATTTCATGGATTTATCGTTTAACCATGACGTCTGCGCAATACTCAAAAGCAGCGGCGATTACATTGCTTTTATCACTTGTCGTTGTATCGGTAGCGCTATGGCAATTCAGAAAAACAAAATCATTTAAAGAAGAGGATATGATGTGATATGAATATGAAAAGGCAAAAAATGATCCGCTTGACGTTATCGTACGCTGTCATTTTAGCGATGACCATCATTATTGTATATCCGCTTCTTTGGGTGGTTGGCTCGTCATTTAATCCTGGACAAAGTTTATCAGGCTCGAAAATGATTCCTGATCACGCGACGGTTGCGCATTATAAAGAATTGTTTGACACGTCGAAAAGCGATTATTTAATTTGGTATGCGAACTCGCTGAAAATTTCCACACTGACGATGATTTTTTCGGTTATTTTAGTGAGCTTGACGGCGTATTCGTTTTCGCGTTATCGTTTTGTCGGGCGACAAAACGGGTTAATCACATTTTTAGTGCTGCAAATGATTCCGAACTTTGCGGCGTTAATTGCGATTTATGTACTTGGGTTGCTTACGAAGTTAATTGACACGCACTTAGGGTTGATTCTTGTATATGTCGGTGGGGCAATTCCGATGAATACGTGGTTAATGAAAGGGTATTTAGATACGATTCCAAAAGAACTGGATGAGTCGGCGCGCATTGATGGAGCAGGGCATTTGCGCATTTTCTTTCAAATTATTATGCCGTTAGCGAAACCGATTATTGCAGTGATTGCGCTCTTTACGTTTATCGCACCGTTCGGTGATTTTATTTTAGCGAGCGTGTTACTTCGTAGCAAAGAAAAATTTACGTTGGCGGTCGGATTGTATGATTTAGTTGCGAAACAGTTCGGGAATGAGTTTACGACATTCGCAGCCGGTTCGGTACTTATTGCCTTGCCAATCGCTGTTCTTTTCCTTTCATTCCAAAAATATTTTGTATCGGGATTAACGGCAGGTGGGACAAAAGGGTGAGAGAAAAAAGGAAAGAATCGCTTAGGTTCTTTCCTTTCGCATTATTTCAAGCTATATTTATAAACAGTAGAAACGAAATGAATAGGAGTGGAACAAGGTGAAACGAATCTTTTTTTCGGTCTTGTCCGCGCTTTTTGTGCTTGTTATCGCACTGCCGGCACAAGCAGCGGATCAGCGAACGTGGCAAGATGAAAGCATTTACTTTATTATGGTCGACCGGTTTAACAACGGCAATCCACAAAATGACCAAGATGTGAACGTCAACGACCCGAGAGCGTATCATGGTGGCGATTTGCAAGGAATTATCGATAAGCTGGACTACATCAAATCGATGGGGTTTACTGCCATCTGGCTAACTCCCATTTTTCAAAATGAACCGGGTGGCTATCACGGCTACTGGATTTCTGATTTTTATAAAGTTGATCCGCATTTTGGCACGCTAAGCGATTTAAAAAGATTAGTGAGGGAAGCCCATCGGCGCGATATGAAAGTTATGTTGGATTTTGTTGTCAACCATACAGGACCTCATCACCCATGGCTCAATGATCCAACGAAAAACGGTTGGTTTCATGAGAAAAAAGATATTTTCAATTGGTCTAACCAAGCGGAAGTGGAAAATGGTTGGCTATTTGGTCTTCCCGATTTAGCTCAGGAAAACCCAGAAGTGAAAAGGTATTTAATCGATGCCGCGAAGTGGTGGATTCAACAGACTGACATTGATGGCTATCGTTTGGATACGGTGAAGCACGTACCTAAATCGTTCTGGAAAGACTTTTCGAACGAAGTCAAATCAGTCAAAAAAGATTTCTTTTTGCTTGGGGAAGTATGGCATGATGATCCGCGGTATATTGCTGACTACGGAAAGTATGGAATCGATGGGTTTGTGGACTTCCCGTTTTATCAAGAAGCGTCCAAAATTTTCAGCAACGCTAATCAATCGTTAGAGCCGCTTTACAATGTTTGGAAAAGAAATGAAACGTTTTATGAGCGCCCATACTTGCTTGGAACCTTTTTAGACAACCATGACACTGTCCGATTCACAAGGCTGGCGTTGGAAAATCGCCAAAATCCGATCAAACGAATTAAGCTAGGCTTAACGTACTTATTTTCCGCACCAGGTATCCCGATCATGTATTATGGCACAGAAATTGGGATGGATGGAGGAAAAGACCCAGATAATCGCCGGTTAATGAATTTCCGCACCGACCAAGAAATTATTGACTATATTAAAAAAATTGGTGCATTACGTAACGACTTGCCAGCGTTGCGGCGCGGCGATTTTACGTTGCTTTATGAGAAAAATGGAATGGCTGTTTTTAAGCGAACGTATCACGACCAAACCGTTGTGATTGCGATTAACAATACAAGTAAAACCGCGAAAGCGCATATTTCCAACGAACAGTTAGAGCCGGGGAAAGAATTGCATGGATTGTTAGCAGACGATTTAGTGCGAAGCGATAAAAACGGGTATGATATTATTTTGAATCGGGAAACAGCGGAAATTTATGTGTTAGGAAAAAAGACAGGGCTTAATGTTCCATTTATTAGCGCAATCATCGCGGTGTATGTGTTGTTTGGATTGTTTTTATATTATGTGCGAAAACGGTCAAAAGCAAAGGGGTGAGGAACATGAACGTAACGATTAAAGATGTGGCGAAACGAGCGAACGTAGCGCCTTCGACCGTTTCACGCGTCATCGCCGACAGCCCGCGCATTAGTGAAAAAACGAAGCGGAAAGTGCGAGAAGCGATGAAAGAGCTTGGTTATCACCCGAACTTTATCGCGCGCAGTTTAGCGAGCCAGACGGCACAAGTGATTGGAATTGTGATGCCAAGCTCCGCCGATCAAGCGTTGCAGCATCCATTTTTCCCAGAAGTAATTCGTGGCATTAGCAAAGCAGCACATGAGAAAAAATTTGCCTTGCAAATGTCCACAGGGGAAAGAGAGGAAGAAATTTATGAAGAAGTTGTGGAAATGTTGCAAGGACGCCGCGTGGATGGGGTGATTTTGCTTTATTCGCGCGTGAATGATAAATTGATGAAATATTTGCTTCGACATGATTTTCCGTTTGTTGTTATTGGAAAGCCGCATCAGCGTGCAGAACAAATTACGCACGTAGACAACGATAACTACCGAATTGGCAAAGAAGCGACGCAATATTTGCTGGAGCTTGGGCATGAACGGATTGCGTTTATTGGCGGGAATGAGACGTATTTAGTAACGGCCGACCGGCTATTAGGGTATAAAGAAGCATTGGAAGAAGCGGGGCTTGTTTACCGGCCGGAATATGTTGTGTATGAAGAGTTTTTACAAAAAGCGAATCAAGAAGAAATGAAAAAGCTGTTTTCACTCGATGAGCCGCCGACAGCGTTAGTTGTTGTCGACGATTTGCTGGCGCTAGATGTATTGAAATTGCTTGATGAGCTGAATTTGCGCGTTCCGGACGATATTTCGCTCGTTAGCTTTAACAATACGTTATTAGCAGACATGGCACGCCCACCGCTGACATCGGTCGACATTCATATTTTTCAGCTAGGCTATGAGGCAGCAAAAAATTTAATCGAAAAAGTCGCGAATCCGAACGAACCAGTCAAACGAATCATTATCCCCCATAAACTTGTGAAGCGGTTTTCATGCGATTATGTGTAAGAAAGACCACGCGCCTGTGGTCTTTTTTCATGAAAAAAACTTGCAACAATTGTTGCAAGCAAAAAGGGAAGAGAGGGAGACCTTTTGTCAAGGTCTGACCATATCCACCTTTATCATAAACGGTATGTTGACAAAAAATCAAGGGGAATGTCAGAAAATATAACATGAAATGTAGATGTTTGTTAACTATGCTTCCTTTAACCATTGACGATTTTCCCGCCGTTCACATGAAGCATTTGCCCCGTCATATAAGAAGCGTCGTCGCTTGCTAAAAAAACATAGCTCGGTGCGACTTCTTCCGGCTGCCCAGGGCGCTTCATTAGGGTATTGGCACCGAATGTGGCGACGTGGTCGCTTGAAAACGTCGATGGAATAAGCGGTGTCCAAATCGGCCCAGGGGCAACACCGTTCACACGAATGCCTTTTGTGACAAGCGACTTAGCTAGCGACCGTGTGAATGCTACAATCGCTCCTTTGGTGGCGGAATAATCAAGTAACTGTTCGTGTCCCTCATAAGCAGTAATGGACGCTGTATTAATGATGGAACTCCCTTCGTTCAAATAGGGAAGTGCTGCTTTCGTCAAATAGAAGTAGCCGAACACGTTTGTACGAAACGTTCGTTCTAACTGTTGGGAAGTAATGTTAAGTAAACTGTCTTGCGGATGTTGTTCTGCCGCGTTGTTCACGACAATGTCTACCTTTCCAAATGCTTGGATTACTTGCTTTACTGCCTGTTGACAAAAATGTTCGTCGCCGATATCTCCGGCGATTAATAAGCAACGACGTCCTTCTTCCTCCACTTGTCGCTTCGTTTCTTCCGCATCTTCCTGTTCGTTTAAATAAATAATGGCGATGTCTGCTCCTTCTTTTGCAAAATAAATCGCGACTGCCCGACCGATGCCGCTGTCGCCCCCACTAATGATAGCGACTTTATCTTTTAGTTTTCCGCTGCCGCGATAGCGCGGATCTTCTGAAATTGGTTGTGGTATCATTTCTGTCTGTAGTCCCGGCTGATGGTTTTGATGTTGCGGCGGCAGCGTTGCCTGTTGTTTTGTGACCACTATTCTTTCCCCCTTGAACGTTCAATTATTTTTATTATGATAATTATGGCCACAAATTATGAAAAGCCAAGGATGCCCTTGGCTTTTCATAAAACGTTGAAATATCTCGCTTCTGGATGGGCGAAGACGATGGCGGATACCGATGCCTCCGGCTCCATCATATATCCTTCGGTTAACTGGATGCCAATTTCTTCAGGGCGAAGGAGACGGAACAGTTTTTCTTGGTCTTCGAGATTTGGACAAGCAGGGTAGCCGAACGAGAAGCGCTGTCCTTGGTATTTTGCCGCAAACCGCTCTTCCATCGTAACATCAGGGGCATCTGGGAAACCCCAGCGGTCGCGCATTGCTTGGTGTGTACGCTCAGCTAATCCTTCAGCGACTTCAAGCGCCAATGCTTGAATCGCATGGCTTTTTAAAAACTCTCCGTTTTCTTTCCAGCGTTGCGCAAGTTCACGAATTCCTGTTCCTGCGGTGACCGCAAATAGCCCAACATAATCAATTTCGCCGCTTTCGACCGAGCGCAAATAGTCGGCGAGGCAAAGGTATGGCGCTCTTGGTTGCCGCGGGAACTCAAACGTTTCTAACACCTTGTTGCTCGTCGGTGCATAAATGTAGATGTTATTGCCATCGCTTTGCGCACGGAAAAATTGGTAAACAACGGCTGGTGTAATCCACTGCTTCTGTTTTGCCTCCAAAAGAAGTTCATCTACTAGTTGCTTCAACATAACGGCTTTTTCGTCTTGCTCTGCCAACAATTTTTTGACGCTCCCTTTCAACCCGAGATGGTGACCTAATAACATTTGCCAGTTAATGTACGGTTCGATATGGGCAAGCGGCACCTCTTTTAATACGTGGCGCTCTAAATCTGCCGGTACAAAAACAGGAACAGCGGTAGAGACGTTTGAACGAGCGAGCGTAGTTGTGTGAGCTGTTTGTTTGGAAACCGCGTCGCTTTTTTCTATTCGTTTGTATTCGATGTCGTTTTGTTGCAAACGATTGGCGAGCGCTAGTCCGTCCATCGCATCTTTGGCATAAAGGACAATGCCATCGTATTCAGGGGCGATTTTATTTTCCGTAAATTTGCGAGATAGGGCTGCACCACCGACTAAAATCGGCAAGGAAATGCCTGCTTGTTTTAAATCTTGGGCAGTGAGTACCATTTGCTGGGCGGATTTCACAAGCAGTCCAGATAGTCCAATCATGTCTGGTTGTTCCGCTCGTATAGCTTCAATTAGTTGCTGCGGTGTCACTTTAATGCCTAAATCGACGACGTGAAAGCCGTTGTTGCTTAAAATAATATCGACTAAATTTTTGCCGATATCATGCACATCGCCTTTGACCGTCGCAAGTATCACTTTCCCTTTTGTGCTCGTTTCGCTTTTTTCCATATACGGTTCTAAAAAAGCGACGGCGGCTTTCATTACTTCTGCGCTTTGCAACACTTCGGCGACGATCAGTTGGTTATCGTTAAATAGCCGTCCGACTTCATCCATTCCCGCCATGAGCGGCCCGTTAATAATGGCTAACGGGTTTTCATACGTTTGCAACGCCAGCTCTAAATCGGCAAACAGCCCTTCTTTCGTTCCTTCCACTACATAATTGGCTAGCCGTTCCTCAAGCGTTAAATTTGCGCTTGCTTTTTTTGGCTCTTTCGTTTTGTCGCGGTAAAACTGAATAAACGTATTTAGCGTTTCGTCGTTTGTATGAAATAAAAGCGCCTCAGCCATTTTCACCTCGTTTTCTGGGATGGAAGCGAACCGTTCGAGCTTTTCCGTATTGACGATGGCGTAATCAAGCCCTGCTTGCGTGCAATGGTATAAAAAGACAGAGTTTAAAATTTCCCGTCCAACTGGCGGCAAGCCGAACGAGACGTTGCTAATGCCGAGCATCGTTAAACAATGCGGTAACCGTTCTTTTATGAGGCGAATCCCTTCGATTGTTTCTTTTGCTGCACCAATATATTGTTCGTCGCCTGTGCCGACTGGAAACACCAGCGGGTCGAAAATGATGTCATGCGGTGAGAGACCATATTTGTTAACGAGCAAATCATAGGAACGCAAGGCGATTTCGAGTTTTCGTTCAGCGTGAATGGCCATTCCTTGTTCGTCAATCGTGCCGACGACGACGGCAGCTCCGTATTGATGAATGAGCGGCCCGATTTTTTCGAACCGCTCTTCGCCATCTTCTAAGTTGATCGAGTTAATAATCGCTTTTCCTTGCGAGTAGGAAAGGGCGCATTCAATGACACGTTCATCGGTGGAGTCGATGACTAGCGGTACCTTTACTTTTTTGACTACTTGTTGAATAAATTGCTCCATATCTTCTTTTTCGTCGCGGTCTGGGTCGGCTAAGCAAATGTCGATAACATGCGCCCCGTTTTTCACTTGGGCGCGGGCAATTTCTGCTGCTTCTTCATATTTTCCTTCGGCAATGAGCCGCTTAAATTTGCGTGAGCCGATGACGTTTGTTCGTTCCCCGACAAAGAGCGGGCGCATCGTTTCATCGTAAAGAAGTGGCTCGATGCCGGAAACAGCGTGCATATCAAATGAGGATGGAATTTTCCGCGGCGGAAGATCACGAACTGCTTCACAAATGGCGCGAATATGATTAGGCGTTGTGCCACAACAGCCGCCAACGATATTAATCCAGCCTTTTTCCGCAAACCAGCGGATTTTTTTCGCAAGCATTTCCGGTGTTTCGTGATAATGCCCTTCTTCGTCTGGCAGTCCAGCGTTCGGGTAACAGCTCACCGCTGTATTGGCTAGCTCGGCAAGCGAGCGCAAATGGTCGGTCATAAACTCAGGTCCAGTGGCGCAGTTTAAACCGACGGCTAATGGCTTCATATGTTGAACGGAAATAAAAAATGATTCAATCGTTTGTCCAGCAAGCGTCGTACCCATCGGTTCAATCGTTCCGGAAATCATAATCGGTACGCGCTTCCCTAGTTTTCGGAACGCTTCCGAAATGCCGATGAATCCTGCTTTGACGTTCAGCGTGTCTTGACATGTTTCTAACAGTAATACATCTACACCGCCGATTAGTAGTCCGCGCGCTTGTTCTTCATAGGCGGCGACAAGTTGTGCAAACGTGGTGCCGCCGGTGACGGATAGCGTTTTTGTTGTCGGTCCCATCGAGCCAGCGACAAAGCGCGGCCATTCTCGTGTGGAGTACTTTTCCGCTGCTTGTTTGGCGAGTTTGGCAGATTCAATGTTTAGTTCAAGCGCTAAATGGCCGAGGTTGTATTCGTCGAGCACGATGTTTGTTGCGCCAAACGTATTCGTTTCGATTATGTCTGCCCCAGCTTCTAAATATGCTTCGTGAATCGAGCGAATGACGTGTGGAGCGGTGAGCGACAAATATTCGTTGCATCCTTCGTACTCCTCGCCGCCGAAATCAGCTGCGGTTAAGCCGGCGCTTTGAATCATCGTCCCCATGGCACCGTCAATGATTAAAATTTTTTTGTGCAATTGTTCTAATAGGCTAGCCATGAAGCACCTTCCTTTCGTTTGCTGCTTGTTTTTCGTGTACATATTGCGCGAGTTCGACCGTCATTTCATAACGTAAAAACGGTGTAATTAAATAAATGCCGTTAAATAAATCGAAGGCAGCATCAATTAACGATTTAGCGATGGCAATTCCTTCTTTTGCCGATTGAATTGGGTCATTCGCGCAAGCGGCCATCCGCGCGCGAATATCGTCTGATAGCGTAATCCCTGGCACCTCGTGATGCAGAAATTCTGCATTGCGTGCGCTTGTAAGCGGCATAATGCCGATGTAAATTGGTGTGTCTAGATGTTTTGTCGCGTCGTAGACGGCTTCTATTTGTTTTTCCGAATATATCGGCTGCGTCATAAAATAATGCGCGCCGCATTGAATTTTTTTCTCAAGCCGCTGCACGGCTTTGTCTAAATGCCGGACATTTGGGTTAAAGGCGGCTGCGATAGAAAATTTTGTTTTTTGCCCAAGCGGCTGTCCGGAATACGATACGCCTTCGTTAAATTGGTGAATGAGTTGAATTAAATCAAATGACGACAAGTCGTAAACGGACGTGGCGCCAGGGAAGTCGCCGATTTTAGATGGATCGCCAGTGACAGCAAGCACGTCGGTAATGCCGAGCGTATATAGCCCCATAAGGTGTGACTGCAAACCAATTAAATTTCGGTCACGGCACGTAATATGAATGAGCGGGCGAATGCCGAGTTGCTGCTTGACGATCGTCCCGAGCGCGACATTGCTAATGCGAGGTGTCGCTAATGAATTGTCTGCAAGCGTAAGCGCATCGATATTTGCCTCTTTCAGTGCTTTTGCGCCTTCTAAAAATTTTTCGATGCCGAGTTTTTTCGGTGGATCGAGCTCGACAATAATGGAACGGCGTTTTCGGACGATATCCGTCAGCGGTGGTTCCGTTTGTTCTGGTGGCGCAGAAACGGAAACGCTGAGAGTTCGTTGCTTGACCTGTTTTTGTTGGACAGGTGTCCGATCGGTAAGCGCCTTTGCCATCGCTTCAATATGGCTTGGCGTCGTGCCGCAACAACCGCCGATTAAACGAACGCCTTGGTGGCGAAACGCTAGCGCTGTTTCTTTAAAATATTCGGCGTTCGTTTCATAAACGAGCCGACCATCCCGATAGTCTGGTAGACTCGCATTCGGATAGGCAGAAAGAAATGCGGTTGTCGGTAGCGGCACTTCTTCTAACGAACGAATCATATGATATGGTCCGAGGTGGCAGTTTAGCCCAACAATATCAGCGCCAAGCTGCTCGAGCTGTGCCAGCGCCTCGCTTAACGGTGTTCCGTCTTGTAAAATGCCGACGTCGTGTAGCGTCACATGGGCGATGATTGGTTTATTTGTTTCTTTACGGGCAATGGCCAGCACCGTTTTTAATTCTTCTAAATCGTAATATGTTTCTAACAACAATCCGTCGACATCTTCATGCAAAAGGACGTACAGTTGTTCACGAAACGTGCGCTTGACTTCTTCGAGCGTAATGGCACTTTTATTCACGCTGCGTAGGCCGCCGATTGTTCCGAGAACGTACGCGCTCCCTTTCGCCGCTTGTTTGGCAAGGCGGACAGCCGCGCGGTTAATCGTTTGTACGTCGTCTTGTAGTCCGTAGCGGGAGAGTTTAACATAATTAGCCCCATATGTGTTTGTTTGAATGACTTCTGCACCAGCCGCAATATATGCTTCATGAATATGAACGATTTCCTCTGGTTTCGATATGTTTAGCTCTTCAAAGCAACGATCGATGCCGTGTGAGTATAATAGTGTTCCCATCGCTCCGTCAGCGAGAACGATTCGTTCTTTTACGTCTTCTAAAAGCCCCACGTGCGTTCCCCCATTTCTTTATAAAATAACAGGCGTGTTGATTAACCAATAAAAACTAGTTGACACCGCTCTATTTCTAGCTTTTCTGCCGTAGTCGGCAAGCGGTTCGCTTGCCGACTGGGCATGCGCACAGCATGCCCTCCTCGAACAATGAACGCTTCGCGGGCAAATGTCATTTGCCCGCCGGCGTTCTTGTTCGAGGGAAGAGGCAGAAAAGCCTGTGTTCAGTCATACGATTCTGTGTTTTTTTAGTAAAATAATGGATAATCAACACTCGTGGTGAAATACATCTGTTTTTTTATCGTTTGTTTTGTTTGTTTTGTTTGTTGCTAGCTGTGCTCCGAATAGTTCCACCGCACACAATAAAACGAGATAAACAATTCCCATGATTTGTCCCTCCTTCTGGTTTGGTAAAATGAACGTAATGTATGAAATGCGTTTCAATGCAAGTATTTTTTTACAGAAAAAGAAGGTGAAGAAATGGCAAACATTCGCGAAATCGCAAAACTAGCCGGCGTTTCCGTGTCGACTGTATCACGCGTATTAAATGACTATCCGTATGTGAAAGAGGAAAAGCGACGGGCGGTTTTGGAAGCCATGGATCAGTTGAATTACAAGAAGAACATTAACGCCGTTCATTTGGCAAAAGGAAAGACGTGCATTGTCGGCGTTATGCTGCCTGACGTCGCCCATCCATACTTCAGCGCGATGATGGAAGGCGTTGCCGAAGAAGCGTTGCGGTTTGGCTACCACCTTTTATTATTTCAAACAAATTATGACGTACATAAAGAACTAGAAGCATTGGAAATGTTGCGAATGAAGCAAATGGACGGGCTTATCATTTGTTCGCATATGGCAAGCATTGAAGCGATCGAAGCGTATATGGAAGATGGACCGATCGTCTTATGTGAAGACGTGAAAGATAACCATTTTTTATCCGTTTCTATCAATCATTATGATGCGTTTTTGCTCGGCATGAACTACTTAATCAAAAAAGGGCATACGAAAATCGGCTACTGCATTGGTCGATCGACAGGCATAAACAGCCAAATCCGAAAAGCTGCCTATGAAAAGGCGCTGCGAGCCATCGACGTCCAACCAAATGACGAGTGGAGGTTTGAGCAATGTTTACATATTACCGATGGAAAGCGCGTCGTTGAAAAGCTTTGCTCCTTACACGAAAAACCGACCGCTTTGCTAGTGACAAGCGACCAAGTCGCGGCTGGAATCATTTTGTGGGGGAAAGCATACGGGGTAACTATCCCAAACGATCTTGCCATTGTCAGTTTTGACAACCATCCGATTGCCGAAGCGTTAGGAATTACAACGATCGAACTCCCGCTTTCGCTCATGGGGAAAAAAGCGTTTCACATGATCTACCATTGCCTCAAAACAGGCATCTATTCCGAGCAAAAAGAACAATTGCCTGTGCAACTAATCGAACGAATGTCTGGATAAATAAGAAAAAACGGCAAGCTTCAATGCTTGCCGTCTATTGGGAGGGTCAGTAAAAACGTCGTTCCTTTTTCG
>NZ_JAILZV010000055.1 GCF_023512315.1 Anoxybacillus sp.
AAACCCCACGAGCGAGAAACCCAAATGATGGTAGGGGCACCTTCCCGAAGGAAATGAACGGAGGGAAGGACAGATGAACGTTCATCTGTAGATAGATGATTACCACCGGAGTACGAGGCGACGAGCCGCTTGCAGTACGAAGGGACAAAACATGGCTTACAGAACATTATTAATGCTGCAAGGACTCTCGAGCTGAGAGTCTTTTTTTTGTCGAAAATATGTCACATTAGGTGCCTTGAATATGATATGCAAGAAATAGTATAAAAATGATGTAAGCCTCTTATTTACGGTTTATTTGTTGGAAATTTCACCAATCGGCATTAAAAGGGGGAGAAACGGTGAGCAACGGAGATGTGAAGCTATTTCAGCAAACAGCGTTTAGCAACATTATAAAACATGTCGTGGAAAATATAAAGGAAGGCATTATTATTACCGATGAAAACGGAGATATTGTCTGGGTAAATGATGCATTTGAAGTTGTAACCGGTTACAAAAGAGAGGAAATAATCGGGAAAAATCCGCGCATTTTGCAGTCTGGCATTCACGACCGCGCGTTTTACAAGCAGATGTGGAAAGCGATTATCGAACACGGACATTGGCAAGGGGAAATATGCAATAAGCGAAAAGATGGGGAGTTGTACGTCGAGTGGCTCACCGTTCATGCCATTTATGATAGCGAAGAGCAAATTGCGAACTATGTCGCTATTTTTTCCGATATTACATTGCAAAAAAATCAATTAGAGCAATTGAAAAAAATGGCGCACTACGACATGGTCACCGGGATACCGAACCGCTATTTATTTACGAAGCGGCTCGAGGAGCTAACGAAAATAGCGGCTCGTTACGGGCAAACGTTGGCCGTTATGTTTTTTGATTTGGATCGGTTTAAATTTGTCAACGACACATTCGGGCATCATGCGGGGGACTTGTTGTTGCAAAAAGTGGCGCTGCGCATCAAAGGAATATTACAAAAAAAAGATACGCTCGCCCGCTTTGGCGGAGATGAATTTGTCGTAATGATTCCTGCTGTTTCTCACGACGAGGAGGTTATTCGTGTAGCACGCGCGATTATTGAGGGATTGAAAGCTCCGTTTGTTGTCAACGGTCAAGACATTTACGTTACGGCAAGCCTCGGGGTTAGCTTCTTCCCTCGCGACAGCGAAGATAGCACGTTGCTTATTCGCAATGCCGATCGAGCGATGCATAGCGCCAAACGAAAAGGAAAAAATCGCTTCGAAATATACAGCCAATCGGAACATGGGAGCGATGCAGTCGATTTAGCATTGGAAAACGACCTCCACAAAGCGATGGAACGCGGGGAATTTTCGCTGCATTATCAGCCGCTCGTTCACCTTGCAACGAATGAAGTCGTAGGAGTTGAAGCACTCATCCGCTGGAACCACCCGGAACGTGGATTTATTCCCCCTGCAACGTTTATTCCGCTTGCAGAAGAAACAGGGCTCATTGTGGCGATAAGCCAATGGGTGATGGAAGAAGCGTGCCGCCAACTAAAAGAACTTCAGCGCCATCATCCAAAGCTGAAAATGAATATAAATCTCTCTACGTCCTGTTTTTTGCAGCACGAGCTTATTGACAATCTCGAGCGCTTCATTTCTTGTACAAACATCGACCCGCGCTATTTAGAAATAGAGCTAACGGAAAGCACGTTAATGCCGAACGCGGCATTTGCAATTGAACGGCTTGTACAGATAAAGAAGCGGCAAATTAAAATCGCCATTGACGATTTCGGTACGGGTTTTTCCTCGTTAAGCTACTTGCATCGCTTTCCAATCGATACATTAAAAATTGACAAAAGCTTTATTCGTCATTTATCTTCATATCGGGGGGAAGCAGCGATTGTCAAGGCGATTATTGACATGGGACGCAGTTTAAACGTTACGGTAGTAGCGGAAGGAGTCGAAACGGAAAAACAGTACAAATTTTTAAAAGACTATGGCTGCGACTGCGTGCAAGGGTATTATATTTCTAAGCCGCTTCCGTTTGACGAGTTACTACCATTTTTGCACGAATGGAAGGCAGAGTAGGAGGAATGTATGAGCAAACTAACGATCATCGCGACAGCCGCGATGGGGATGGAATCAATCGTCGCCGATGAAGTGCGTCGCCTCGGCTACGAATGTACGGTAGACAACGGAAAAGTGACGTTTATGGCGGACGAATTAGCGATTTGCCGCGCCAATTTATGGTTGCGCACCGCCGATCGCGTTAAACTAAAAATTGGCGAATTTCCAGCAACGACATTTGAGGAGTTGTTCGAACGGACAAAGGCGCTCCCGTGGGCCGACTATTTACCAGCAAACGCCGAATTCCCGGTTATCGGCAAATCAGTCAAATCGAAATTATTTAGCGTATCCGATTGCCAAGCGATTGTGAAAAAAGCAATTGTGGAACGTTTAAAACAACATTACCGTACGTCGTGGTTTGAAGAAACAGGCCCACTATATCGCATCGAAGTCGCGCTTCATAAAGATATCGCGACATTGACGATTGACACAAGCGGTGCAGGGCTGCATAAACGTGGGTATCGCGTCGCGCAAGGCGAAGCCCCGCTAAAAGAAACAATGGCTGCCGCGCTTATTTTGCTGACGAACTGGACACCCGACCGACCGTTCATTGACCCGTTTTGCGGCTCAGGTACGATTCCGATTGAAGCAGCGCTCATTGGACAAAATATCGCGCCTGGATTTAATCGTGACTTTGTTTCCGAGCAATGGGATTGGATCGGTTCACGTAAATGGGAACTTGCCCGCGAAGAAGCGGAAGATGTCGCCAATTACGATCAGCCGCTCGATATTTCCGGTTTTGACATCGACCACCGCATGGTTGAAGTAGCGAAAGAAAACGCGCTCGAAGCAGGGCTTGGCGATTTGATTACGTTCAAGCAAATGCAAGTGAAAGACTTGACAACAAACAAACGATATGGCGTCCTTGTCGGCAATCCACCATACGGCGAACGGCTTGGCGAGCGGAAAGAAGTCGAAAAAATGTACGAAGACATGGGAAAAACGTTCGCGGCATTAGATACGTGGTCGATTTATGTTTTAACCGCGCATAAAGAATTTGAAAACCATTACGGCAAACGAGCCACGAAACGTCGCAAGCTATTTAACGGCTTTATCGAAACCCAATACTACCAATACTGGGGACCGCGACCACCGAAAAACACACTTTCGTAGGAAAGTGTGTTTTTTTGCATATCCACTTACTTTTTGTCATACAATGACAAACGAGGTGATGGCAATTGAAAGCAAACGATTTATTAAAAATTTCGCAAGCGCTCGAACGTACGTATACGATGCTAGCACCGCATAGCGAAGGGCTTGAACAAATGGAACGAGCGAAACAAGAATGGAAACATGCATTTGTTTACGTGCTTTCGCGCGTTTTTCGCTAGACAACCGTTTCGCCTTGCCTGTCAGCCGGCAAACCGTTTGTTGTTAGAAAAAAGCGCTCCGGCTTTTCTTTCGTTGACTTCTTTCTACATATAAGGGATAATATTAGTTTGTTACTGTTATTTTTGTTGGAGGGTTTGGACGATGAGCCGGGAGCGATATCCTTTTTCATTAGAAAAAAACGAAAACTTTTTCGATAAATTAGGTGAATGGATTGGCGACGTATTTTACGATATTTTGCCGGAATCTGGGTTTGAATTGCGCGATGAGCAAGTATATATGGCGTTTCAGCTCGAACGTGCATTTAAAGAGAAGAAAGTGATGTTTGCGGAAGCGGGAGTCGGAACAGGGAAGACGATCGTTTATTTGCTTTATGCGATTTGCTATGCCCGCTATACAGGAAAACCAGCGATTATCGCCTGTGCCGATGAAACACTGATTGAACAACTTGTCAAAAAAGAAGGCGATATCGCAAAAATTTCGCAAGTGCTCAACTTACATATTGATGTGCGTCTTGCAAAATCCCAAGACCAGTATGTATGTTTAAATAAACTTGACCAGGTGTTAATGTCCGATGACGAAGAAATAGAGGTATATGAACAAATTTTTGACGAACTGCCGGCATTTGTTCATGATCACAAAACGCTACAATCGTTTTATCATTACGGCGACCGAAAAGAATACGCCCATTTAAGCGACGAGCAGTGGGGAAAAATCGCATGGGATCCGTTTCAAGACTGTTTTGCTTGCGAGAAGCGCCATCGCTGCGGACAAACGTTATCGCGCGAACATTACCGAAAAGCAGCCGATTTAATTATTTGTTCGCACGATTTTTACATGGAGCACGTGTGGACGTATGAAGCGCGCAAACGGGAAGGGCAGTTGCCGCTATTGCCGGAAGCAAGCTGTGTCGTGTTTGACGAAGGGCATTTATTAGAATTTGCTGCACAAAAAGCGCTCACGTACCGCATGAAAGAAACGACGCTTGAAACGTTATTAACACGCTTATTAGAAAACGATGTTCGCGAAGAACTAGCGTACTTAATTGAAGATGCGCTCGAAGTGTGCGACCGCTTTTTTACGGAACTAGGAAATTGCGCGACCGAAGTCATTGGCTCCAATCGCCAAGAGCTAACATTTTCGGAAGACTTAATCCGTTTCGCGAAGCAATTGGCACACACGCTTGAAGCGATTGGCAATGAACTCGTATTAGAAAGCGAAACGTATACAATCGACCATTATCAGTTAAATATCGTCGACGAATATTTAGACCAAATCGAGCATTCGCTTCATTTATTCCTGCATAACCGCGAAGCGATTACATGGCTCGAAGCATCATCAGAAGGGAAAACGCTTGTTATTATGCCGCGTACTGTCCAAGAAGTGCTGCGGGAAAAAGTATTTAGTAAAAAAATGCCGTTTATTTTTTCATCGGCGACATTGTCCAACCAAAAATCGTTTACATATCTCGCCGATAGTTTAGGAATTGACGACTATTTATCGTTCAGTGTCGATTCACCGTTTGATTATGAAGAACAAATGGCGATTTATATGCCAACTTTTACAAACGACGAGACGCTATTTACGAAAAAATATCGCTATGCACTACAAAAAATTCAAGAAACGAACGGGCGGGCGCTGATTTTGTTCCCTTCTAAACAAGAATTGCATCAATTTAAACAAGCTGCGCAGCATGAACCGTTTTCTTTCTTATTTGAAGGCGATCGAGAAATTAGTGAACTTGTTGCCGAGTTCCAACGAGACGAAGAAACGGTGTTATGTGCGGAGCATTTATGGGAAGGGCTAGACATCCCCGGCCCGTCTTTGTCAAACGTGATTATTTGGTCATTGCCATATCCGCCGAACGACCCGGTCTTTCAAGCGAAGCGAAAAGCGTATGCCGATCCGTTTTGGCAAGTGGACGTCCCGTATATGTTGTTAAGGCTGCGCCAAGGGGTTGGACGCCTCATTCGCACCCATGAAGATCGCGGCATTGTTTCTATTTTTGTGACGACCGACGAAGACAAACGGGTCATCGAAGCAATCCGAAACGTACTACCAACTACGATTAGGGGAGAATAATTTCTTCCCTATTTTTGTTCAATCAAAAGGAAAACGTCGATTCGGAGCGAATTATATAGGGGCGAGCAAAGGAATAGGAGGATTGTTATGGTAAAAGAAGTAGAACAACAGTTTTTGCGTTATGTCAAAAAAATGATGAGCTATAACGAAGCAATTCAAGTGATGTATTGGGATATGCGGACAGGAGCGCCGAAAAAAGGGCTTGAGCAGCGGTCGGAAGTCATTGGAGTACTGTCCGAAGAAGTGTTCAAAATGTCGACGTCGGAAGAAATGGCGGCATATATCGCTAAATTGTCGCCAGCTAGCGTACAAGCACAATTATCCAACGTTGCTCGGTATACGTTAGCGGAGTGCAAAAAAGAATACGAACGAAATAAAAAAATTCCAGCAGATGAATATAAAGAATACGTTATTTTACAAGCGAAAGCAGAAAGCGTCTGGGAAGAAGCGAAAGCAAAAGCAGATTTTTCGCTCTTTCGCCCTTATTTAGAAAAACTCGTCGCGTTTAATAAAAAATTCATCGACTATTGGGGATATGAAGGGAATCCATATAACACGCTGCTTGATGTATACGAGCCAGGCGTTACCGTCGAGATGTTAGACCATGTATTTGCTAAATTGCGTGAGCGTATCGTACCGCTTGTTCAAGCAGTAGCAGCTTCTCGCCACCAGCCCGATACGTCTTGTTTATTTCATTCGTTTCCGAAAGAAAAACAGCGCGAGTTTAGTTTGCGGCTATTAAGTGAGCTTGGCTATGATTTTTCGGCAGGGCGGTTAGATGAAACCGTTCATCCATTTGCCATCGGCTTAAACCCAGGCGATGTCCGAATTACGACGCGATACGATGAACGCGATTTTCGCACCGCGCTATTCGGAACGATTCATGAGTGTGGTCATGCGTTATATGAACAAAACATTGCGGAAGAATTAACGGGCACTCCACTATGCACGGGCACATCGATGGGGATTCACGAGTCGCAATCGTTATTTTACGAAAACTTTATCGGTCGCCATTATTCGTATTGGAAGCGAAATTATCCGCTACTTCAACAATATGCGCCAGAACAGTTTGCTAACGTTTCGCTTGATGATTTTTATCGAGCGATTAACGAAGTAAAGCCATCGCTCATTCGCATCGAAGCGGACGAATTAACGTATCCGTTGCACGTTATGATTCGGTACGAAATCGAAAAAGGGCTGTTTAACGGCACGATCGATGTCAAAGACTTACCAGACATATGGAACGCGAAGTACGAAGAATACCTCGGCATCCGCCCAGACCATGATGGGGTAGGGGTGTTGCAAGACGTTCATTGGTCTGGAGGAAGTTTCGGCTATTTCCCTTCGTATGCGCTTGGATATATGTATGCAGCACAGCTACATCATGCAATGTTAAAAGACTTTCCAAACTTTGCGGAACTACTGGAAACAGGAGAGTTATTGCCGATTCGAGAATGGCTAACCGAAAAAGTGCATCGCTTCGGAAAAACGAAAAAGCCGCTTGACATTTTGCAAGAGGCGACAGGGGAAGGATTAAACGTCGATTACTTAATCCATTACTTAGAGGAAAAATATAAAGCGATTTATCGATTATAAAGAAAAGGGGATCCACTTAGGATCCCTTTTCTTTTACCATAGTTTATACCCTTTCGAACCAGGCGGTGCGTTTTGAATCATATCAATGAATGGGATAGTGTATGCGATTAAAATTAACGCAACGGTAATACCGATCCAAAGTTTCCAGTTTTCCATCGCAAGCGGGGTGCGTTCTGCTCCTTCTGCCACTTCGGCAACAGGGAACTCCGTTTCGCCTTTTGGAGCGAAAAACGCTAAGTTTGTAATGATGATAAGCACTAAAATAATACCGATGAACAAAATCGTTCCGCCGACCGCTTGGGCGATTTGGTACGGAATCCATTCAAGCGCCTGCGGCGAATTGCCGTACGTAGAGAATGCCGAACGGCGAGGGGCACCTAATAATCCGGCAAAGTGCATCGAGCCAGACATAAACGTCATCCCGATCACCCATACGATCGTTTGAATAATCGCTAATCGGTTCATCGCTTTTGTCATGACGCGTCCGCTTAAATGCGGCACAAGCCAGTAAGCAGCACCGAAGAACGTAAGGACAACCGTTGTCGCCAATGTTAAATGGAAATGGCCTGTAATCCAAATCGTATTATGCACCACTTGGTCCAGTTGGTGAGAAGCGTTCACAAGTCCGCCAGCACCAGCTGGGATAAAGAACGCCATGCCGACAAACGGTGCAAAGAAGCGAGCATCTCCCCAAGGAAGTTTACGCAACCATCCGAATAGACCAGTTGCCCCTTTCGAACGACCGTATAACTCAAACGTTGCAAACATTGCAAATGCGGTCATCAACGATGGGATGGCGACCATAAACGTTAACACAACTTGCACGTATTTCCAGAACGGATCAATCCCTGGTTCCATTAATTGATGGTGGAAACCGACTGGAATCGAGAAGAACAAGAACAAAATGAACGATAATCGTGCCAACGAATCAGAGAAAATTTTTCCACCGATAATTTTCGGTACAATCGCATACCAAACCATATATGCTGGCAATAACCAGAAATAAACAAGTGGGTGTCCAAAGTACCAGAACAACGTCCGGCTTACTAATACGTTAATGCGATCAACAAGTCCTAGCGACCAAGGCAACAATTGAATTAAGACGGTTGCTGCTACGCCAAGCGAGCAAACGAGCCATAAAATCATATTTGCGACTGCCATAAAGGTAAGAAGCGGACTTACTTGTTTCGGATGTTCTTTTTTCCAACGAGCGTAATGGGCAAATATAGCAAACCCGCTAACCCAGCTACCGACAACAACAAGCGTTAATCCAAGATAAAACCCTGGATGCGCTTGCAGCGGTGCATAAAACGTATAAAGCACCGACGCTTGACCGATTAAGATAAAGAACGCGGTAATTGCTGTACCGACGGTCATGAGCCAGAAGCCAACCCAGCCCCAGAAGCGAACGCGGTCAGAAAACGTTCCGGCTGTCCGGCTGACAGCAGCAAATTGAAACCCGATAATAAAGAACGTCGTTAGTACAAGTCCGAGCAGTACACCGTGCGTGGTTAAAATAGTATAATAGCTAATATTTGCAGGAAGCTCAAATTTTCCAGAGCGGACTAATGTTTGTAATAATCCGGCCAATCCGCCTAATGCTAACGCAATAAACGCAACGTAAATATGGGCTAGCGCCAATTTGGCGTCACGACGATCGACTTTGACCATTTCGTTCATGTTAATCCACCACCTTAATTCGTGCTGTCATCATATGGTGACCAGCACCGCAATATTCGTTACATAAAATCGTATATTCCCCTGTTTTATCAAATGTTTTCGTGAACGAGTTCACATACCCAGGTTCAACCATCATGTTAATGTTTGTTCCAACCACTTCAAATCCGTGGATAACATCTTTTGTCGTAATGTTAATCGTTACTTTTGCGCCTTTTCGAATTTCCACTTGCGCTGGTGTAAATGCAAACGCAGCGGCAACCATATTTAATTGATACTCATTGTCGCCTGTTTTTACGAGCCCCGGTTTATTAAACGGCGGCGTTTGGTCTACTTTCTCCGGATCAATCGTTGTTAAACAGCTTGGCGGCTGATTTCCTTTTGCAAACGCGCTCACACCGATAATCGTTAAAAAGACGAATAAACAGCCAATGCCAAAAATGAGCCAAATTTTCTCATATTTGTGTATGTGCATACACCCACTCTCTCCTTTCTCTTATAGACGCTCTAAAAATAGATAATACACGCTTACCCACGTGAAAATGAGGAAAAACCCTAACAAAAAAACCGATGCAAGTGTCCCCTTCAAGTTGCTGTCTTCCGTAGCTTTTCCTTTCATTTTTTCTTTTGCCATCCTCCCATACCTCCTTTCTTTCTATCCCCCAACTGACTCTTTACACTTTCATCATACAAAACTAGCGGCATTTTGGTAGGGGATTTTTGCTATTTCACAAATTGTTCATTACTTACTTTATCACCATAGTAACAGTAAGAAATTGATATAACAGTGATTTTTATCACAAGAAGGGAGGAGGAATTGTGAAGAAAATGTGAACACGTTCATTCCAAAAAAGGAATTGAAAGCGTTTTATTTGTCGTATAGAAAAGTTTGGCAGGGGAAAAGTATAATGGGAGGTGTTCGTATGCCAGCAATTCTTTCGGTCGGGATGGCATCTTTGCCTTACAAAGTCACGCAAGAGGAAGTGTGTCAATACGTCAAACAACTATTTGACGGTACGTTTTCGGAACGATTATTGACGGTATTTGTGAACGGGGGGATTGAATCGCGCTATTTTGTTCAGCCGCTCGAGTGGTATCGACAACCTCGAACGTTTTCGGAAAAAAATGAGATGTACATAAAAAGCGCGGTTCGTTATGGATGTGAAGCGGTACAGAACTGCTTACAAAACGATTCCTTTCTCGAACGTGCGGTCGCTTATGAAGAGATTGAAGCGATTTTTTATGTTTCCACAACAGGGCTTTCGACGCCAAGTGTGGAGGCGAAAATGATGAATCACTTGCCTTTTTCCCTAGCGACAAAACGCATTCCGATTTGGGGACTAGGGTGTGCGGGCGGAGCGGCGGGGTTGGCGCGGGCGTATGAGTATTGCTTAGCTTTTCCGAAAGCAAAAGTGGTAGTTGTTGCCGCTGAGTTTTGCAGTTTAACATTTCAGTTATCTGATCGTTCAAAAAGCAACTTAATCGGCACATCGTTGTTTGCTGATGGGGTAGCGTGTGTTTGTGTCGCTGGCGACGAAGCGGTGGACAAACGTATTCGCCCACGAATCATAGCGACACAGTCTGTTTTCATGCCCCATTCGGAAACAGTTATGGGCTGGGATATACGCGACGACGGGTTTTTTGTCATTTTTTCCAAAGACATTCCGACAATCATTCAGTCATGGCTGAAGCCGAATGTTGTTGCTTTTTTGCAGCAGCATGGACTCGTGCTTAGCGATATCGATCATTTTATTGCCCATCCAGGCGGAAAAAAAGTGATCGCCGCTTACGAGCAGGCGTTAGGAATGAATGAACAAAAAACAAAAATTTCATTCGATGTGTTACGTAAATTCGGTAACATGTCTTCTGCAACTGTCTATTTTGTTCTTGAGCAAGTGATGAAACAGTCTATTCCAAAGGGGCAATTAGGCTTAATGCTTGCACTTGGACCAGGATTTAGCGCGGAACTTATTTTACTACGCTGGGAGTGAAAAAAGTGTTTTTTGCGTTTTTCCTTTTTCTTCTTTGTATGCGGGTGGGGGAACTTTTGCTTGCCAAACGAAATGAACGCATCGTCAAAGCAATGGGAGCAAAAGAGTTTGGGCAAGCGCATTATCGGTGGATTGTTTTATTACATGTATCTTTCCTCTTTTCCTTTTTCATCGAAGGGCTAATGAAAGGAGCGGCGCTTTCGCCATGGTGGCCGCTATTACTTCCGCTTTTTGTCGTTGTGCAGCTACTAAGGATGTGGACGATTTTTTCGCTCGGGGTATTTTGGAACACGAAAATTTTTGTCGTCCCAAACGTGATCGTGCAAAAAGGACCGTATCGTTTCTTGCGCCACCCGAATTATGTAGTTGTTGTGCTTGAAATAGTGCTCATTCCGTTACTGTTTCGTGCCTACATCACAGCAATCGTTTTTTCCTTATTGAATGCCTATCTTTTATCCATTCGTATTTCGGCAGAGGAACAAGCACTTGCTACGATGACGAACGACAACGAAATCCAAAAACGTCCACGTTTTTTTCCTGCTAAATAGCTAGCGGGATTTTTTTTGCATTTTTTGTTGGGAAATGAGCGTAAATACAGTAAAATGAGTATATATCATGCAATAAGGGGTTTTGGGAAAATGATGCAAGTGACACAGCGTTCATCATTGCGTCCATGGGTTGAAAAATTAGCGTACATGCACGACGAATGGATGAACAAAGGGGATGTGGAAAACGCCAAAAAGGCAAGACAGCTATTGCGGAAGGTGGCACATGAAGAATTTACGATTGCTTTTTGCGGCCATTTTTCCGCAGGAAAATCAAGTTTAATTAACGAGTTGCTCGGCGAACCGTTACTTCCGTCAAGCCCGATTCCGACGAGCGCCAATCTCGTGAAAGTGAAGGCAGGAAAGGAGTATGCGCGCGTTTTTTACAAACATGAACCGCCAGTCGAGTACGCTGCGCCGTACGATTATGAGCAAATTCGCTCCTACTGTAAAAACGGCGATGACATTGAAGCAATTGAAGTTAGTCGACAGACGACGCGCATTCCAGAAGGGGTAGCGATCATGGATACGCCGGGCATTGATTCTACCGATGATGCCCATCGGCTTGCAACGGAATCGGCGCTCCATTTAGCAGACGTTGTGTTTTATATGATGGATTATAACCATGTACAATCCGAATTGAATTTTCAGTTTACGAAAGAATTGGCAAGTTACGGAAAATCGCTTTATTTAATTGTGAACCAAATTGATAAACATCGCGACACGGAATTACCGTTTCGTTCGTTTCAACAATCGGTACATGAAGCGTTCCGTAACTGGGGAGTACCAGTCTCACGCATTTTTTTTACGTCGTTAAAAGATCGAAAGCATCCATTTAATGAACTGAATGAACTCGTCCACTTTTTACAATTGCTGTTTGCTGAACGAAATACACGGCTTCTAAATGGAATCGAAGTAGCGGCCAAACGGCTGTTAAACGACCATCTCACCTATTTAGAAAGCATGGACGCCGAACGCGACGCAGAGATAAGCGCACGCCTTGCCCAATTAGCGGATGTACAAACAATCGAAACGTTGCAAAACCAACAGGAAGCATTGGAAACGCACATTCATGAAACGGAAGCGACGTTTCGCCAAGAACTCGACAGCGTACTAGAACATGCGTACATTATGCCGTTTGAAACGCGTGAATTGGCACATGCGTACTTACAGTCCGTACAACCGGACTTTAAAGTAGGATTTTTGTTTAGCAAAGCAAAAACGGAACAAGAACGAGCAGCACGGTTAGCGGCGTTTTATACGAATTTGAAAGAAAAAGTGACGTCCCAAATGGAATGGCACGTTCGCGAACAACTCGTTCGTTTTTGCAAACAACATACGTTGCAAGAGCCATCGTTTATGAACGAGTGCCAATCGTTTACCGTTTCGTGGAATGAACAGTTATTAGCGGAACTAGTGAAAAAAGGAGCAGGCGTGACTGGAGAATATGTGCTAAATTATACGAACGATGTAGCTGCTGAATTGAAAAAACGATACCGAAACGAAGCGCTAAAATTGTTTGCGTTGATGTTTGCGACATGGAAAGAAACGATCGAAAAAGAATGTCAACAACTGGCGCTTGAACTAGAAAAAGCACGTGAAAAGCAGCAGCTAATCGAAGAACAAAACGTCCGACAGCACTATCGTGAACAAACGTATATGCACCAACTTTCGCTACTAGCGGCGGACGCACCGGCAATAAAAATCGCGGATAGCCGCCTTGCTGAACTCGTTTCTGACGAGATACTGGTTCGAACAGAAATTGCTCGTCGGGGAGAGCAACCACAACCGTCTGTTTCTTTCCAACCGGAAGAGAAACGTCCAGAACCGTCTACTAGCAGCAAAAAAGCAGCAGAAACAATCCGTCATTTACGCGAAGCGGCTGATCTTGCGAAAGGTATTCCAGGAATGAACCGTTTCATTCATGAACTAACGGAAAAAGCAAAACGACTGGAATCTCGCACGTTTACGGTTGCATTGTTTGGCGCGTTTAGCGCAGGAAAATCGTCGTTTGCCAACGCGCTAATGGGGGAACGCATATTGCCATCGTCGCCAAACCCAACGACGGCAACGATTAATAAAATTGTGCCACCAACGGAAGCGAAGCCACACGGCACGGTCATCGTTCAAATGAAAACTGAAAATCAACTATTCAAAGACATCCAATATTCGCTCCGTTATTTTCAGTTAAAAGCGGAAACGTTACAAGAAGCGCTGCTTGCTAGTGAGCAAGCGCTCGAAAAAGAGGTCGGGGCAAAAGAAAAACCGCACTATGCCTTTTTACAAGCTGTTATTCATGGCTATGAACAAATAAAACCGTTGCTTGGGCAAACGGTGCAAATCGACCTTGACGAGTTTCCGTCCTACGTCGCCGACGAAACGAAAGCGTGCTTTGTCGAATGGATGGAGCTTTATTATGATTGTGCACTTACTCGCCAAGGGATTGTGCTTGTGGACACACCGGGAGCTGATTCCATTAACGCCCGCCATACGGGAGTGGCGTTTGAATATATTAAAAACGCCGATGCGGTTTTGTTCGTTACGTACTATAACCACGCCTTTTCTAAAGCGGATCGTGAATTTTTAATTCAGCTCGGGCGCGTCAAAGATACGTTTGCGATGGATAAAATGTTCTTTATTGTCAACGCTGCGGATTTGGCGAATTCGAAAGAAGAGCTTGCGACAGTTGTTGCGTACGTAAAAGACCAGCTCGGTCAATTCGGGATTCGGTTTCCGCGGCTTTATGCGGTCTCGAGCCGGTTGGCGCTCGAAGAAAAACTTGGGGAGCGTTCTTCCGATGGGGTGTTAACTAACTCTGGCATTCAAGCATTTGAAGCGGATTTTGCCCGATTTATTATGGACGAATTAACAAACGTTGCAATTATCGAAGCGTACGCCGAAATCAAACGGATGCACGAAACGTTAGTAGACTACATTCGACAGTCTGAACAAAGCAATGAAGAGAAGGCAGCAAAAGTAAAACAGCTGTCTGATGAACAAGCGCTCATTCGCCAAGTAGTAGAGCAACTGAACGTCGAATCAGACATTCAAGCGCTCACGCAAGAAATTGCGGAACTGACGTACTATGTGAAACAGCGTCTGTCGCTACGAATGAACGACTGGTTTAAAGAAGCGTTCAATCCAGCAGTGCTGCGCGACGATAACCGAAATATACAACAAGCGCTAGTTGCCTGCTTACAAGAACTCATTCAGTCGGTCGGCTTTGATTTAGCGCAAGAAATGCGGGCGACAAGCTTACGAATCGAGCGGTTTTTAACAAAAAAAGCGCACGAACAGTTTCAGCTGCTTGCGACCGCTATTGCGCGCATTCATCCAATGCCGCTTTCCGAAGCGCAGCTGCCACCGTTTACAACGCCTGATTTCGCCCTTGCGCTCGAAACAATCGACTATTCTAGATTCAAAAAGGCGCTATCGCTATACAAAAATGCGAAATCATTTTTTGAACGCGATGAAAAACGGTTGATGAAAGAAGAAATCGAAAAGCAATTACAGCAACCAATCAACGAGTACGTATCGGAAAACGAGCAGTTACTTCTTTCGATTTATACGGCGCAATACGAGCAGGGCATCCGCTATTTAGCGCATTCGCTGCAACAACAAATCGATGACTATTTCGCTGGTTTGTTGACCGCGTTGACGACGATAATCGACGTCCCGATGTTGCAGGCGGCTGCTGCGCAATTGGAAGCGATCTTAGCGATAGGAGATTAAATATTATTTATCGAACGTGCGGCGAGGAGGGGATTTAGTTGACACGTTTTCACGCCTGCGCAACATGCATTCATTACCGGCAGCAAAAAACAGGCCACGGGATACGCCGCTATTGCCAGCGGCTTGGGTATGAAACGAAGCCATACTATCAGTTTCGCTGTTGGACGCCGAAGTCGCACGTTCAAGCACTCATCGAAAAAGAACGAAATCGAGAGGAGAAGAAAAATGAGTGAAGTACATCACGCGATTACGGCTCATTCTCAGAAACAACATGCGCTCATTCGCCAATTTTTGCAGTTAGACGCGCAAAGAGAACGATATATTGAAGAAGCGGTTTCGCTTTGTCGGAGTGGACAGCCGTTTACGGTCGACTTCATTAACGCGGTGACAAAGCAAATAAACGAGCTAGCAAAACAAGGCATCGTTCCGCAACGGACGTATGTAACGAGCGATATGGTAAAAGAATATGTCAACCGGCTAACGAAGGAGGCAAGCCAATGAGCTATATCGTTTCGTTTGACTGGTTGGCTGAGCGGTTAGACGCGGTGCGCATTATCGATTGCCGTTTTTACTTAGGGAATCCAACGCGCGGTTTAGAAGAATATATTCGCGAGCACATTCCAAATGCGCTATATTTCGATTTGGAAAAAGATTTATCAGGAAACGTGCAAACGCACGGAGGAAGACATCCACTTCCAGACGTTTCGGAACTAGTAGCGAAGTTGTCCGCTGCTGGAATCGATCAACAGACAACGGTCGTTGCGTACGACGATCAAAGCGGAGCGATGGCGGCTCGTTTTTGGTGGTTGCTTCGCTATTTAGGGCATCGTCACGTCTATGTATTAGACGGTGGCTATACGAAATGGAAAGAACGTGGGTATCCGACGACAGACGCGATTGCTCCCGTCAAGGAGCGGACGTTTCTCCCGCAATACGACCCATCGTTGCTTGCGACAGTGGATGACGTACGTAAAGCAATAGAAGACGAAACCGTCATTTTAGTGGACTCCCGTGAGCGCAACCGGTATTTAGGGATAGAAGAACCAATCGATCGAGTGGCTGGACATATCCCTAGGGCGAAGCATTTCTTTTGGAAAGAAAATTTCACAGCTGACGGTTTTTGGAAAGAGCTGAACGAACAAGAAAAACGATTTGCTGCGCTTCCGAAAGATGCGCGAATTATTGTGTATTGCGGCTCAGGCGTAACCGCTTGCCCGAACGTGTTGGCGTTGTCAGAAGCAGGTTATTCGAACGTGCAATTGTACGTTGGAAGTTGGAGTGACTGGATTTCGTATCCAGAAAATCCAATTGCCAAAGGTGAAAACTAACTGCATATTTTTTCTCCCTCTCTCCACACTAAAAATGTACGTCTTAGCAAAGGAGTGAGTCGAGATGGGACGCACGAAGTTAGGAAATGCGAATGCGCAACGCAACAATAATGCGAAACAGAAAAACGGGTTTAATAACGAATTTGCTTCTTATGCGGAAGTAGAAGCGAAAAAAATGCAAAACGAGCATAAAAATATTCGTTAGGCTTGCCATCTGGCAGCCTTTTTCTTTTGCTCATTTTATGGTTTAATGAGGGTGGGAGGGAAAAGACGTGAAAAAAGTGATCGCGATTATATTTCTTCTAGGATTAACGGGATATGGCATTTGGCAAGCGCTTGCTGCTGGACAGACGAAAGAAGTTGGTCTTGCGGTAGGCGATACCGCCCCGGATTTCGCTCTAAAGACACTACATAACGAACAAATTCGTTTATCCGATTTGCGCGGCAAACCAGTCATCGTCAATTTTTGGGCAACGTGGTGTCCGCCGTGCCAACGAGAAATGCCGGACTTAGAAAAGTTTTATAACGACTATCAATCGCATGTCGAGTTTTTGTCTGTCCATTTAACGTCACAAGATAGCCGCGAGAAAGTGGCACCGTTTATGGAACAATACGGGATAACGTTCCCTGTCGTATTAGACACGAAAGGGAAAATACTGAAGTTATATAACATCCAAACGATACCAACGACCTACATTCTCGACAAAAACGGCGTCATTCGTAAAAAAGTGCTCGGACCGTTGACGTATAAACAGCTACAAGAAGCAATAGCTTTACTTCCTTGAAGAAGTCTCGAAAAGGGGCTTCTTTTTACTTTTATGTAACCCAGTCGCCTTCACTTTTCGTATTGTCTAGCCCTGGCTCCTAGCTGCTCGGGGGTCAAATAACCTTCCCCCTCGAGGTGGCGAGCACCTCTCTGGGGGAAGAACATTCGCCCCGTCGCAGCTAACCAGTCGCCTTCGCTTTTCTCTTTTTTTTCGAAAATTTGTAATAAATTTCACTTATTTAGGGAATTATTAAAATTATAATAACTAGTGAGGGAGGTTGCGACATGAGAAAAATTCGGAAATTTACGTTTGAACAATTAGTAAATGAAAATAAACGTCAATTGCTAAATGACGAGAAAGAAATGGAAAAAATCGAGAAAAAGCTAGAAGAGCGCATTTTGAAAAAAGCAGAGTAATGTGCATAATAAAAAACGAATCGGGTACCCTAGATGGTGAGGAGGCGAGAGTATGAGCAACCAAAATGGGAAAAACGAACATTATGCTCCGAACCATCTAGGCACACAATCTCGTGCCGCCGGAGGAAACAAAGGGAAGAAAATGCAAGATCAATCTGGTCAACATGCTCAAGTAATCCAAACAAAGGGAGAATAGTATTGTTGACATAATATGATTATCAGAAACTTTTATTGTTGGCACGAAGGAGGAACGAGGATGGCTTACCAACGCCCGAATCCAGACGACCGCAGCGATAACGTCGAAAAGCTGCAAGATATGGTGCAAAACACAATTGAAAACATCGAAAAAGCAGAAGAAACGATGCAATTTTCCTCGCCAGAAGAACGAGAAAAAATTAAAGCGAAAAACGAGCGACGCGAAGAAGCGATCGCTGCGATGCGCGAAGAAATTAAAGATGAAGCGAGAGCAAGGGAAAACGGCTATCAATAAAAAAGCGACCCATTCATTCGGGTCGCTTTCTTTGTGGGACAATTTCCCACTAATATGATAAGATAAAAGCAGGCGTGTTGATTAACCATTAAAAACCAGTTGACATCGCTCTATTCCTAGCTTTTCTGCCGTAGTCGGCAAGCGGTTCGCTTGCCGACTGGGCATGCTGTACGCATGCCCTC
>NZ_JAILZV010000056.1 GCF_023512315.1 Anoxybacillus sp.
GAGTACAACAAGAAAACACTTTCGCAACGATGGCATGAAACAAATGGATGTAAAATACAACGTGATTTATATAGCGCGTTTTTAATTATGAACGTAAAAGATAACCTAAAAGAAATAGATAGACAAAAATGCATAGATAGATGGAAACATTTTATTCATCTACACCATAAAGAAATCGAACGACTTCGTCTCCAACCATGTGTTGTAAGTAGTATGGGTGTGTAAACCATATCAAGCGTCTTGAGTCGGGCGCACAGGGCGTAAAGCACCATCAAGGTGTTTGCCCATGAAAGTCTTGCGGAACAAGGGCGAGTTCTGCGCGCAGGTGTATGAGAAACCCTTTTGTACGCAAGAACCCCGCGACCTTAGTCGTCGGGAGATTCAGATGTCATGGCTTGAGTTATGTTTTTGCCGTGTATGGTTATGGTTTTTCACTTTTTTCGATCCATCTAGCGGCTCTGGTTGGCCGCTTTCTTTCGGCGCGTTTTTGCGCATATCTTTGCTTGTGTTTTTATTTGTCATCCTATCCGCCTCCTTCTGTTGTTAGAATGGCAACATCCTTTTTTCTTTATTCATCGTATAAATTTTTTGCAATTTGAAACGATAAGAAATACGATGCAGAAGGAGGGAAAAAGTATGCCATATCATCAAAATAAGCAAGACGCGTTCCAAGCAGCGGAGAAAGGGACGATGGAAGCGAAAGAATGGTACGATCATTTAGTTCGGGATCAGGCGGATTATGGAAGTCAGCTAAAGCATTTAAAACAAGAAGTAAACGAAGCGTTTGAACAAATTAATAACGCGATGGAAGTCGCTTCGGAAACGCAGCGCATTCGTCTCGAACAATTTCGCCAAGATTTGCAAGGGATTGTCAATGAAGTGAATGAGTTGCAGTAAAGGGAATGTCCGGCGACATTCCCTTTTATAGTAGAGCTGGATGACGAAACGGTCGCATTATTGGTTTTTTTTTCGTTTTTTATTGTTTTGCCGCTGCGCTTCTGTCAATGGCTCATTTGACAATTCTTCGTTATAGCCAGCTCCCATTCCTTGGGCGCTTGCTGCGTTCATCCCTGGAATGACGTGGTTTGCTTTTCGTTTTCCCATTCGGTTCACCTCCGCTAATAGTTTGCAACTGGAAGGAAAATTTATTCTTTTGCATAAGAAACGAGGGAATAATTATTTACAATTCATAGTGGCTTATAATAAGATAAAAGCGTACCAATTTTACGGGTTTTGGGAGAATTCGTACTATTTTTTCGACGAACGGGCGGAAAAGTAGTATAGTATGAACTGAGGGGGTATACATATGGCAAAGCAAGATGTATTTAACGCCCGCGCTTCATTTGATGTAAACGGAAAGAAATACAACTACTACCGTTTGCAAGCGCTTGAAGAAGCGGGAATCGGCAACGTTTCTCGTCTGCCTTATTCGATTAAAGTATTGTTGGAGTCCGTTCTTCGCCAAGTAGATGGTCGCGTCATTACGAAAGAGCATGTGGAAAACTTGGCAAAATGGGGAACGCCGGAAGTAAACGACATTGATGTTCCGTTCAAACCGTCGCGCGTTATTTTGCAAGACTTTACAGGCGTGCCAGCGGTCGTTGACTTAGCATCGATGCGTAAAGCAATGGCGGATATCGGCGGCGACCCGTATGAAATCAACCCAGAAATTCCAGTTGACCTTGTTATTGACCACTCTGTGCAAGTCGATAAAGCAGGAACAGACGATGCGCTTGAGTACAACATGAACTTAGAATTTGAGCGCAACGCCGAGCGTTACAAATTTTTAAAATGGGCGCAAAAAGCGTTTAACAACTACCGCGCAGTTCCACCAGCAACAGGAATCGTTCACCAAGTGAACTTAGAATATTTAGCAAACGTTGTGCATGCGGTAGAAGGAGAAAATGGCGAATACGAAGCGTTCCCAGATACGCTCGTCGGTACAGACTCCCATACAACGATGATTAACGGCATCGGCGTACTTGGTTGGGGGGTTGGCGGAATTGAAGCAGAAGCGGGAATGCTTGGACAACCTTCTTACTTCCCAGTGCCAGAAGTGGTTGGCGTTCGCTTAACAGGCAAATTACCAAACGGAACGACTGCTACCGACCTTGCACTAAAAGTCACGCAAGTGCTTCGGAAAAAAGGTGTTGTTGGTAAGTTCGTTGAATTTTTCGGTCCAGGCGTTGCGACGCTTCCACTCGCAGACCGTGCAACAGTTGCAAACATGGCGCCAGAGTACGGGGCAACGTGCGGCTTTTTCCCGGTTGATGCAGAAGCGCTTGACTACTTGCGTTTAACTGGCCGCGACGAGCACCATGTGCAAGTTGTCGAAGCATATTGCAAAGCAAACGGCTTATTCTATACGCCGGACGCAGAGGAGCCAGTGTTCACAGACGTTGTAGAAATCAACTTGTCTGAGATTGAAGCGAACCTTTCTGGTCCGAAACGTCCACAAGATTTAATTCCGCTTTCGAAAATGAAAGAATCGTTCCGTGAAGCGGTAAAAGCACCGCAAGGCAACCAAGGATTTGGCTTAACAGAAGCGGATCTTGATAAAGAAATGACCGTTACGTTAAACGGGGAAGAAGTGAAAATGAAAACGGGTGCGATCGCCATTGCCGCGATTACGAGCTGTACGAACACATCGAACCCATACGTGTTAATCGGTGCCGGATTAGTCGCGAAAAAAGCGGTCGAAAAAGGATTGAAAGTTCCGAAATACGTCAAAACATCGCTCGCACCAGGATCAAAAGTCGTTACAGGCTACTTAAAAGACTCTGGGTTGCTTCCGTATTTAGAGCAAATCGGCTTTAACATCGTCGGCTACGGTTGTACGACATGTATCGGAAACTCAGGGCCGCTTGCACCTGAATTGGAGAAAGCGATCGCAGAAAACGACTTGCTTGTCACGAGCGTCCTTTCTGGTAACCGCAACTTTGAAGGACGGATTCATCCGCTTGTGAAAGGAAACTACTTAGCGTCGCCTCCGCTTGTCGTTGCATACGCTTTAGCTGGCACGGTCGACATCGACTTATTAACTGAGCCGATCGGCAAAGACAAAGACGGCAATGACGTATACTTTAACGACATTTGGCCGACGACAGAGGAAGTAAAAGAAGTTGTAAAACAAACGGTCACGCCAGAGCTATTCCGGAAAGAATATGAGCGCGTGTTCGATGACAATGCACGTTGGAACGCGATTGAAACAACGGACGAACCGCTTTATCAATGGGACGAAGATTCGACATATATCCAAAATCCGCCGTTCTTTGAAGGGCTTTCTCCGGAAGTTCGCCAAGTTCAGCCGCTTACTGGCTTGCGCGTCGTCGGCAAATTTGGCGACTCGGTAACAACCGACCATATTTCGCCAGCGGGCTCCATCGGCAAAAATACGCCAGCAGGGCAATATCTCATTTCGAAAGGCGTTGATCCGAAAGATTTCAACTCTTACGGTTCTCGCCGCGGCAACCACGAAGTCATGATGCGCGGAACGTTTGCGAACATCCGCATTCGCAACCAAATCGCACCGGGCACCGAAGGCGGATATACAACGTATTGGCCAACAGGCGAAGTAATGTCCATTTACGATGCCTGCATGAAATATAAACAAGAAGGCACAGGACTTGTCGTGATCGCCGGCAAAGACTACGGAATGGGAAGCTCTCGCGACTGGGCGGCAAAAGGGACGTTCTTGTTAGGCATTAAAACGGTTATTGCCGAAAGCTTTGAGCGCATTCACCGCTCGAACCTCGTTTTAATGGGCGTCTTGCCATTGCAATTTAAAGATGGGGAAAACGCAGAAACACTTGGGCTTACAGGGAAGGAAACGTTTGAAATTCACATTGATGAAAATGTCAAACCGCGCGACTATGTAAAAGTAACAGCAACTGACGAAGCAGGCAACAAAAAAGAATTTGAAGTGCTCGTCCGCTTCGATAGTGAAGTCGAAATCGACTACTACCGTCACGGCGGTATTTTACAAATGGTATTGCGCGAAAAATTGCATCAGAAATAATGGGAAAGGGTGTCCTCGCGGGGCACCCTTTTTGTTAGAAAAAAACTATTTTTTATTGCTTCGCTTCGCTGCATTTTCTAGTTCGCTTTTTGGGTCAGGCGTCCAACCGTCTTGTGCGAACCCTTGTGGATTAACACCTGGTGCTTTCGTTCCACGGTTTTTCCCACCATTTTTCGCCACGTTCCTCACCCCCTTACGGATATCATTGCCTGTTGGTGAAAAAATATGTTTAAGAAGGGGGGAAGAAAATGAACCGTGCGTTAAAAACGGCATTATGGACGATCGCCTTCGCGCAATTTTTAAAAATCCCGCTGAAAAAATGGGAGACTGGAAAGTGGTGTTGGGCGCATTTTTTTGAAACCGGTGGGATGCCGAGTTCTCACTCCGCAGGCGTTTCGTCGCTAGCAACGTTTATTGCGTTGAAGCGTGGGATGCGAACCGTTGATTTTGCGCTTGCGGCTCTTTTTGGGTTGATCGTCATGTATGACGCTCAAGGGGTACGGCGGCAAGCAGGGGAACTTGCGATTCGCCTCAATGAGTTGGCGGAAGATGTAATGCGTTTGGAACAAAACCCGAAAGAAACGTTATATGAGAAAAAGCAAGCACGTCTTCGCGAACGGCTTGGTCATCAACCAATCGAGGTCGTTGGCGGGGCGCTGCTTGGAATGGCAACTGGCGTTTTGTCGTATGTATTCGCTCGAAAAAGCTAGCCATTGTCGAAAAAATACGATAAGATGAAAGCGACTACGTGAATGGGGAGAGGGAACATGAGGAAGCAAACAGTCGTGCAATACTTTGAGTTTCTCGCAAGCAAAGGCTTTCGGCTAGAGGAAGACGTATTTCGCTTCGTGCAATTTGGGCAGCAATATGCGCAGGCAAGCGACGAACTGACGATTCTTGCTCTTGAGTGGACGTTGAAAGTGCAACGCCAATTTGACGGAAGTTTCTTTCTCGCGTTACTAGAAGAGTGGAAACAACAACAAATTGTCACTCCCCAACAAGCGCGTTTGTTTATGGAAGAGAAAGGGTTTGTCAAACAATAAACCCATCCACAGGCGTTCCTGAGGATGGGTTACATGGTTAATTCGCTCTTTCTCCGTTTTTCTAGCCATAAAGCGATAGGAAGTTCCGAGAAAATCATTCCCACTAAAATGGCACAACATCCGATCAGATCGAACATCGAAAGCCGTTCGTCCGCCCACACATAGGCGGTTGTTGCGGCAAACACCGGCTCCATTGCAAAAATAAGGGCGACGCGGGAAGGGGTCGTATATTTTTGGAAATTCGTCTGAATTAAAAAGGCAGCGACAGTAGCAAGCAATGACGTAACGAGAAGCGCTGTCCATACGTTAGGCTCTTGCAAAATCGCCCAATTCCACATCGCTGTACCGTCTTCAAGCATAAAGGCAAAAACGGTGCACAGGATGGCGACCGCAAAAATTTGAATCGCTGTTAACAAAAGTGTGGAATGATGTGCTGCATATTTTCCGGTAATGACAATATGAAAGGCAAACGAAATGGCGCAAAAGAAGACGAATAAATCGCCGCGGTTGATGGACCATTCTCCGCCGTTCATTGTTAAAAAATACAAACCGACCGTCGCCATCATTGCGCCAACTACCGCATTGGCGGTCGGCTTTTGTTTGAGAAAAAGGAAGGCGAGAAATGGGACGATCACGACGTTTAACCCAGTAATAAATCCTGCGTTGGCCGATGTTGTATACAAAAGTCCAATCGTTTGTAACGCATAGCCGCTAAAAAGCCACACGGCCATCCAACCTCCAGCAATGAGCGCTGATCGATGGATCGACCGGAGCAACGGGCGATGAAAAAGGTATATCCACGCGAGCAAAAAAATGCCTGCGAGCCAAAAGCGAACCGCATTAAACGAAAGCGGCGGCAAAAAAGAAATCGCGTTTTGCACGACGACAAACGTCGCTCCCCAAACAAATGCAACAAAAAGCAAACTCCCATCAGCAACCCATTGTTTTTTCATCATTCATCCCTTTCATATACATAAATGAAAAAATATACATACCTCCAAATGACACTATTGTTACTTTACCATCATTTTCGGAAAATTTCCATCCTTTTTTCTAAAAACGGGGGAGTAGTTATGTTCGGAAAAGGTTTGTTGTATAATAAAAAGAAGAATGATGGTGGAAGGATGACGAACAGTGGACGTAATCATTCAGTGGACGTACATAACGCCGAAAAAACAAGAAGTGGTGCTCACTTCTGACCTTCTTCCGGCGGAAAAAGCGCTTTTATTAGCGGAAGATTTTGAACGAACGGGGCGCGTGAAAGAAGTAGTATTTATTGATCGGCGCAATACCGAGTGGACGAAAAAAGAACTAGCCAAACTATTACAAGAAATTGAAACAGAGCCACATGATATTGTTGCTTATTTTGATGGGGGATTCGATAAAGAAACGCAAGAGGCAGGAGTCGGGGCGGTTGTCTATTACAAACAAAACCGGCAGCCGTATCGTCTGCGGGCGAATCGCCGGCTAGGGCAGCTGACGTCGAATAACGAGGCAGAGTATGCGGCATTTTGGTTTTTAGTGCAGATGTTAGAGGAGCTTGGGGTGCATCATTTGCCTGTTGTTTTTCGCGGCGACTCGCACGTTGTGCTCAATCAGCTATCTGGGACGTGGCCGTGTTTTGAAAAAGAGTGTAACACATGGCTCGATCGCATTGAGGAGAAACTAAACGAGCTTGGGATTCAGCCGATTTATGAGCCAATATCGCGCAGGCAAAACAAAGAAGCGGATCAGCTGGCGGGCCAAGCGCTTGAGGGGAAAATGATTACGAGTACGATGGAGCTTGTGAAGAAAGGAACCGACAGCGATGAGTAAAGAAGAAAAGCTTTCGAAACGAAAAGAAATATTAGAGAAGCTAAACGACCTCCATCATTCGTACTGTGAAGGGTGTTTTCTAAAAGCGACGTTTCGTAAAGAAGTCGGAAAAACGTATGCGCAGTCGTTTTGCATTACGAAATGTACGGTTGGGGAAAAGATAAAGGAGTACGGCGAAATGTTATTGACGGTTTCTCGCTAAAAAGGCTGCCCACTGTGGTCAGCCTTTTTAATGCAGCGCTTCGTTTAGTTGATGTTCGGCTTGTTTCAATCGTTGTTCGCATTTGGCGAGGAACGAGTCATCGACGCCCGTTCGTTCGCTACGAATGCGTGTTAATTGTTCATAGGCGTTCGCAATTGATTGTTTAGCTTCCGCGAGCATGTCGAGGTCGAGGCTCATCGTTGCCGAACCGACCATTTTTTGCGCCGTGTCGACAAACATTTCAAGCTGTTTCAAATCATTGTAGCCAGTGTGAAGTTCCATTACACTCACCTCCTAGAGGGTAGTGTTTGTTGCCGGCATGAAAATATGTATGGCATTGTACAAATTCCATAAGAAAAAGGCTGGCGTATGCCAGCCTGATCTCGTCTTTCTTATATGTTTTTAGGCGCCATTAGCTTGCTTTGCAAGCGAGTTTTGCCGATAGGCGAGCGCCTTTATATGTCAACGAGCGCTTAATTATAATTTTACGACGTTCGCAGCTTGTGGTCCGCGGTTTCCTTGAACGATTTCAAAAGAAACTTCTTGACCTTCTTCTAATGTTTTGTAGCCTTCACCTTGGATTGCTGTGAAGTGAACGAATACGTCCGCTCCGCCTTCTACTTCGATGAACCCATAGCCTTTTTCGTTGTTAAACCATTTTACTTTACCGTTTTGCATAATACTTAATTCCTCCTAATACCTTTAGCACCTTACGGCTAGCTTAAAAATTTTTATCAAATAACGGAATATACTCCACAGCAGTCTAAGGTGAGTGTTTCATGCTGCATCGGTTGAAATATATTCTGTTAAATGATGTCTTTACTATACACTAATGAAACGGCATCGTCAAGGAAAAGCAGATGAAATTCAGAAAAAATTTGCAAATTTTTTGGTATTCGTTTGAACGGCAGGGAAATGGATAGAAGTTGTCGAATAAGTATGCATGAATCGTTGGCGGGTGACATACATTGGTAATACGGGAGGGGAAGGTATATGTATCGTGGAATGATGAACGGAAAAGAAGTGATTATCCATTTAGGAAAAAAAGTAAAGTCGCAATATGCGGATGACCATAAACTGTATCATGCCGTGCTTTCTTATGGGGAAACAGCGTTTAAAAAAGGGCAACGGACGTTCGGGATTTATCATGATCATATCGGCTTAATTGTGGCGGAAGTAGAAAACCACGACATTCCGGTCATTCGAGTCGATTATGTAATCGAAAATGAAAATGTCTATGAATAACAGTTGACAAATGGGGGATGATGGAATAAATTATAAGTAAGCCATGTTGAAAACGTTATCATTTGTTAACGGACCTTTGCCAAAAAAGGCATAGGTCTTTTTTCTCTTTTTTCGGGTGAGAAAACCGTCTGGAGACAAGAGGTGATTAAGGATGTTATTGCGAAAAATGATGTCAAAATTAGGTGTCGGTTCGGCGTATGTCGACTTACGTTTAAATAAACAGATGTTACAGCAGGGGGATATGATGGAAGGAGAGCTGTATATTCGCGGCGGAACGGTCGATCAGAAAATTGAAAAGCTTGATGTTGATTTCGTTTGCAAAACGATACGCGACGGGAAAGAAGAAGATACAGTAATTGCGACCATTCCAGCGGCAGGAGAATTCGTCATCGAAGAAGAGGAGACGAAAGTATTACCGTTCCGTTACCGCCTTCCAGATGAAATAGTGCCGTCCCAACCAGGTGTTTCGTACCGGTTTATTACTCGTTTGTATATCGAAGACGCCATCGACACCCTCGACTTTGACTACATTCAAATTGTACCAAAAGAGAAAAAATTTAAAAATTTATATTGACAACGCTTACAAAGCGATTTATCATTATAATCAAGTTAATAAATGTGGCGGAGATTCGGAGACCCACACATGTTCCTCTAAGTGCGGAGGAGATGTGTGGGTCTTTGTCTTTTTTGCCACAAAAAAACAAAGGGGGAATGAAAGATGACACCATTTATTGCCGAATTGGTCGGCACCGCATTGCTTATCATTTTTGGTGGAGGAGTTTGCGCTGGAGTGAGTTTGAAAAAATCGTTCGCACAAAGCTCTGGTTGGATCGTTATTACGATGGGATGGGGAATGGCAGTTGCGATTGCTGTTTATGCGGTTGGAAAGTTCAGTGGTGCCCATTTAAACCCAGCTGTTACGCTTGCACTTGCGTTCAACGGCGATTTTCCATGGGCGGATGTACCGAAGTATATTGTAGCCCAATTTCTTGGAGCGATAGTTGGTGCAACCGTAGTATTTCTTCACTACTTACCGCACTGGAAAGAAACAGAGGATCCTAGAGTGAAACTCGGCGTATTCTCAACAAGTCCAGCTGTTCCGAATACGTTTGCCAATTTGTTAAGTGAAATCATTGGTACTTTTATCCTCGTTGTAGGAATTTTAGCAATTGGCGCGAATAAGCTTACCGATGGACTCAATCCATTTATTGTTGGATTTCTTATCGTTGGCATTGGCTTATCGCTTGGGGGAACGACAGGCTACGCTATCAACCCAGCTCGTGACTTAGGTCCACGCATTGCGCATTTCTTACTGCCGATTCCCGGGAAAGGTTCGTCCAATTGGTCGTATGCTTGGATTCCAGTTGTTGGTCCAGTGCTTGGCGGTTCGTTTGGTGGATTATTTTATAAAGCTGTTTTTTTAGGAAAATTGACTCCAATGTTTTGGTATGTATTCATTGCACTTATTGTTGTGTTAGCAGTCGCCTTTATCCAACAAGGAAAGGCTGCCTATAAACCATCTCAAAAAGCGTTGATGTAAATAAAGGGGGAGATTTTTGATGGAACAATACATTCTTGCACTAGACCAAGGGACGACGAGTTCGCGGGCGATTTTGTTCAATCGAAAAGGGGAGATTGTGCATATTGCGCAAAAAGAGTTTACACAACATTTTCCAAAGCCGGGCTGGGTAGAACATGATGCCAATGAGATTTGGGGATCGATTTTATCGGTCATTGCGAGCGTGCTCTCAGAAGCAGCGGTGAAACCAGAGCAAATTGCCGCAATTGGCATTACAAACCAACGAGAAACAACGGTCGTCTGGGATAAACATACCGGCTTGCCAGTATATCACGCCATCGTCTGGCAATCGCGACAAACAGCCGATATTTGCGAACAGTTGAAACAACAAGGGTATGACGAACTATTCCGCGCCAAAACGGGGCTACTTATTGACGCCTATTTCTCGGGAACGAAAGTGAAGTGGATTTTAGACAACGTCGAAGGCGCGCGCGAAAAGGCGGAAAAAGGGGATTTATTATTCGGAACGATCGACACGTGGCTCATTTGGAAACTCTCTGGCGGAAAAGCCCATGTCACCGACTATTCCAACGCCTCACGAACGCTTTTATTTAACATCCACGAACGAAAATGGGACGACGACATTTTAGAAATATTAGATATTCCAAAATCAATGCTTCCAGAAGTGCGCCCGTCTTCCGAAGTATACGCCAAAACCGTTCCGTACCACTTCTTTGGCCAAGAAGTGCCGATTGCGGGAGCGGCTGGCGACCAGCAAGCAGCGCTGTTCGGGCAGGCATGCTTTGAAGAAGGGATGGCGAAAAATACGTACGGTACTGGGTGCTTCATGTTAATGAACACAGGCGAAAAAGCAGTGCGATCGCAGCATGGCTTATTGACAACGATCGCATGGGGGATTGATGGAAAAGTCGAATATGCGCTAGAAGGAAGCATTTTCGTCGCTGGCTCTGCCATTCAATGGTTGCGCGACGGGTTGCGAATGATTAAAAAAGCGCAAGATAGCGAAGCATATGCAGAAAAAGTCGCTTCGACAGACGGCGTATACGTCGTGCCAGCGTTCGTCGGTCTAGGGACGCCATATTGGGACAGCGATGTACGTGGGGCCGTGTTCGGGCTCACGCGCGGCACGACAAAAGAACACTTTATCCGTGCGACATTAGAATCGCTCGCGTATCAAACGAAAGATGTCCTTACAGCGATGGAAGCAGACGCGGGTATTTCCTTAAAAACGTTGCGTGTCGATGGTGGCGCAGTGAAAAACAACTTCCTCATGCAATTCCAAAGCGACATGCTCGGTGTGCCGGTCGAGCGTCCAGTCATTAACGAAACAACTGCGCTTGGCGCTGCGTATTTAGCTGGGCTTGCCGTCGGCTATTGGAAAGACCGTTCAGAAATTTCCACCCAATGGCAGCTAGAGCGCGCGTTTGAACCACAAATGCCAAACGACCAACAAACAGCTTTATATGAAGGCTGGAAAAAAGCCGTCAAAGCCGCAATGGCGTTCAAATAAGAAAAGCGCAAAGCGCCCGCCTATCGGCGAAGAGCGCACAAGCCCCACCGCGGAGGCTGTCCGCCTCCGCAATGTGGGGCGGAGCGCATCACACCGATGGCGCTTGAAGCTAGACAGTTCTCTACCCAATCGTAAAATTTTATACTTTAAAATAAAGAGGAGGTCGGTGGTGACCTCCTCTTTACTTTAGATGACGAATCCCGTGGCGTAATAATTGTGTTGCTTCTTCCGCACGAAGCGGCACGCTAAATAAATAGCCTTGCGCTTCTTGGCAGCCTTTTTCTTCTAAGTAGCGAAGCTGCTCTAAAGTCTCCACTCCTTCTGCAATCACGTTCATTCCTAAATGATGGGCAAGCGAAATAATCGTATTGGCGATAACGCTTCCATAATACGAATGCGGGCAGTCGGCAATAAACGACTGATCGATTTTCACTGTATCCACTTCCAGCCGCTTCAAATAAGCAAGCGATGAGTAACCTGTCCCGAAATCGTCGATCGAAAGCTTTACACCCATTTCCTTCAACCGCGTTAAATTCGTTAAAATGACCGATTCGTTGTAAATCATCATACTTTCTGTAATCTCGAGCTCTAACGCATTTGGCGATAGTTGTTTCTCCAGCAAAATCCACTCAATCCGCTTCGCAAAATGCGGGTCAAGCAGTTCTTTCACAGAAATATTTACCGCCATTCGCACCGAAAGCCCCATTTTCCGCCACGTCGCATGTTGCTCGCACGCTTGACGTAACACCCATTCGCCCATTGTGACAATAAACCCTGTTTCTTCTGCCAAACTAATAAACTGTCCAGGAGAAACTTGACCGTGCACAGGATGATACCAACGAACGAGCGTTTCCATCGCTACTACTTTTTTGGTGTGCACATCAACAATCGGCTGATAAACAACAGACAATTCGTTGTTTTGGATTGATTTATGCAAATCGTTCAATAGCATCAAGTTCGGAAGTTTTTGTTGCAAAAGTGTATTTTCATAGATAAAATAGTCATTCTTTCCTTTTCGCTTTACCTCGTACATCGCCATGTCCGCATATTGTAATAACGTATCGACATCGTCGCTATGGTATGGATAAAATGAAATACCGATGCTTGCGGTAAGAAAAAGCTCCAATTCATCAATTCGAACAGGTTCTTGAAAAGCGCGCAAAATATGTTTCGCCACATTGATCGCTTCGTATTGGTATTGGAGATTTGGCAACACAACGGTAAACTCATCGCCGCTCATGCGGGCAACTGTCCCATTTTGCCCAACTCTTTCTTGAATCAATGCGCTAATCGCCTGCAATACGCGATCACCGACGCTATGGCCGAGCGAATCGTTGACATATTTAAACCGATCGATGTCCATATATAATAATGCCACCGTTTTGTTATGCTGTTTCGCTTCCGAAATCGCTTGCTTTACTTTGTCATAAAATAGCCGGCGATTTGCTAGCCCCGTTAACGGATCGTAATATGCGAGCTGGCGAATGCGCTCGTCTTGTTCTACTCGCTCGGTGATATCTTTGGCAATAATGGACACGCCAATGACTTTTTTATTAATCCAGACAGGAACAGGCGTTGCATTAATATAGAGTATCGTTCCATTTTTATGGCGGATACGAAAATCGACATGGCGCGAATAGCCGTTCGCTGTATCTGTTAACACATCGAGCACTTTTGGCAAGTCATCTGGCACGACTAAGTCATGAAGTGTTATTTTCAATAGTTCATGGCGCGGATAGCCTGTCAGTTGCGCCGCTGCGCGGTTCACCGCAAAAAATGTTCCATCTAAATGAAGCGAAAAGACAGCATCTTTGTTATATTCAAACAACGACTGATAATGCTGGCGGCTTTCTTGCAAATCGTTTTTTATTTGCGCTTGTTCAATCGCTAATCCAGCGAGGGCAGAAAACGTAGAAACAACTTCCAAATCTTCTTCTTGTGGCATACCGACGTCACGCTGATAAATGCCAAACGTTCCGATCACTTTTTTCGTCGATGAAAAAATTGGCAATGACCAACAAGAGCGCAGCTCGTGCGCGAGCGCTACTTCTTTATAATGCTGCCAAAGCGGGTCGGTGGCGATATCAGAAACGATGACTAATTCTTTATGGAATGCGGCAGTTCCGCACGATCCAACTTCAGGACCGATTGGACAACCGTTAATCGCTTCGATATATTTTTCTGGCAAACTTGGCGCTGCTCCATGATAAAGCCGTTTCGTTTCGTCGTTTAATAGTAAAATCGAACAAAGGAGATGAGGACGAATCGTTTCGACGGTGCGGGCAATTTCGGATAAAATATAGGAGAGAGGCATTTCTTTTGCGACGAATTCTAAAATTTTTTTCTGTCCCGCAAGCAACTTTTTCGTCTTTTTTTCTGCCGAAACGTTATGACAAGAAACGAGAACAATCGTCTTGTTGTCTTCCGTTACCATTCGATACATCGTTTCTTGCACATAGATGATTTCGCCGTTTCTTTTTATTTTTCGAAACTCTAAATCGTGCATGTCGCCGAGTTGGCCATCACGAAGCTGTCTCAGTTGCGTTGTTACTTTTTCTTTGTCATCCGGATGAACGATAATTAAGGCAGATTGGCCAATTAACTGTTCGCGTTCGTATCCTAAATACCGAGCGGCAAATTCGTTCACATCCAATATATGTCCATCTATGTCTAAAATAAATTGCATCGCAGGCATCCAAAAATAAAATGGAATATACGGCGATAAATGCATGAGTGAGCAACTCCATTCTATGAAAATATAGCCATTATTGACTATTACTATATTACCATGTTTCATGAAAAAAATGTCGATTTTTTGTCGAAAAAAATCATATTTTTGTTGTTTTTTGTCGAAAAAAAGAAATATGTACTTTCGTTAATTTCTATTATACAACAAAAAAACAATGCATAGTTTGTTATTTTTTGCTAAAATAAAAATGTTTGTTTGTTCACAAAGAGAATAGGAGGGACTTAGTTGAAAACACGGGGAAAAATTGTAGCGATGTATATCATAACGGTAATCGTTCTTATTGCGATTATTAATGTAGTCATTTATTTTCAATTCCAGTCGTTAATCGCCCATAAAGTCATCGGCATGGATGCGCAAATGGCATTGCAATTGATTGATGCGAAATACGAAGGAAGTTGGCAAGTAAAAGACGGCGAGCTATATAAAGGGGAAATAAAAGTACGCGAAAACAACGAACTTGTTGATTACGTCAAGCAAATGGCACATGCTGACAGCACCATTTTTTTAGGCGACGAACGAATTGCGACAACGGTTGAAAAAAACGGGGAGCGGCAAATTGGTACAAAAGCAGCGGCAGTGGTCGTGCAAGAGGTGCTGAAACAAGGACATGATTACATCGGAACAGCAGATGTTGTTGGGACACCGTATATTACGAGTTATTTGCCAATTAAAGATGATAGCGGTAACGTCATTGGCATGTTTTTTGTTGGTATCCCACAAGAAGTGGTGAACAAAGATGTGAACGCTGTAATTTGGAAAATTATCATTATCTCGCTCATTTCACTAGTGATTGGGATTGGATTGTACCATCTTCTTATTTCCATGCGGATTATGAAACCGCTAACTGCTGCGAAAAATTATATACACACGATGGCAACAGGAAACTTTACGACCGAGTTTCCAAACGAATTGCTTACTTCTAACGATGAATTTGGCGAAATGCTGCGAGCATTAAATGAATTGCAGACGAAAATGAAGGAAGCGGTAACGAACATTCAGCAGCAATCGATAAGCGTCGGAAATCAAGCGAATACCTTAGCGGCGACGTCGGAACAAATGTCGTCCTCGACCGAAGAAGTGGCGTCGACGATGCAGCAAGTAGCGGAAGGGGCGGCGAATCAAGCGAACGATTTGACCGAAATCGCGCATTCCCTCGCATACTTAACACAAAAAGTGGAAAATGTATATGTTGAATTAGGCAAAGTGAAAGAGGAAACGACCCGTACGGCCGATAAAGCAGATATCGGCAAACAAGAAATGGACGCACTGATTGCCGCCATTGACGAAATGAAACAGGCGTTTGATTTAGTCGTGGAAAAAGTAGCGAATTTAACACAATCGGTGCAACAAATTAGCCATATTACCGAAATGATTTCCACGATTTCTGAACAAACGAACTTATTAGCATTAAATGCGGCGATTGAAGCAGCGCGCGCTGGAACAGCTGGAAAAGGATTTGCAGTTGTTGCCGATGAAGTGCGCAAACTTGCTGAACAAGCTAAACGATCGACAGAAGAAATCGTCCAGCTTATTTCTTCGATTCAAACAGACGCCTCGAACGTGACAAGCACGTCGCAACAAGTGAAGCAGTTTATTGACCGACAAACAGGTGCCGTCGAAAAAACGGTTCGCTCGTTTGGCGATATTCTTGCCTCCATTAGCCGAATGGCCCCACTGCTAAACCGGACGGATGAAGCGATGGGGGAAATTGTGAAGGCGAAAGATGACGTCATTGGCAAAGTCGAACAAATTAGTGCGGTGGCAGAAGAAAACTCTGCGGCAACCGAAGAAGTGGCAGCTTCTACAGAAGAATTGACCGCTTCCGCGCAAGAAATTGCCGCTACTGCTCAGCAGCTTCACGCGATTTCCGAGCGTCTGCAACAAACGGTTCGTCAATTCACGGTATAAGGCTGCCGACAAGGCAGTCTTATTTTTCGCTTGTAACCGTTTCCAAAACGAATTATAGTAAAACTAGGTGAATGTTATGACGAATAAACGATGGACGATTAGTTTAATAGTATTATTTTTTCTCTTTCTTTACGTGCTCTTTCACTTTGTCGCGGCGACGCAGGAGATGGAACGAACGGTCGAGAAGTTAAAGCAAACGGCGCGGGCAGAGAAGACAGCGCCGCATTTTGTGCTAATTTCCCAAGAATTCGACAACCCATATTGGCGAAAAGTTGAAAAGGGGGCGAAAGCAGCAGCGAAACAATATCGTGTAAATGTGGAATATATCGGCCCATTAAGAACAAACGTAGATGAACAAGTGAAACTATTGGAAAAAGCGATTGCTTCCCGCGTCGACGGCATTATTGTCCAAAGCTTAAACGATGCAAAATTTACGCCCCTCATCAATAAAGCGATTGCCCGTAATATTCCGGTCATTACGATCGACACAGATGCACCGAAAAGTAAGCGGCTTGCATATGTTGGCACGAACAATTTTGAAGCGGGGCAGTTGCTTGGCAAAGCGGTAGCGTCGCGCGTTTCCGGCAGCAATAAAATCGGTGTCATTATCGGCAGCGAAACGTCAGAAAACCAACAGCTTCGGCTACAAGGATTTCAGTCGATTATCGCCCAGCATCCGTCGCTTTCTGTCGTTGCGTTGTCTGTTTCTAACATCTCTCGATTCCAAGCGTCGATTCAAGCGGAAAAAATGTTGTTGACGCACCCAGACATTACGGTGATGGTCGGTACGAGCGCTTTAGATGCGATCGGCATTTTAATGGCGACGAAAAATTTAGACCGTGACGACATAAAAATTTTTGGCTTTGATGATGTCGAAGAAACGCTAGATGCCATTCAGCAAGGAAAAATTGTTGCGACGGTCATTCAAAAACCATATGACATGGGGTTTTCCGCTGTCAAGCTAATGGTGGAGCATTTGGAAGACAAATCGATTGCAAACGAATATTTTACCGCAACGGAAATTGTCGATGCGACAAACGTCGAGCAGGAGGGAACAAAATGAAAATCCGTACCAAATTGTTTATTTTTATCCCGCTGCTCGTATTATTAGTAAACGTCATTGCGTTTTTCATTTTTCAAAGCGGCAAAAAAGTACAAGAAAGCTATTCTTTTTTGAAATGCTGTGTGAAGCGAATAATCCCTTATCAGGAGAATCGAGGGCCGGAGATTTTTTTCGCTATAGATTCCGCGGAATGGTACGAAAAAGGAAGCCCTCAATTTAGTAGTTGAAAATGAGCACAAGCAATATTTGAGGTTCTCTTTAATAAAATGGATTTAGCTATCAAGAATCTTCTCAAAGAAATTCAAGAAAAGACTCACCGGCCTCGAGCAACCTACCGCCTCCAGTTAGGGCCAAGTTTTACTTTTCGGCAAGCCGCTGATCTTGTGGCCTATTTGGATGAATTGGGCATAAGCGATTGCTATATATCGCCTATTTTTCTCCCCTGCTCCTTAGAAAGTCATGGCTATGATGTGTGTGATCATAATCAGCTTAACCCTGCTTTGGGTAGTACTGAAGATTTTGAAAATTTCGTCAGGATTTTACAAAATAAAAAAATGGGGCTTATCTTGGATATGGTCCCCAACCACATGGGTATTGGCGGAGAAAAAAATGTCTGGTGGATGGATGTTCTCGAAAACGGACCCAGTTCGCCTTACGCCAACTATTTCGATATCGACTGGCAATCGCCCAACCCCGACCTGCGCGGCAAGGTCCTGCTGCCGATACTGGGTGACCCCTACTGGCAGACGCTGGAATCGGGCGCGTTGACCGTGCAGCGCGGCGGCGATGGCCGGCTGGCGCTGCGGTACGGCGACCACGACCTGCCACTGGCCGAACCGGACGACACGGCCACACCCGCCGGTGCCAACGCGCAGCACGACCTGCTGGAACGCCAGTCCTACCGGCTGGCGTGGTGGCGCACCGGCGCCGCCATGCTGAACTGGCGCCGCTTCTTCGAGATCACGGAGCTGGTGGGCGTGCGCCAGGAATGCGAGGATGTATTCGAAGCCACGCACGCGCTGCCGTTCCGCCTCTACCGCGAAGGCTGGATCGACGGGCTGCGCATCGACCATGTGGACGGC
>NZ_JAILZV010000057.1 GCF_023512315.1 Anoxybacillus sp.
TTGGAGCAGCTGATCGGGCAGTTGATTCCACAGCTACAGGGGGAGAAGGGGAATGAAGGAGAAACACAAGTTTAGTTTGCGGCTAAAGCTCGTTATTTTTACGACGATACTAGCAATCATTACGTATTCCACGAGCGCGGCATTTATTTATGTACTTTATGATCTTTTTTTCAGCGCATTTAATAAAAGCTTATTTACGATCATCATTTTATTGCTTGGCATTTTTTGGTCAGGGGTACTTGCTTACGTCGCTGCTGGGTTTATTACGCGCCCGCTAAAGCAGCTAGAGCAAGCGGCGATGAAGGCGGCAAACGGACAAATCGACGAAGACGTCCCGCTTTCGAAATCGGATGATGAAATTCGCGCGGTCGGCTTGGCGTTTAACGATATGTTAAAAAATTTGCGGACGATGGTGCGAAACATCGAAGAAAACTTTGCCTTAACGAATGAAAAAGTAGTCGAAATTACGAGCGCTTCAAGCATAGCGGTCGAACGCTCGCAAAGCATTGCGCAAACGATTGAAGAAATTTCAAAAGGTGCGAACGATTCGGCAGTGTCGATGCAGACGACAGCGGAGTCGGTCGAAGATGTGCTCCACATCGCCAACGAAGTGCAGAAAAAAGCCGAGCAATCCGAGCAATTAGCAACCGATATGGTGGAAACGTTGCATACAAGCAAAGAAGTCATCGACTCGCTCGTCAATGGCATTCAGCAACTCGCTAAAGACAACCAAGCGTCATTAAATGCGGTGCGCCGCTTAGAACAACATGCCAAAGAAGTCGAAAACATCATTTCGCTCGTCGGCGACATCGCTGGACAGACGAACCTTTTGGCGCTCAATGCGTCAATTGAAGCAGCACGCGCAGGCGAACACGGCAAAGGATTTGCCGTCGTTGCCGAAGAAGTGCGGAAACTCGCGGATGAAAGTGCGCGAGCGGTGCAAGGGATTTCTGAATTAATTCAAAATATTCAAAAAGAAGTCGTGCACGTCGTTGCGCAAATTAACGCCCAAGTAAAAGCAGCAAACGAAGAGGCGGCAAAAGGAAACGATACGAACGAAGCCATTATCGAAATGACAAATTCGATTCATGAAGTTGCTGCTTCCGTTCACCAAATAGCGGAATTAGTGAAAGAACAAATGAAGCATATCGAAAAAACATCGATTCAGTCGCAAGAAGTAGCAGCCATCGCCGAAGAAACATCGGCAGGAGCGCTTCAAGTCACTGCTGCCACACAAGAGCAGACCGAAATGATTCACCACGTCAACGAACTAGCAGGACAATTAGCCGAACAAGCAAAAAAACTAAAAAATACAATCGATAGTTTTTGCACAAAATGATGAAAAAGCCGCCTTTTCCCATTACAATAAAAAGAAAGGCGGCTTTTAGTTTACAACAAGGGAGGAAACAAACGTGAAAGTAGCAATTGCCTCAGACCATGGCGGCATTCGCATTCGCCAAGAAATCAAACAACTGATGGAAGAAATGGGGATTGAGTACATCGACCTCGGCTGTGAATGCGAAAGTTCAGTCGATTATCCAGATTACGCGATTCCAGTAGCGGAAAAAGTGGCAAGTGGCGAAGTCGACCGCGGCATTTTAATTTGCGGAACAGGCATTGGCATGTCGATTGCCGCTAATAAAGTGAAAGGCATCCGCTGTGCGCTCGTTCATGACGTCTACAGCGCCCGCTTGACGCGTGAACATAACGACAGCAATATCCTCGCGATGGGCGAACGCGTCATCGGCCCTGGACTAGCACGCGAAATTGCGAAAGTATGGTTGACAACCGAGTTTGAAGGCGGACGTCACGCCAACCGCATCAACAAAATTCATCAGTACGAACAAAACTAGGGGGGATTGGATGCTTTCGGAATGGAAGCAACAATGGCAGACGATTGTAACGGAATTTAAACAGCAAGCGCCCCTTTCTGCGGAACATGTGCTTGTCATTGGCTGCAGCACAAGTGAAGTAATCGGGAAAAAAATTGGCACTGCTGGCTCGATAGATGTGGCGGAAATGATTTTTGCCGAACTAAAAAAATGGCGCGACGAAACAGGGGTGCAGCTCGCGTTTCAATGTTGTGAGCATATAAACCGCGCCCTTGTCGTCGAAAAAGAAACGGCGCTTGCTAAACACTTAGAAATCGTTTCTGTCATCCCTGTTCGTTCCGCGGGCGGTGCGATGGCGGAATATGCGTACAACGCCATGAACGACCCAGTTGTTGTCGAATTTATAAAAGCAGACGCCGGTATCGACATTGGCGATACGCTTATTGGCATGCATTTAAAGCACGTCGCTGTACCCGTTCGTGTATCGCTTCAATCTATCGGGAACGCGCATGTCACGCTTGCGAAAACGCGCCCGAAGCTCATCGGCGGCGCCCGCGCCGTGTATTCAAAGGAAAATCCGAACGCTTCATGCACTTTTTCGTGATTTTGTTCACTTTTCCTTTGAATCATTCAGCGAAATGTTGGTAAAATAGAAAAGAATATTCTCATATTTCGAAAAAGGGGGAGCACGTGATGAATTACTTGCCACAGCAAGATCCGCAAGTGTTTCAAGCGATTCAGCAAGAATTGAAACGGCAACAAACAAAAATTGAACTAATTGCATCGGAAAACTTCGTCAGCCGAGCAGTGATGGAAGCGCAAGGTTCGGTATTAACGAACAAATATGCCGAAGGATATCCAGGCCGCCGTTATTACGGAGGGTGCGAGCATGTAGACGTTGTGGAAGAATTGGCGCGCGAACGGGCGAAGCAGCTATTTGGCGCAGAACATGCGAACGTTCAGCCGCACTCTGGGGCACAAGCGAACATGGCGGTGTATTTTACGATTTTAAACCATGGCGATACGGTGCTCGGCATGAATTTGTCGCACGGAGGACACCTAACGCACGGCAGCCCAGTCAACTTTAGCGGCATGCAGTACAATTTTGTGGAGTATGGTGTCGATCCTGAAACGCACCAAATCAACTATGACGACGTATTAGAGAAAGCGCGCCTACATAAACCGAAGCTCATCGTTGCCGGTGCAAGCGCCTATCCGCGCGTCATTGATTTTGCCCGGTTCCGTGCAATTGCCGATGAAGTCGGTGCGTATTTAATGGTAGACATGGCGCACATCGCAGGTCTTGTTGCGGCAGGTCTTCATCCGAATCCAGTGCCGTATGCGCACTTTGTAACGACGACGACGCATAAAACGTTGCGCGGTCCGCGCGGCGGCATGATTCTTTGCAAAGAAGAATTCGCCAAACAAATCGACAAAGCGATTTTCCCTGGCATTCAAGGCGGCCCGCTCATGCACGTTATTGCAGCGAAAGCAGTGGCGCTTGGCGAAGCGTTGCAAGACGACTTTAAAACATATGCGCAACGTATTGTAGATAATGCCAAACGGCTAGCCGAAGCGCTCGTTCGTGAAGGCTTCACGCTCGTGTCGGGCGGAACGGACAACCATTTATTGCTTGTCGACTTGCGTTCGTTGCAGTTAACGGGGAAAGTAGCGGAAAAAGTGTTGGATGATATCGGCATTACCGTCAATAAAAACACGATTCCATACGACCCGGAAAGCCCGTTTGTCACAAGCGGCATCCGCATCGGTACCGCCGCTGTAACGAGCCGTGGCTTTGGCTTAGAAGAAATGGACGAGATCGCAAGCATTATCGCCTTAGCGTTAAAGCATCACGACAACGAAGAAAAACTAGAAGAAGCGCGCCGCCGTGTCGCAGCGCTCACCGAAAAATTTCCGCTCTACGCTTAAGCACGTGCCTCGTATCATTTGATACGAGGCAGTTTTTCGAAAGGTAAGAAAGTATAAAATTTTACGATTAGGTGGGGCGCTTTGCGCTTTTCTTAATGAAACCGCCACAACGATTGAATGCCTATTCTTTTTTAGGTAAAATATAAGGAAACGTACGAAAAAGAGGAGAGACAACGATGGGCAAAGTATACGTATTCGATCATCCATTAATTCAACATAAGCTTACATACATTCGCGACAAGCAAACGGGGACGAAAGAATTTCGCGAGCTTGTCGAAGAAGTGGCGACATTGATGGCGTTTGAAATTACGCGCGACCTTCCGCTTGAGGAAGTAGAAATTGAAACACCCGTCAGCAAAGCAAAATCGAAAGTGATCGCTGGCAAAAAACTCGGCATTATCCCGATTTTACGTGCCGGCATCGGCATGGTCGACGGCATTTTAAAACTCATCCCGGCGGCAAAAGTCGGTCATATCGGGCTATACCGCGACCCAGAAACGTTAAAGCCAGTCGAGTATTACGTCAAGTTGCCAACCGACGTCGAAGAGCGCGATTTCATCGTCGTCGATCCGATGTTAGCAACCGGCGGTTCAGCCGTTGAAGCGATTTCTTCGTTGAAAAAGCGCGGTGCGAAAAACATTAAATTCATGTGCTTAATCGCTGCCCCAGAAGGAGTAGAGGCGGTGAAGCAGGCGCATCCAGATGTCGACATTTATATCGCAGCGCTCGATGAAAAATTAAACGACCATGGCTATATCGTTCCAGGGCTTGGTGATGCAGGAGACCGTTTATTTGGAACGAAATAATAACATGCGAAAGGCGCCAAGCATCGATAGTGCGATGGTTGGCGTTTTTGCATGAAAACAAGAAAAAAGCAAACATTATATTATACAACAATTTCGTGAAAAAGAAATGAACAAATGTCACAAATTCTTAATAATTTGTTTTAATTTATTGGCTAAATACGTTGACATTGACGGGTGCCTATTGTATGCTTACAGGGGATATAATGATAAGGTTTTCATGAGGAAAAAAGTAAAAAAATGAGCGAGGATGGATATGTATGTCGAAACAGCGCCATCCTTTTCAAGCGATCGGTTTAATGTCGGCGATCGTTTCGCAATTGGTCGGCTCCATTTTAATCGGAATTTTCGGTGGGAAATGGGTAGATGAAAAATTTGGCACTGAACCGCTCTTTTTGATTATCGGCCTGTTCATCGGGCTTGCGGCGGGCGTGTATGCGATGTTGCGCTTAATCCGCCAATATTTCCCTGAGGAGTAACAGCATGCAGCAAATGGTGCAAAGGCAACAGAAATACATCTTTTATTTGTTGTCGCTCTATACGTTAGGTTGGGGATTTACGAGCTATAAAACCGTTTTTGCCAGCCTTATTCTCGGAACAGCGATCAGCTTGTTTTTGTTATGGAATTTGGTTCGAAAGGTCGCAAAATTCGGACGAGCGGTCGCTCAAGGAAAAAAAGTTCGTTCCCTCGGAACGTTTACCCGGTTAGCAGCAGCTGTGTTAGCAGCGGCAATCGCGGTTGAATATCCGCAATATTTCTCCATTATCCCAGTTGTGATAGGATTAATGACATCCTATGCTGTCATTATAATAGATTTTCTTTTGCACAGAAAACACCCTTCATGAAAGAGAGGTGAGAACGGTTGGAACATAAAGCTCCGATTCATGAATTTCTTGGACTCACGTTTAATATGTCCAACGTTTTAATGATTACGGTTACGAGCGTAATCGTCTTCCTTATTGCCATCGCTGCAACACGATCATTACAGCTTCGCCCGACAGGAATGCAAAACTTCCTAGAATGGGTGCTTGATTTCGTCAAAGGGATCATTAACAGCACGATGGATTGGCATACAGGCGGTCGCTTTTTAACGCTTGGTGCGACGCTGATTATGTACATTTTCGTCGCCAACATGCTCGGTCTGCCATTTTCGGTTCGCGTCGGAGAAGAACTTTGGTGGAAATCGCCAACAGCCGATCCGACGATTACATTGACGCTCGCCGTCATGATTGTTGGATTGACGCACTATTACGGCATTAAGCTTAAAGGGGTTAAAGAGTACAGCCTTGATTATTTTAAGCCAATGGCGTTTTTGTTCCCGCTTAAACTCGTTGAGGAGTTTGCAAATACGCTGACGTTAGGTTTGCGTCTTTACGGGAACATTTTTGCCGGTGAAATTTTGTTAGGCTTATTAGCCGGACTTGGGACAAGCGGAGTGTTCGGCGCAGTCGGCGCGGCTATTCCGATGATGGTTTGGCAAGCATTCAGTATTTTCGTCGGCTGTATCCAAGCATTTATTTTCACCATGTTAACAATGGTTTACATGGCACATAAAGTCAGCCAAGACCATTAAACATTATAAAAAATATGGAATGAATTACAAAGGAGGATTTTTACAATGAATTTAATTGCAGCTGCCATTGCAGTAGGTTTAGCAGCACTTGGTGCTGGTATTGGTAACGGTTTAATCGTTGGTCGTACAGTAGAAGGAATTGCACGTCAACCAGAATTGCGTCCTGTGCTTCAAACAACAATGTTTATCGGGGTAGCGTTAGTCGAAGCGTTGCCAATCATCGGCGTCGTTATCTCATTCATCGTTATGAACCGATAATGAAATACTCGATGGATAATGGCGAAGTTCGTGCAGACGATCACCTTCGCCATTCCTTTATGCACATAATTACACAGCGGCTGAAGGGAGTGAAAAGCGGTGTTAATAAGCATGAATACGTTTTTACTAGGCGCTGCCGAGCATCATGCGGGCATTAATAGCGGCGATATCATTTTCCAATTACTAATGTTTGTCATCTTATTAGCATTGCTCCGAAAATATGCGTTTGGTCCATTAATGGGCATTATGAAACAACGCGAAGAGCATATTGCTAATGAAATCGAACAGGCAGAAAAACATCATCAAGAAGCGAAAAAACTTGCAGAAGAACAACGCGCATTGTTAAAACAAGCGCGCCAAGAAGCGCAAGCGCTAATGGAAAATGCTCGCAAGCTTGGCGAAGAGCAAAAAGAACAAATCGTTGCAGCTGCCCGTGCGGAAGCGGAACGTTTAAAAGAAACAGCGAAAAAAGAAATCGAGCGCGAAAAAGAGCAAGCAGTCGCTGCTTTGCGTGAGCAAGTGGCTTCTTTATCCGTACTTATTGCATCGAAAGTCATTGAAAAAGAATTGACAGAACAAGATCAAGCGAAGCTGATTAACGAGTACATTCAAGAGGTAGGAGAAGGGCGATGAACAAAGAAGTCGTAGCGAAACGGTATGCATTGGCTCTTTTTCAAATCGCTCAACAACAGCAGCTCCTTGATTCATTCGAAGCAGAAATTCGCGTGGTCAAGCAAGTGTTTGCGGACCAACCAGATTTTCTTGCCGTGTTGACCCATCCGAAACTATCGCTTGACAAGAAAAAAGCGTTACTCAAAGAAACGTTTGCAGCGTTGTCTGTCCCAGTGCAAAATACGTTGCTTTTATTGCTTGACCGCCATCGGATTGACATTGTCGGAGCGCTTGCGGACGAATTTGTTGCGTTAGCGAATGAAGCGCGCGGCGTGGCGGAGGCGACCGTTTATTCGGCTCGTCCATTAAGCGAAAAAGAAAAGCAAGCACTTGCGGACGTATTTGCGAAAAAAGTCGACAAAACAACGCTTCATATCGAAAACATTGTCGATTCCTCGTTAATCGGCGGCGTGAAACTGCGCATTGGCAACCGCATTTACGACGGCAGCGTCAGCGGCAAACTAGAACGACTCAAACGTCAACTTATTGGCTGAAGATTTATAGATAGGGGTGAAATGCATGAGCATCAGAGCTGAAGAAATTAGCGCGCTGATAAAAAAACAAATTGAAAACTATCAGTCCGAAATTAAAGTGAGCGATGTAGGTACAGTAATCCAAGTCGGTGACGGTATCGCGCGCGCTCATGGCCTTGATAACGTCATGTCAGGGGAGCTCGTGGAATTTGCAAACGGTGTCATGGGAATGGCGCTAAACTTAGAAGAAAACAACGTCGGTATCGTTATTTTAGGTCCGTACACAGGCATTAAAGAAGGCGACGAAGTACGCCGTACAGGACGCATCATGGAAGTTCCTGTTGGCGAAGCATTAATCGGTCGCGTCGTGAACCCATTAGGACAGCCTGTCGATGGGCTTGGTCCAATTGCAACGACAGAAACTCGTCCGATTGAAAGCCCAGCACCAGGGGTTATGGATCGTAAATCGGTACACGAGCCATTACAAACAGGGATTAAAGCGATTGACGCCCTTGTACCAATCGGTCGCGGGCAACGTGAGTTAATTATCGGTGACCGCCAAACAGGGAAAACATCGGTTGCGATTGACACGATTTTAAACCAAAAAGACCAAAACATGATTTGTATTTACGTTGCGATCGGGCAAAAAGAATCAACGGTTCGTAACGTCGTGGAAACGTTGCGCAAACATGGCGCGCTTGATTACACAATCGTCGTCACAGCGTCTGCATCACAACCAGCGCCACTATTATTCTTAGCGCCATATGCGGGCGTAACGATGGGCGAATATTTCATGTACAACGGAAAACACGTGCTTGTCGTATACGATGACTTATCGAAACAAGCGGCTGCGTACCGCGAACTTTCGCTTCTATTACGTCGTCCGCCAGGCCGTGAAGCATATCCAGGGGACGTCTTCTATCTACACTCTCGCCTTTTAGAGCGTGCGGCAAAATTAAGCGACGCAAAAGGTGCGGGTTCATTAACGGCGTTACCATTCGTTGAAACGCAAGCAGGCGACATCTCTGCTTACATTCCAACGAACGTTATCTCGATTACAGACGGACAAATTTTCTTGCAATCAGACTTGTTCTTCGCCGGCGTTCGTCCAGCGATTAACGCAGGTCTTTCCGTATCGCGCGTCGGTGGTGCGGCGCAAATTAAAGCGATGAAAAAAGTATCTGGTACGCTTCGTCTTGACTTAGCAGCATACCGTGAACTTGAAGCGTTCGCGCAATTCGGTTCAGACCTTGACAAAGCAACGCAAGCAAAACTTGCTCGTGGTGCGCGCACTGTTGAAGTATTGAAACAAGGGTTGCACGAGCCGCTACCAGTCGAAAAACAAGTAGCGATCATTTACGCGTTAACGCGCGGATTCCTAGATGATATTCCAGTCGAAGACATCCGCCGCTTTGAAAAAGAATTTTTCGCATGGCTTGACCAAAACGGCCAGCACATTCTTGACCATATTCGCACAACGAAAGATCTTCCAAGCGAAGAAGATTTCAATAAAGCGATCGAAGACTTTAAGAAAACATTTGTCGTTTCTGAATAAAAAACGGAACAGAAGCCCGCTTCTGTTCCTTGCCCATCACTAGAGCGCAAAAAAAAGGTGGTGAAAACCTTTGGCATCATTACGCGATATTAAAACACGAATTAACTCGACGAAAAAAACGAGCCAAATTACAAAAGCGATGGAGATGGTTTCCGCTTCGAAATTGCATCGCGCGGAAACGAACGCGAAATCGTTTGTTCCATATATGGAGAAAATCCAAGAAGTGGTCGCAAACATCGCTTTAGGCAGCTCAAGCAACCATCCGATGCTTGTGAAACGCCCGGTGAAAAAGACAGGCTATTTAGTCATTACGTCGGACCGTGGGCTTGCGGGTGCTTATAACAGCAACGTCTTACGCACCGTTTACCAAACGATTCGCGAGCGCCACAAATCGACCGATGAATATGCGATCATCGCGATTGGTCGCATCGGCTTAAGCTTTTTCAACAAGCGGAACATCCCGGTTGCCTTGCACATTACAGGGTTGCCAGACCAACCGTCATTCGCGGATATTAAAGCGATTGCCAACCAAACGGTAAGCATGTTTGCCGACGGAACGTTTGATGAATTGTATATGTACTACAACCATTTCGTCAGCGCTATCCAACAAGACGTGACCGAACGGAAATTATTGCCGCTTACAGATTTGGCAGCAAACGCTAAGCGGACATCATACGAATTTGAGCCGTCGCAAGAAGAAATTTTAGAAGTGTTGCTGCCGCAATATGCAGAAAGTTTAATTTACGGTGCATTATTAGATGCAAAAGCAAGTGAGCATGCGGCGCGGATGACCGCGATGAAAAACGCGACCGACAATGCCAAAGAGCTCATTCGCACGCTTACGCTTTCTTACAACCGTGCCCGTCAGGCAGCAATTACGCAAGAAATTACGGAGATTGTGGCAGGAGCCAATGCCTTGCAATAGTTTAAGCAGTTAGTTAGGAGGGAAAACGATGACAAAAGGACGCGTTCTTCAAGTTATGGGTCCAGTTGTAGACGTGAAGTTCGAAAGCGGACATCTTCCTGCGATTTACAACGCCCTTAAAATTCAACATAAAGCGCGTAACGAAAACGAAGTCGACGTAGACTTAACATTAGAAGTGGCCCTTCACCTCGGGGATGACACTGTTCGCACAATCGCGATGGCCTCCACGGACGGTCTTATTCGCGGCATGGAAGTAATCGACACAGGAGCGCCAATTTCTGTTCCGGTAGGGGACGTGACGCTCGGTCGCGTATTTAACGTATTGGGAGAGCCAATCGATTTAGGTGAAGAAATTCCAGCAGAGGCGCGCCGTGATTCCATTCACCGTCCAGCGCCAAAATTTGAGCAGCTTTCGACACAAGTCGAAATTTTGGAAACAGGGATTAAAGTTGTCGACCTTCTTGCGCCATACATTAAAGGTGGAAAAATCGGTTTGTTCGGCGGTGCAGGGGTAGGAAAAACGGTTTTAATCCAAGAGCTCATTAACAACATCGCGCAAGAGCACGGCGGTATTTCCGTATTCGCGGGCGTTGGCGAACGTACGCGGGAAGGAAACGACTTGTATCATGAAATGAAAGACTCTGGCGTTATTAATAAAACGGCGATGGTATTCGGTCAGATGAACGAGCCGCCTGGAGCGCGGATGCGCGTTGCGTTAACAGGGTTGACGATGGCAGAATACTTCCGCGATGAACAAGGACAAGACGTATTGTTCTTCATCGACAACATTTTCCGTTTCACGCAAGCAGGTTCAGAGGTTTCGGCGTTATTAGGCCGCATGCCTTCTGCCGTAGGTTATCAGCCAACGCTTGCAACAGAAATGGGTCAATTGCAAGAGCGGATTACGTCGACAGCCGTCGGTTCGGTTACGTCGATCCAAGCTATTTACGTACCAGCGGACGACTACACAGACCCAGCGCCAGCGACAACGTTCGCACACTTAGATGCGACAACAAACTTAGAGCGGAAACTATCAGAGATGGGGATTTATCCAGCGGTAGACCCGCTTGCATCGACTTCTCGTGCGCTTTCGCCAGAAATCGTTGGCGAAGAGCATTACCAAGTAGCGCGCAAAGTGCAACAAACGTTGCAACGCTATAAAGAATTGCAAGACATTATCGCAATCCTTGGGATGGACGAGCTTTCTGACGAAGACAAACTTGTCGTTCACCGTGCTCGCCGTATCCAATTCTTCTTATCGCAAAACTTCCACGTTGCGGAGCAGTTCACTGGTCAACCAGGTTCTTACGTACCAGTAAAAGAAACCGTCCGCGGCTTTAAAGAAATTTTAGAAGGAAAATACGATCATCTTCCAGAAGATGCTTTCCGTTTAGTGGGCCGCATTGAAGAAGTTGTGGAAAAAGCGAGAAAAATGGGCGTAGAAGTTTAAACAAGGGACATAGGAGGATTTTAGTATGAAGACGATTAAAGTCAGTGTCGTTACTCCTGATGGCCCGGTTTATGAAGCGGACGTCGAAATGGTTAGCACCAAAGCGAAAAGCGGAGAGCTCGGGATTTTGCCTGGGCACATTCCGCTCGTTGCTCCGCTTGAAATCGGAGCAGTGCGCCTGAAAAAAGACGGAAAAACGGAATTCATCGCTGTCAGCGGCGGCTTTTTAGAAGTACGTCCGGATAAAGTAACTGTATTGGCGCAAGCAGCTGAACGGGCAGAAGATATCGATGTTGCTCGTGCAAAAGCGGCGAAAGAGCGTGCAGAGCGACGCTTGCAAGCGAAGCAGGACGATATTGATTTCAAACGTGCGGAACTTGCGCTACGACGTGCTATGAACCGGTTAGACATTGCCGGAAAACGATAAAAAAGGCAGGGGAATTTTTTCCCTGTCTTTTTTTTATGCGATGAATCGTTGATATACTAGGTTAACACTATAGTGATATTTATTACAAGTAAAATTCGGTGTTCTGTCGACACCTCTGGATATAAATGTTATAATGATATCGGTTACAAGGCAAAATTGTGCGATATTTTTCACAATTTGCGGATACGAACGACAAAGGGGGCGGACAAAACATTGCTTAACGTGTATTTGAATAACTACTTAATCGTTTTTGTCTTTTTATGTTTAGGAATTTTGCTTCCGGTTGTTGCGTTGACAGCAGGTCGCATCCTTCGGCCGCATGCGCCGACAGCAGCAAAAGAAACGACATATGAAAGCGGAATTGAGCCGTTTCATGATTCGCGCGTGCAATTTAACGTGCGCTATTATATGTTTGCGCTTTTGTTTGTCATCTTTGATGTGGAAACAGTCTTTTTATATCCGTGGGCGGTAGCTTATGACCGACTAGGCTTGTTTGCCCTTATTGAAATGTTAATTTTTGTGGCAATGCTTGTCATTGGGCTTGTGTATGCTTGGAAGAAGAAGGTGTTAAAATGGATGTAAAATTGTTAAATGTGCCAGAAGAAGAGATGGAAGAATTACGGCGCAACGTCTTTTTAACGACGCTCGAACAATTGAAGGCTTGGGCGAGAAGCAATTCGCTATGGCCGCTAACGTTCGGGCTTGCTTGCTGTGCAATTGAAATGATGGGCGTTGGTTCGTCGCATTACGACCTCGACCGATTTGGTTCGTTCTTCCGGACATCGCCGCGTCAGTCGGACGTGATGATCGTGTCGGGGACGGTGACGAAAAAAATGGCACCGATCGTTCGCCGTTTGTACGATCAAATGCCGGAGCCAAAATGGGTGATTGCGATGGGATCGTGTGCGACGGCAGGCGGACCGTATGTCCATTCGTACTGCGTCGTCAAAGGGGTTGACCAAATTGTACCAGTTGACGTCTATATCCCGGGCTGTCCGCCAAACCCAGCGGCATTAATTTACGGAATCAATAAATTAAAAGAAAAAATCCGTTATGAAGCGAAGACAGGAAAGAAGGTGCTGTAATCGATGAGCGAAGAAAAAGATTTACAGCAACTGAAAAAAGAAGCGGCCGAACGGGCAAAACAGCTAGCGCGCGAACGGCTAGCTGCGAAACAAGCGGGCGGCAAAACTGAACAGACGCTCGAAACAAAAGCGGACGAAACCGCCGACCTAGAATTAGCGAAGCAAAAAGCCGCGGAGCAAGCAGGTGCTGAAGAGACCTCGACCGATGATGTCGAATTAGCGAAGAAAAAAGCAGCGGCAGCAGCGAAAGCAAAGGCCGCAGCGTTAGCGAAACAAAAAGCCGCAGAGCAAGCAGGTGCTGAAGAAAGCGCCACCGATGACGTGGAATTAGCGAAGAAAAAAGCAGCGGCAGCAGCGAAAGCAAAGGCCGCAGCGCTGGCGAAACAAAAAGCCGCCGGACAAGCAAGCGGAGAAGAAACCGCTAGCGACGACCTTGCCTTAGCGAAACAAAAAGCGATTGCGGCAGCAAAAGCGAAAGCGGCAGCGCTAGCGAAACAAAAAGCCGCGGCGCAAGGAGAAGGTGGCGAAGAGGACGTTGCGGCAGCGAAAGCGAAAGCAATTGCCGCAGCAAAAGCGAAAGCAGCGGCAGCGGCGAAAGCGAAAGCCGCCGGTGAAGCAGAAGCGCCAAACCAACCGGAAACCCCGTCGCCAAACCAGCCGCTTCTTGATAAATACGTCAAAGTCATTAAAGAACATCTTGGCGAAGATGTATTGGAAGATGCGTATATTAACCGTCTATCCAAAGATGTACCAACATTGGTGGCGAAAAAAGACACCTACTTTAAAGTCGCCCAATTTTTAAAATATAACGAGCAGCTCGGTTTTGATTATTTATCGGAACTTCATGGAACTGATTTCCAAACACATATGGAAGTATACGTTCATTTATATTCTTATAAAAACAATCAGGCAGTCGCTTTAAAAGTGAAAATCGACCGAAACGAGCCGGAAATCGATTCGCTCGTTCCGCTTTGGCAAGGAGCGAACTGGCCGGAGTGCGAAGCGTACGATTTATTAGGCATTCGCTTTAACGGGCATCCAAACTTAATTCGCATTTTCTTAGGAGAACAATGGGTCGGCCACCCGCTCCGTAAAGACTACGTGCCGTACGATATGGAGGTGTAGCTGATGCTTCGGACGGAAGAAATGCTGTTGAACGTAGGACCGCAACATCCGAGCACGCACGGCGTCTTTCGCCTCGTGTTAAAAATCGATGGAGAAATTATTAAAGAAGCTACACCGGTCATCGGGTATCTTCATCGAGGAACGGAAAAAATTGCAGAAAATTTACAATATACACAAATCATTCCTTATACAGACCGGATGGACTATTTATCGGCGATGACGAACAACTACGTCATTTGCCACGCCGTCGAAACGATGATGGGCATTGAAGTGCCAGAGAGGGCAGAATATTTGCGCGTTTTGGCGATGGAACTCGGCCGGATTGCGAGCCACCTCGTTTGGTGGGGAACGTATTTATTAGATATCGGTGCGATTAGCCCGTTTTTATATGCGTTTCGCGAGCGGGAGATGATTATTAACTTGCTAAACGAGTTGTCAGGAGCGCGCTTGACGTTTAACTACATGCGCGTTGGCGGCGTGAAATGGGATGCGCCGGACGGCTGGATTGAGAAAGTGAAAGCGTTTGTACCATATATGCGCAAACAGCTTGCGGGATATCATGAGCTAGTGACTGGAAATGAAATTTTCCGTCATCGCGTCATCGGGGTCGGCAAATATACGAAAGAAGAAGCGCTTAACTATTCGTTAAGCGGTGTCAATTTGCGCTGCACCGGCGTGAAATGGGACCTTCGCAAAAACGAGCCGTACTCGATTTACGACCGATTTGATTTCGATATTCCAGTGCGCGAAGAAGGCGACTGTTTTGCCCGCTATGAATGCCGCTTGGCGGAAATGGAAGAATCGCTCAAAATTATCGAGCAAGCATGTGAGCAGTTTCCGAAAGATGGAGAAATCATGGCAAAAGTGCCACGCATTATTAAAGCGCCACCAGGGGAGGCGTTCGTCCGCATCGAATCGCCGCGTGGCGAAATAGGTTGCTATATTGCGAGCGACGGAAAAAAAGAGCCGTACCGCTTGAAGTTCCGTCGGCCATCGTTTTATAACTTGCAAATACTCCCGAAATTATTACAAGGTGAAAATATTGCGAACTTAATTGCGATTCTTGGAGCGATTGATATTGTGCTCGGGGAGGTAGATGGTTGATGGAACAATTGTTGCACTCGGCGCCCAGTTGGACGAATGTAGCGATCTTTTTCGGGCTCGGGACGCTGTTGTTGCTTGTTGTGTTAGGGTTTGTTACGTACGGCATTTTAGCCGAGCGGAAAGTGATGGGGTTTATGCAAGGACGGATTGGTCCGAACCAAGTCGGTGGCCGTTGGGGGCTGTTGCAGACGGTCGCAGACGTCTTAAAGCTTTTATTAAAGGAAGATACGATTCCGAAAGCGGCCGATAAACCGTTATTTATTATCGCACCAGTCATCGCGTTTGCGCCGGCTTTTATGGTGTTGGCGACGCTGCCGTTTACAGATGCATTGCAGTTTGCAGATATTGGCGTTGGGTTGCTTTATTATATCGCTGTATCTGGGTTGACGACGGTTGGAGTAGTGACGGGTGCATGGGCGTCGAACAACAAATACGCGCTTCTTGGCGGTATGCGGGCGGCGGCGCAAATGATTTCGTACGAAATTCCGCTCGTCATGTCCGTGCTCGGCGTTATTTTATTAACCGGAAGTTTAAATTTAAACGACATCGTCGAAGCGCAAAAACAAGTATGGTACATTTTCGTGCAGCCGATTGGCTTTCTTGTCTTTTTAGTCGCAGCGGTTGCAGAGTTAAACCGGACGCCGTTTGACCTTCCAGAAGCAGAGTCGGAACTTGTCGCCGGCTTCCACGTTGAATATTCCGGTTTTCGCTGGGCGTTTTTTATGCTTGCGGAATACGTTTATTTCTTTGCGATGGCGACATTGACGACCGTTCTCTTTTTAGGCGGATGGCAGCCGGTCATGTTCCTTGGCTTTATTCCAGGGGCCGTTTGGTTCTCGTTAAAATTTAGTCTTGTTGTCTTCGTCTTGATTTGGTTCCGTTCGACGTTCCCGCGGTTGCGCGCGGATCAGTTAATGGAATTCGGATGGAAAGTATTGCTTCCAGTAGCATTGGTTAATATTTTCTTAACGGCGCTCATCAAAAGCGTATTCTTTTAAAAAGGGGGGAGCATCGTGCTCGGCTTAGCGAAAGGGTTAAAGTATACCCTCAAAAACTTAACGAAACAAAAAGTCACCTATGACTATCCGAACGAGCCGCTCGCGCTTCCGGACCGGTTTCGCGGGATTCAAAAATTTTATCCGGAAAAATGCATCGTCTGTAACCAATGTGCGACGATTTGTCCGACAAACTGTATTCAGCTTACCGGCAAAAAACATCCCGATCCGACGAAAAAAGGGAAAATCATTGATACGTACGACATCAACTTTGAAATTTGCATTTTGTGCGACCTTTGCACCGAAGTATGTCCGACGGAAGCGATCGTCATGACGAACAACTTTGAATTGGCGGAATATAGCCGCGATGCCCTATTTAAAAACTTAGAATGGCTGGACGAAAATGATACGAATGTGCGAAAGGGGAATAAACCGTGAGCGGAGAATATGTCGCGTTTTTAGGGCTCGCATTAGTCGCGATTGCCGGCGGCGTCCTTATGTTGAACACGACGAAAGTCATGCATATGTTCGTGTCGCTCGTGTTTACGTTTGTCAGCATTGCCGGGATATACGTGCTATTGTCGGCAGAGTTTGTCGCTGCGGTGCAAGTGTTAATTTATTCAGGGGCGATTACGATTATTATGCTATTTGGCATTATGTTAACCCGCCCGAAAGAAGAAGGAAGATCGACGACGGGCGGATTTGTGCGGAAGGCGCTCACTGCGATGGCAGTATTAGCGTTTGGCGCTGCGGTGTATCTTGGCATTTACCGCTTAGATTTCGGCGAACAAGCAACGCACCTTCATGAAAAAAACACGGAACAAATCGGGGTTGCGCTTTACTCAAACTATATTATTCCGTTTGAAATTACATCGGTTTTATTGCTTGTCGCGCTCGTCGGAGCCATTGTGCTAGCGAAAAAAGAAGGCGAGGAGGAGAAATGATGAGTACCGTTCCAATGTCAGCTTACCTTGTCTTAGCGTTAATGCTATTTTGCATCGGGCTGTACGGGGCATTGACGAAACGAAATACGGTCATTGTGCTCATCTGCATTGAATTAATGCTCAATGCCGTGAACATTAACCTCGTCGCCTTCAGTAAATACGGGGTTCATCCAAGTATTACAGGGCAAATTTTCTCGCTCTTTACGATTACGGTTGCCGCGGCGGAAGCGGCCGTAGGGCTAGCCATCTTAATGGCACTCTACCGCAATAAAAAAACAGTGGACATCGACGACATCGATTCGTTGAAACACTAATTAGATCATTCAAAGGTTGAAAATGACAGAGGGCGAATCGCCCTTTGACAAAAAGGGGATAGTGATATTCATGATGGAAAATGCTTGGATTATACCGCTTTTTCCGCTTCTTTCCTTTTTGCTGTTGCTTGTCGTCGGAAAACGGCTGAAAGAAGCAAGCGCCTATGTTGGCATGGCGGCGACGTTTCTTTCGTTCCTCGTCGCAGTCGCTGTATTAGTTGCGCGCTTTAACCAACCGACATTTGAAGCAACGCACGTCTGGTTTACGATCGGCAAGATGGACATAACGGCTGGCTTTGCCGTCACTCCGTTAAATGCGCTCATGCTCGTCGTCGTTTCGCTCGTTAGCTTTCTTGTACATATGTATTCGAAAGGGTATATGCACGGCGACGAACGGTTTCCAGTGTTTTACGCGTATTTAGGCTTGTTTACGTTTGCGATGCTCGGGCTTGTCCTTTCTGCCAACTTATTGCAAACGTACATTTTCTGGGAACTAGTCGGGCTCGG
>NZ_JAILZV010000058.1 GCF_023512315.1 Anoxybacillus sp.
ACACTGCGGCGGCGACAGCCTCCTCGGTGGGGCTTGTGCGATCTTCGCCGATAGGCGGGCGCTTTGCGCTTTTCTTATTTTTTGTACGATTTCCCCTACACAAATATTAAATATATGTTATACTATTTATGTGAATAAGTGATAATTAGTATAACATATATTCGAGAGGGGAAAATTTAATGAAAGCGAAAGTAGCGATTAATGGGTTTGGACGAATTGGACGAATGGTGTTTCGAAATGCCATCGACGCCGAAAACTTAACTATCGTTGCAATTAATGCGAGCTATCCACCAGAAACGTTAGCTCATTTAATAAAATATGACTCCACTCATGGCAAATTTGCAGGAGAAGTAGTGGCACTTGAAGATGGACTTTTAGTGAACGGAAAGAAAGTGCTACTCCTCAATTCGCGCGACCCGCAGCAGCTCCCGTGGAAAGAGCTAGATATCGATATTGTCATTGAAGCGACAGGAAAATTTAACTCGAAAGAAAAAGCAAGCCTCCATTTAGAAGCAGGGGCAAAGCGCGTCATTTTAACTGCACCGGGAAAAAACGAAGACGTCACCATCGTCATGGGCGTGAATGAAGAAATGCTTGATATTGACAACCATTTCATTATTTCCAACGCTTCATGTACGACAAACTGCTTAGCGCCTGTCGTAAAAGTGCTTGACCAAGCATTCGGCATTGAAAATGGGCTGATGACAACGGTGCATGCGTATACGAACGACCAAAAAAATATTGACAACCCACATAAAGATTTGCGCCGCGCTCGTTCTTGCGCCCAATCGATCATTCCGACAACAACAGGTGCAGCAAAAGCGTTAGCGCTTGTTCTGCCGCATTTAAAAGGAAAATTACATGGCATGGCACTTCGCGTTCCGACGCCAAACGTTTCGCTCGTCGACTTAGTCGTTGATTTGAAACGAGAAGTGACGGTCGATGAAGTAAACGAAGCGTTTATTCGTGCCGCGAACGGTTCGTTAAAAGGCATTCTCGATTTTACGACCGAACCGCTTGTATCGATTGATTTCAACACAAATCCACACTCCGCCATTATTGATGGGTTATCGACGATCGTGATGGAAGGGCGGAAAGTAAAAGTACTTGCTTGGTACGACAACGAATGGGGATATTCATGCCGCGTCGTTGATTTGGCAAATTTAGTAGCGAGCAAATTGATGGAAAAACTAAAGGTGAACGCATAAAGCGCTGACGATGTCGGCGCTTTTCTCATTTCAGAAAAAAATAAAAAAGTGTATTGCAAAAAAAAACTAAACAAAGTATACTATGATTCGTGAACTTCTTAAACGCACGGTAATGTGACTACTTAAAGGGTTAGGACCTCTTTGGACTAACTTTCCCCCGTGGTAGTTATACATGCCATTATGCAAAAGAATTTCATGTTTATTTTTTTGGAAAATAAGTTAAAGGGGGACTTTTGATGGACACAATGGGTCGTCACGTTATCTCAGAATTATGGGGATGCGATTTTGATAAGCTGAATGACATCGAATTTATTGAAAAAACATTTGTTGATGCAGCATTAAAATCTGGGGCAGAAATTCGCGAAGTTGCTTTCCACAAATTCGCGCCACAAGGAGTAAGTGGGGTCGTCATTATTTCTGAATCACACTTAACGATCCACAGCTTCCCAGAGCATGGGTATGCGAGCATCGACGTGTATACATGTGGAAACTTAGATCCGACGATTGCCGCAGATTACATTGCGGATGCGTTAGGAGCGCAAACGCGCGAAACGATTGAACTTCCGCGCGGAATGGGTCCGATTGAATTGAAAAACGTAAAAGCACTGTAATAACGGAAACTAAAAAGAGGTGACAAACGCACCTCTTTTTTTAATTGTACATATGTATGCCAATAGTGGTATCATAATAGTAAAGAATTTCGCAAGGAGCGGCAAAAATGAGCGTTTGGAACAAGTGGAAATACGTTTTTACGAATCATTGCGAAACGAACGAAACGCATGAAGATGAACGGTTGCGTAGCCGGTATTATAAGGCGACAAACGCGCAGGCGATGAAAGCGGTAAAAGAATTGCTTCAATCGTCTTCGCACTATGAGCTTCTCTCCGTTTCTGAAGAGCGTGGGGAATTTAGTGCAACGACACGAGGCGGGAAAAAAGCGTTCATCGTCATTACCGTCATTTCGGTTCGCCCGTTAGAAACTGCGATTGACTTTTCGGTGACGACCGACACGACGTTTGATTTCGGGTTTAGCCGCCGCGTCATTTTAGATTTGTACGAACAGTTGGACAAACGGTTGCCGTACATCGGCTCTGGAATTAATGGATGAGGTAGCGTCAAAAAATCTGTGAAAAGTAATCATGAGCTTCCTTTTTAAGGGGAATGAAGGGAACAGGAGTGGTAACTATGAAGTGCCCAACTTGTCACCATCTCGGAACACGGGTGCTTGATTCGCGCCCTGTCGACGATGGACGTTCCATTCGCCGTAGACGAGAATGCGAACAATGCCATTATCGCTTTACAACGTTTGAAAAAGTTGAAGAAATGCCGTTAATTGTCGTGAAAAAAGAAGGGACGCGCGAAGAGTTCAGCCAAGAAAAAATATTGCGCGGGCTCATTAAAGCGTGTGAAAAACGTCCCGTAGCGCTAGAACAGTTAGAAAAAGTAACGCAAGACATTGAACGAGAATTGCGTCACCGTGGAGTGGCAGAAGTGAAAAGCGAAACGATTGGGGAAATGGTGATGGAACGCCTGTCGAAAATCGATGAAGTCGCGTACGTCCGCTTCGCCTCTGTATACCGGCAATTTAAAGACTTAAATGTCTTTATTGAAGAGCTAAAAGAATTAATCAAAAAAGAACAGCGATAAAGGGCTTGCTTCGCGTGATGGAAAGCCCTTTTTTTAATCAACGTAAGGAAGGTCGATAGCATGGAACATCATTGGAAAGAACTGATTCCTGTCGATCGGTACATCGTGCGCAGCAACGGTATGCTACATGATTTTGATCGGAAAGTACTCACCCTTTTATATCAACCGTTAATCGGCTCTCGCGCGTTCAGTTTATATATGACGCTATGGGGCGAATTAGATCAGCAGTTTCTCGCTTCAGAAACGACGCATCATAGTTTAATGGCAATTATGCAATGTAGCTTAAAGGACATTTACGAAGAGCGGTTGAAATTAGAAGGAATTGGGTTGTTGAAAACGTACGTTAATCAATCGAAAGACCCGAAGCAGTTTATTTATGAATTGCAGCCACCGCTTTCGCCCGAAAAATTTTTTAATGACGGGATGTTAAACATCTTTCTTTATAATCGTGTTGGGCGAACAAAATTCCAAAAGCTAAAACAATTTTTCTCCATACCAGCGCTTGATACGCAGCATTTTTCTCCGATTACTCGTTCGTTTAATGACGTGTTCGCGTCCGTTCATCCAGAGCAAATGGTTACGACGATGAATGAAGAGGCGAAAAACGACTTATCCCTCCCGCAAGAACGCACCTATCTCGACCGAAGAAATGAAACGTATGCGCTTGGAGAAGAAGTATTCGATTTTGAGTTATTTTTTGCGGGGCTCTCGAAACAAATCGTTCCAAAGCGGGCGATTACGGCAAAAGTGAGGGAAGCGATTAAAAAGCTTGCGTTTTTGTATGGAATTAGCCCGCTAGAAATGCAAAAACTGGTCATGGACGTCATCGATCCGACGGAACATATCGACATTGAAACGCTGCGAAAGGCGGCGCGCGACTGGTATCAGTTTGAACGTGGCGAGGAATTGCCGCATTTAAGCATGCGCGTTCAACCGTTTGCGTATCGGACGATGACGGACGTCGAGCCGAAAACGAAAGAAGAACAGCTGATAAAGCAGTTGGAAACGATTTCTCCGCGTCAGCTATTAATGGAGATTTCCGGTGGGGCAGAACCGTCGATGAGTGATTTGCAGCTTATTGAAGACATTATGTTCCAACAAAAGCTGTTACCTGGCGTTGTCAACGTCTTAATTTATTACGTTATGCTTCGCACCGATATGAAGCTATCGAAAGCGTATGTCGAAAAAATTGCTAGCCATTGGACGCGCAAAAAAATTCGCACTGTCAAAGAAGCGATGGAGTTGGCGAAAAAAGAAGCGCAAAAATACCAAAGTTGGGCAATCGACAAAGAGAAAAAACCTGCCAGGAAAACGGTGCGCAAAGAAATGTTGCCGGATTGGCTCAACATGGATTATAGTCAAAAAGAAAGCGAACAATTACCGAGCGATCTTGAAGCGAAACGCCGCGAATTAGAAGAGCGGCTGAAAAAATATCGAAATGAGTAATAGGATGTGGGAAGATGGAACATATGAACAACCTGCTCAGCCGCCTGCTTCGTCGGCAAGATTTCCGAAAGCGCTACGAACAATTGAAACAGCAAGTGCTCTCCCATCGGGAAGTTCAAGCGTTTTTGCGTGAACATAAAGAAAAAATTACGGAAGACGTTCTCGACCGCAGCCTTGTGAAGCTATACGAATTTATGGAACAAACGACAAACTGCAAACGGTGTCCGAGTCTAGAAATGTGCCAAAATTTATTAAAAGGGTATCAACCCCGCCTCGTTTGGCAAGGACATGCGATTGACGTTCAGTACGACCGCTGCCCGACAAAAGTGAAGCACGATGACCGCAAGCGGCAAGAAGCATTAATTCAAAGTTTATTTGTCCCGAGGGAAATTTTGCAAGCTTCGTTATCAGATGTCGATTTAACGGATGAAGGGCGAATGAAGGCAATTGAATTGGCAGAAACATTTGTTTCTACCTACGAGCCAGGAAAGAAAATGAAAGGTCTGTATTTATATGGCTCGTTTGGTGTTGGGAAAACGTACATCCTTGGAGCGATTGCCAACGCATTAGCGAAAAAAAATATTGCGTCCCTTATCGTCTATGTGCCCGAATTTTTCCGCGAGCTAAAAAGTTCGCTGCACGACCAGACGATTAACGAAAAGCTAGAATACGTGAAAAAAGTGCCGGTGCTTATGCTTGATGACATTGGGGCAGAATCGATGTCAAGCTGGGTACGCGACGATTTATTAGGGCCGATTTTACAATACCGGATGTTAGAAAATTTGCCGACTTTCTTTACCTCGAATTTTGACTTGCAGCAACTCGCCCACCATTTAACGTATTCGCAACGAGGGGAAGAAGAACAAATGAAAGCGGCGCGTATTATGGAGCGCATCCGTTATTTAGCACAGCCTGTCGAAATTAAAGGACGAAACCGCCGGATGGAAACGTAGCCGCAACCTGCTTTTTCTAATTCTAAATGAGGCTGTCCCCCCATATATATAGAACAAGCATTCACTGATAAAGGGGGGACGACATTGATCAACATTTATTTTGAGCAAAACAACGAGCTAGAAAAATTTCTTTGCTTGTTGCAAGCAGACGCTGACCCGCTCTTTAGCTGTGAACATAGCGACGATCGGGTAGTGACTATTCATCTCGAACGTGCAGAAGAAAATGGATTGGCTGCGGTCGCACGAGCGGTTGCTCAGTTTATTTTGCATGTTATGGAAGACCGGTTATTATTATCGATTATTTCAGGTACCTTTTATTATAATGACGAAGAAGAACAGCAACAAATTTTGCAGCTTGCCCATTCTTTTCTTGAAGGGGAAAGGCATGATTATCGAAGCGGAAACCCGCACGGACAGTCGCGCGAGACGCTTATTATGGATGCGTTAGTGCCGTTTTTAAAAGATGGACTTTCCTTTTCGTTAGCATCGTTCGTGACGTTTCGCCTAAAACCGTATATCGAACTGCTGTCCCATTATGTCGAACTAGCGATTGATGAGTACAAGCTAGAGCAGGAGTACCAAACGTTTGTGCAACTATTGCGTGATTATGTTGCGGTGCGTGAGACAAAATGGTCGGTTGTCCATCTCGTTCATCGTCCGCCGGAATTTTTCTTTTTTGACGAACAGTTTCGCCATGTGCCGAAGACAGAGCTGAAACAATGGATTGACCGCAAGCTAGTTAATCAGCCGATGTATATTGATTCCACCGTCTTAGCGCCGCTCGTGTCGCTTGCCCCAAAGACGATTTATGTGTATACGGACGAGCCGGATGACGGCATGTTGCAAACGTTGCAAAATGTATTTCAAGAGCGGCTGCGCTTTTGCCCAAGTCAGGCGTTTCAACAATCACTTTCGGTCGAGTGACTTGATTTTATTTCCTACACCTTTTATAATTAGGTACATAATGAATGGATGGAAAAGTGATGATGAGGACATGGGTGTATTTTTACGGTTTCCAGAGAGGGAAGGCTAGGCTGGAACCTTCCTAACACGAAAAATGCACTTACCACCTCGGAACTTCACCTGTGAAAGGCTTGTTCGAGTAATAGGTGACGGAGAAGGCGCCGTTATGCTATTCGAGCCATCGCTGTTCGCGATGGGAAGAAGGGTGGAACCACGAAACAAACTCGTCCCTTGTGTGAGGGAGGAGTTTTTTTTATTTATCGAAAAGGAGTGAAAATGATGTCAGAAGTAGTGAAAATTACGTTTCCAGATGGAGCGGTAAAGGAGTTTCCAAAAGGGATTACGACGGAAGAAATTGCTGCTTCGATTAGCCCGGGGCTAAAGAAAAAAGCGATTGCTGGAAAACTCAACGAGCGGTTACTCGATTTGCGGACACCAATTGCGGAAGACGGGACAATTTCCATCATTACACAAGAGATGCCAGAAGCATTAGACATTTTGCGTCATAGCACTGCCCATTTAATGGCCCAGGCGATTAAACGTCTGTATAAAAATGTAAAACTCGGCGTTGGTCCTGTTATTGAAAATGGCTTCTATTACGACATTGACATGGAAGAGTCGTTGACACCAGAAGACCTTCCGAAAATCGAACAAGAAATGCGGAAAATTGTCAAAGAAAACTTAGAAATTGTCCGTAAAGAAGTAAGCCGTGAAGAAGCGATTCGGCGCTATGAAGAAATCGGCGATCAGTTGAAAATTGAATTAATTCACGACATTCCAGAAGGCGAAGTCGTTTCGATTTATGAACAAGGCGAGTTTTTTGACCTTTGCCGCGGCGTTCATGTCCCATCGACAGGAAAAATTAAAGAGTTTAAGCTGCTCAATATCGCAGGCGCATATTGGCGTGGCGACAGCAACAACAAAATGTTGCAGCGCATTTACGGCACGGCGTTCTTTACAAAAGAAGCGCTCGACGAATACCTTCGCCTCTTGCAAGAAGCGAAAGAACGCGACCATCGCAAGCTAGGAAAAGAATTAGAGCTATTTACGACATCGCAAAAAGTAGGACAAGGGCTGCCGCTTTGGCTGCCAAAAGGAGCGACGATTCGCCGCACAATTGAGCGCTATATCGTTGACAAAGAACTAGAGCTTGGCTACCAACACGTCTATACACCGGTGCTTGGCAGCGTTGAACTATATAAAACGTCTGGTCATTGGGAGCATTATAAAGACGGCATGTTCCCACCGATGGAAATGGATAACGAACAACTCGTGCTTCGGCCGATGAACTGCCCGCACCATATGATGATTTACAAAAACAAAATCCATAGCTATCGCGAACTTCCAATTCGGATTGCAGAGCTTGGAACGATGCACCGCTATGAAATGTCCGGAGCGTTGACGGGCTTGCAACGTGTACGGGGAATGACACTAAACGATGCGCATATTTTTGTCCGTCCAGACCAAATCAAGGACGAGTTCAAGCGCGTCGTCAACTTAATTTTGGAAGTATACAAAGATTTCGGGCTGGATGATTATTCGTTCCGTCTATCTTATCGCGACCCGCAAGATAAAGAAAAATATTATGATGATGATGCGATGTGGGAAAAAGCGCAAAGCATGTTGCGTGAAGCGATGGACGAGCTAGGGCTTGCGTATTACGAAGCAGAAGGCGAAGCGGCGTTTTATGGACCAAAGTTAGACGTGCAAGTACGCACAGCGCTCGGAAAAGACGAAACGCTCTCGACAGTGCAGCTTGACTTTTTATTGCCAGAACGCTTTGATTTAACGTATATTGGCGAAGACGGAAAACCGCATCGTCCGGTCGTCATTCACCGTGGCGTTGTTTCGACGATGGAACGGTTTGTCGCGTTTTTAATTGAAGAGTATAAAGGAGCGTTCCCGACATGGCTGGCGCCGGTGCAAGTCGAAGTTATTCCGGTGTCGCCGACTGTCCATGCTGACTATGCGTACAAAGTAAAAGAAGCGCTTCAAACGCAAGGATTTCGCGTGGAAGTCGATGAGCGGGAGGAGAAAATCGGCTATAAAATTCGTGAAGCACAAATGCAAAAAATCCCGTATATGCTTGTTGTTGGGGATAACGAAATGAACGAAGGAACCGTTAACGTCCGCAAATATGGGGAACAAAAAAGCGAAACGATGGCGCTCGATGAGTTTATTACGGCGTTAAAAGCAGAAGCGCGCCGTTAATCGAACCTGGGGAAGTTTCTTCAGCGGCAAAAAAAATAGTTGCCAACGATACTAACATTCGGTATAATGAAACATGTTGTGCGAGAGCAGGCAATAAAAAATTGACATGCCGCTTCCAATATGGTATACTACATGAGTCGAATAGAATACTTGTTTGTGACAAAAGCAGAAGCACCCGCTTCTCACCTAGCTGACGCAGATGGCTGTTGGTAGGTTGTTACGGTTCGGTTATAGAGCGTAATGAGCGTGGGTGTCGTATGCATCCACGCTTTTTCTTTCGCAAAAGGGGTGCAAAAAACAAACAAGTGATTCGGAAAAAACCTTGGAGGTGGCTAGTTATTAGCAAAGATTTTATCGTTAACGAAGGCATTCGTGCACGTGAAGTTCGTTTAATTGACCAAAACGGCGAGCAGTTAGGCATTAAATCGAAGCAAGAGGCGTTAGAAATCGCCGCAAGATTGAACCTTGATTTAGTGATGGTGGCGCCAAACGCGAAACCGCCAGTATGCCGCATTATGGACTACGGCAAATTCCGCTTCGAGCAACAAAAGAAAGAAAAAGAAGCGCGCAAAAAGCAAAAAGTCATTAACGTCAAAGAAGTGCGCTTAAGCCCGACAATTGAAGAGCACGACTTTAACACGAAGCTTCGAAACGCACGAAAATTCCTCGAAAAAGGGGATAAAGTAAAAGCGACGATTCGCTTCAAAGGGCGGGCAATTACGCATAAAGAAATCGGTCAACGCGTATTAGATCGTTTTTCTGAAGCATGCGCTGATATTAGTGTCGTGGAATCGGCACCAAAAATGGACGGTCGCAGCATGTTTTTAGTGTTAGCGCCGAAAAACGACAAATAATCGAACGAGGAGGATACACCTTATGCCAAAAATGAAAACACATAAAGGCTCTGCAAAGCGTTTTAAAAAGACGGGCACTGGGAAATTGAAACGTTCCCATGCATTTACTAGCCATTTATTCGCCAACAAAACACAAAAACAAAAACGCAAACTTCGCAAAGCAACGCTTGTATCTTCTGGCGACTTCAAACGCATTCGTCAATTGCTTGACAACGTAAAATAATGATTATTCGTAGGAGGGAATATACATGCCACGTGTAAAAGGCGGAACAGTAACGCGCAGACGTCGTAAAAAAATTCTGAAACTTGCAAAAGGCTATTTCGGTTCTAAACATCGTTTATATAGAGTTGCGAACCAACAAGTAATGAAATCATTAATGTACGCATATCGCGACCGTCGTCAACGGAAACGCGATTTCCGCAAACTTTGGATTACGCGTATTAACGCAGCTGCTCGTATGAACGGTCTTTCTTACAGCCGTTTAATGCACGGCTTAAAGCTTGCGGGCGTAGAAGTGAATCGTAAAATGCTTGCAGATTTAGCGGTAAACGATGCAGCAGCATTTACACAACTAGCAAACATCGCAAAAGAAAACTTAAATAAATAAGCATGGAATGGCCATTCTCTTAAGAGAATGGTCATTTTTTAAAAAGGCAAAAAAGTATAAAATTTTACGATTAGGTGGGTGCTTTGCCATTTTCTTAAGGAGGAGAGTACATGGACATTCAACGTTTATACGCGATGCAGCGGCAGCTAGATGAGCGAATCGAAACCGAGCGCGGATTAAAGGGAGAAAATCTCGTCGAGCGCAAACTATTGGCGCTGTTAGTTGAAGTGGGGGAACTTGCCAACGAAACGCGCTGTTTTAAATTTTGGAGCTCGAAACCGCCTGCTTCTTTCGAAACAATATTAGAAGAATATGTCGATGGGTTGCATTTTATTTTATCGCTCGGGTTAGATTTACAACTTGCGGAGCGCATAGAGTGGCCAAACGTGGAGGAAAGCAAGCCACTCGTTTCCCAGTTTTTCACCGTTTTCCAAGCGATTCATTTGTTTGAGCAGTCGTTAACCGTAGAAACGTACGAAGCGTTGCTCCGCTCGTATGCAGCGCTTGGGCATGCGTTACAATTTACGCCGGAACAAATTGAACAAGCATACATGGCAAAAAATGAAGTAAACCACGAACGGCAAACACAAAATTATTAACCAATTTTTGTACATAGGCGATTGTTTTCGGTATAATGGGAAAGAGATGGTGAAAGGGGTTTGAACATGGCAAAGTTAGATCCGACGTTGCAAATGTTAAAAGAATTAACGGACGCTAAAGGGGTTCCAGGCAATGAACGCGAAGCGCGGGAAGTGATGAAAAAGCATATCGCCCCTTATGCGGACGAGGTAACGACCGACGGGCTTGGCAGCTTAATCGCCAAAAAGGTCGGGAACGAAAACGGCCCAAAAATTATGGTTGCCGGTCATTTGGATGAAGTGGGCTTTATGGTGACGCAAATCGATGAAAAAGGATTTATCCGCTTCCAGCCACTTGGCGGCTGGTGGGGGCAAGTGATGCTTGCCCAGCGCGTGACGATTATGACGAAAAAAGGTGACATCACCGGCGTCATCGGTTCCAAACCGCCGCACATTTTACCGCCAGAAGCACGTAAAAAACCGGTGGAAATTAAAGATATGTTTATTGATATCGGCGCCTCTAGCCGCGATGAAGCGATTGCGTGGGGCGTTCGCCCAGGCGATTCGATTGTGCCGTACTTTGAGTTTACCGTTATGAACAACGAAAAAATGTTGCTGGCGAAAGCATGGGATAACCGCATTGGTTGCGCAATTGCCATTGACGTATTGAAACAATTAAAAAATGTGGAGCATCCGAACGTGGTGTATGGCGTTGGTACAGTGCAAGAAGAAGTCGGATTGCGCGGGGCGAAAACGTCGGCAAACTTCATTCAACCGGATATCGCCTTTGCCGTCGATGTCGGCATTGCCGGCGATACGCCAGGTGTTTCGGAAAAAGAAGCGATGGGCAAGCTCGGCGCCGGGCCGCATATCGTGTTATACGACGCGACGCTCGTGTCGCATAAAGGGTTGCGCGAATTCGTCCTCGATGTCGCCGAAGAACTGAACATTCCGTACCATTTCGACGCGATGCCGGGCGGAGGAACGGACGCCGGAGCGATTCACCTAACTGCAAGCGGTGTCCCAGCGCTCACTATCGCTATCCCGACGCGCTACATCCACTCGCATGCGGCTATGCTTCATCGCGACGACTACGAACAGACGGTGAAGTTGCTTGTTGAAGTCATCAAGCGGCTCGATGCGAAAAAGGTGCAGGAAATTACGTTTGATTAAAAAATCGGGGAAGTGGATTGCCACTTCCCCTTTGATCATTGCTTTACTGCTTGTTCTAGCGTCGAAAGCATCGTTTCTTTTTGTTGCTCATTAGAATGATTCCAAATCGCTTCAAACAAGACGCCAAGTCCTGGCAAATATTTTTCTTCGCCGCGTTGAATCGCATCGACAATCGTATCTTCTAGCTGCTCTTTCGTGTTGTTCGCAACATTCGTCATAATCGCATGGCGCAAATTTAAATTCATGTTTTTTCACCTCGCTTTATGTATTACACGTTTATTTTTGGCGCGTTTTTCGGTTATTATGTATAGATAGAAGAGGAAAGGAAGAAAACGCATTGAAACGTATTGAGTCAACGAAAAATCCGCAAGTGAAGCAATGGAAAAAATTACTCACGAAAAAAGAACGCGAGAAAACGGGACTGTTTTTAGTGGAAGGGTTCCATTTAGTCGAAGAGGCTTTAAAAAGCAATATCGTTGAACTTCTTATTTTAGCAGAAACGAAAACGATTCCGACAAGCTGGAAGATAGATCATATTCCGATGGTAATTGTCACAGAAGCGGTGATCGGCGAACTGAGCGATACAGAAACACCACAAGGAATTGTCGCAGTGTGCAAGCATTTGCATTGGAACGTCGATAGTGTGCAAACGGCGCTGTTCATCGACGCGGTTCAAGATCCAGGGAATGTAGGAACGATTATTCGCACTGCCGATGCGGCAGGGATCGATGTCGTTGTTGTCGGAGAGGGAAGTGCCGATATATATAACGCAAAAGTCGTGCGTGCTACGCAAGGTTCGTTGTTTCATTTTCCAGTGATAAAAGGAGATATTGGACAATGGATCGCCCGCTTCCAAAACAATCATATCCCTATTTATGGAACATCGCTTCAAAACGGAGTAGACTATCGATCTGTATCCCCTTCTTCATCGTTTGCATTAATCGTTGGAAACGAAGGAAGCGGTGTAAACGATAAGTGGCTACAACAAACAACTGCCAACTTATATGTGCCGATTTACGGGCAGGCAGAATCGTTAAACGTCGCCATTGCAACAGGGATTTTACTTTACCATTTGCAGAAAAAATAAATGCAACCTTGCACCTCATAGTCTATTTGCTTATAATAAATGAAGAATTTCATCATACAAAAAAACGATGATCGAGAAGAGTAGCTTGCCAATCGCCATTCAGGGAGAAAACGCCATAGACTGCGAGCGTTTTTATGGTTGAAGCAAGTGAATTCACCTCGGGAGTTGGCGCTTGGACCATTTTGCATACGCAAAATGTAAAGGCGTTCCGGTGTAAACCGTTATCTGAATGAAGTGAGCTATGCGAACGACATAGCTAACAAGGGTGGTACCGCGAGTGCACTCGTCCCTTATTAAGGGGCGAGTTTTTTTATTTATATAGATTAGAGGAGGGTTTTTATGAAGGAGCGGTTACAACAGCTTCAACAAGAAGCGCTTGAAAAAATTGAACAAGCAAACGATTTAAAAGCGCTCAATGACGTACGTGTGGCGTATCTCGGAAAAAAAGGCCCAATTACAGAAGTGCTGCGCGGCATGGGGGCGCTGTCGCCTGAAGAGCGTCCGATCATGGGAGCGCTTGTGAACGACGTACGCGAAGCGATTCAACAAGCGTTAGAGGCAAAACAAGCAACACTTGAACAAGCAGAAGTCGAGAAAAAACTAGCGGCGGAAGCGATTGATGTGACACTTCCAGGGCGTCCGATTAGACGTGGCAATCATCATCCACTCACGCGCGTTATTGAAGAAATTGAAGATTTATTTATCGGCATGGGCTATACAATTGCCGAAGGTCCAGAAGTGGAGCAAGATTACTACAACTTTGAAGCGCTCAATTTGCCAAAAGGTCATCCGGCGCGCGATATGCAAGATTCATTTTATATCACAGAGGAAATTTTATTGCGCACGCATACGTCACCAGTGCAAGCAAGAACGATGGAAAAACATCAAGGGCGAGGCCCTGTAAAAATCATTTGCCCGGGAAAAGTGTACCGCCGCGACAACGACGATGCAACGCATTCCCATCAATTTACGCAAATTGAAGGGCTCGTGGTGGACGAAAACATTCGCATGAGCGACCTAAAAGGAACGTTACGTGAATTTGCGCGCAAAATGTTTGGTGAAGACCGCGACATTCGCTTCCGTCCAAGCTTCTTCCCATTTACCGAACCGTCTGTTGAAGTCGACGTGTCATGTTTTAATTGCGGCGGGCACGGCTGCAACGTATGTAAAGGAACAGGTTGGATTGAAATTTTAGGGGCAGGGATGGTCCATCCGAACGTGCTCGAGATGGCGGGATTTGATTCGAAAAAATATACAGGTTTTGCGTTCGGTATGGGTCCAGAGCGTATCGCGATGCTCAAATACGGCATTGATGATATTCGCCATTTTTACCAAAACGATCTTCGTTTCTTGCAACAATTTAATCGGGTGTAAAGGGAGGTTTCATGGATGTTCGTTTCATATAAATGGCTACAGGAATATGTGGATTTAACAGGCATTACCGCAAAACAATTAGCCGATCGCATTACAAAAGCAGGGATTGAAGTAGAAAGCGTCGAGGTACGGAATAAAGGAGTACAAGGAGTTGTCATCGGACATGTCCTCGAGCGTGAACAACATCCGAACGCCGATAAACTAAGTAAATGTCTTGTCGATATCGGTGAAGGGGAGCCAGTGCAAATTATTTGCGGGGCGCCGAACGTCGCAAAAGGACAAAAGGTTGCCGTTGCTAAAGTTGGTGCTGTATTGCCTGGCAACTTTAAAATTAAACGCGCGAAATTGCGCGGGGAAGAATCAAACGGCATGATTTGTTCGTTGCAAGAGCTTGGCGTGGAGTCGAAATTAGTACCGAAAGAATACGCCGATGGCATTTTCGTTTTCCCAAGCGATGCACCGGTCGGAGCGGATGCGCTAGAACTCCTTTACTTGGATGACGAAGTGTTAGAACTTAGTTTAACACCAAACCGCGCCGATTGTTTAAGCATGATTGGCGTTGCTTATGAAGTAGCGGCAATTTTAGGACGAAGCGTGAAGCTTCCGACCATCGAACTTCACGAAAACAATGAAAATGTTCATGATTATATTTCTGTCCGCGTCGATGCACAAGAAGATAATCCGTTATATGCAGGACGCATCGTGAAAAACGTAAAAATTGGCCCATCGCCGCTTTGGATGCAAGCGCGTTTAATGGCAGCTGGCATTCGACCGCACAACAATGTCGTTGATATTACGAATTACATTTTACTTGAATACGGCCAGCCGCTTCATGCGTTTGACTACGATCGCCTCGGTTCAAACGAAATTGTCGTCCGCCGTGCGAAAAAAGGTGAAACGATTGTGACGCTTGATGATGTAGAGCGCACGCTGACAGAAGAACATCTTGTCATTACAAACGGCAAAGAGCCTGTCGCTTTAGCTGGTGTAATGGGCGGGGCCAATTCGGAAGTATGTGATGAAACAGTAAACGTATTTATTGAAGCGGCATATTTTAACGGGGCGACGATTCGCCAAGCGGTTAAAGATCATGGATTGCGCAGCGAGTCGAGCACACGGTTTGAAAAAGGCATCGACCCAGCGCGCACGAAAGAAGCGCTTGACCGCGCAGCTGCATTAATGGCGGAATATGCTGGCGGCGAAGTCGTTGGCGGCGTTGTCGAAGCGAATACATTACAACTAAAGGATGTCGTTGTCACGATTACGTTAGATCGCATTAACCGCGTGCTTGGCACAACGATTACGAAAGAAGAAGTGGCAGGCATTTTAACGAACTTGCAATTTACATTCACAGAAGATAACGGAACGTTTACGATTACCGTTCCATCGCGCCGCCGCGATATTGCTATTGAAGAAGACATCATCGAAGAAGTAGCGCGTTTATACGGATACGATCATTTGCCAGCAACGCTTCCAATCGGCGAAGCAAACCCGGGTAAGCTCACCCCATATCAAGCAAAGCGCCGCAAAGTACGCCGTTATTTAGAAGATGCAGGATTATTTCAAGCGATTACGTACTCGCTCACGAACGAAGCAAAAGCAACGATGTTTGCGCTTGAAACGGCGGAACCGATTCGTTTGGCATTGCCGATGAGTGAAGAACGCAGCGTCTTGCGCCAAAGCTTAGTGCCGCACTTATTGGAAGCGGCAAGCTACAACCGCGCCCGCCAAGTCGAAAACGTCGCGCTATATGAAATCGGCTCGGTATATTTAGCTAACGGTGAGAACGAATTGCCAAACGAAAAAGAACGTCTCGCAGGCGTTTTGACAGGTGTATGGCACGCCCATTTATGGCAAGGGGAGAAAAAAGCAGTTGACTTCTATGTCGTTAAAGGAATTTTAGATGGTTTGTTTGCGTTGCTAGGATTAGAAAACCGCGTGGAATATAAGCAAGCAAAACGCGAGCACCTTCATCCAGGGCGTACAGCAGAAATTTTATTAGATCATAAGACAATCGGCTTTGTCGGTCAGCTTCATCCGAACGTGCAAAAACAATTTGATTTAAAAGAAACATATGTATTTGAGCTAGACCTTGAAGCGTTATTGAACGTGGAAGTAGATGACATTCGCTATACGGCAATTCCACGCTTCCCGTCCATTACGCGCGACATCGCCCTTGTCGTCGATGAACATGTCGTCGCGGGTGAGTTGCAAAAAGCGATTATTGAAGCAGGCGGTGAACTGTTGAAAGACGTATCGATTTTCGACGTTTACAAAGGAGACCGTCTTCCAGAAGGCAAAAAATCGATCGCCTTCTCGCTCCGTTACTACGACCCAGAGCGGACATTGACGGACGAAGAAGTCACAAACGTTCACGAACAAGTCATCAAAGCGGTCGAACAACAATTCGGCGCCACATTGCGCGGGTAAAACGAAACCCCTATCTGATGCACGGGCATTGGATGGGGGTTTTTATGTCCTTGGCGGATCGGTGGGGGCGTTTTTTTGTCTAGTCCGCCAAAATTGGCGGGCGCACCGTCAAAAAATGGCGGGGTTCGACAGCAAGTTGGCGGTGAAGGAGGGGGAAAATGGATGTATAATGGGATTGAATAGGAAAAAATACACAAGGAGGAAGCCGAATGAATCGATACCAGAAAATTGCAATAGGACTAATGTTGTTTGTGCCTTTGATTTTCTTGATCGTTTCTTTATTGATGGACAGATGGGGTTTTTTCCTTTGGAGTTTGGCACCAAGCTTTACTGTGGGGATGACGGGATTTTTCGTAGCGAAAGATAAATAACACGCATATGTTGTACACCTAGCTCCCTTGTTCATTTTCCTAATATTAAGATTTTTTAACACCTCGAACCCATATCAATGAAAGAGATTAATTCTCAACTAGCACTACGAGTTCATTTATCTATTATGTGAGGTGTTCTTAACATGCATCGGCATCTTCCTTTGGAAGAAGAAGTGATGAACATGTTAATTGTTGGTTTTTCTACAATAATGCTCATTGCAATTATTACACTAATTTTTCTTTGGAGAAGGAATCACGCACAAAGAGCAGCATTTCTTTGGATTTTCGTGCATTTTGTATCGTTCTCTATTGCAGTATACTTGGCATTAAAAGCCATTTCTTTTGACATTAATCATCCAATGGCGTCAGAAGAAATTTCCCTTCTTTTAGGTGAATCAGAGGCATTATGGGCAGGAAGTATGATTTGCCTGTTAGTTGGTATTTTTAAACTTTCAAAAGTAACGAAGGATGATAAAAAAAATAAGGTTCTGTAGTTGAACAATTTTCACTACTTTGTAACACACTATTTCAGAACTAATTTCTTAAAATTATGAATAAAAAATATTGGAAGCACGGTCATCGTCTTGTGGCATACGGAACATCGATAACGAGCAATCCAAATCCGATAAGCTTCTTGCCCCACTAACGACAATGGAATAATTTTGAAACCTATAGGCATGCACATTCGTAATGATGAGTGGAACGAGAACAAAATGAGACAAAAACGATAAGGGAGAGGAAAAAGGATGA
>NZ_JAILZV010000059.1 GCF_023512315.1 Anoxybacillus sp.
GGGCGATATCGATGGCGGTGAGCTGTGCATGCGGATAAGCGTCATACAGCAATTTTGTCAAATATCCTGTACCACAGCCGATTTCTAAAATCGTTTTTGGCGGGCGAGAAATGCGTGCCATTAACTCATGCGCCATCTTTTTTTGGACGTTTGCGAACTGATCGTACGTATTTGCTCGTTCGCTAAATCGCTTTTGCATTAATTGTTTATCAATCATTTTTTCCACCGCCTAACCATGTTTGAATGTAATGGGCGCATGCGTTTGGTTGCGTGACGTGCGGCGCGTGCCCGACGTTTGGCATAAGCATAAACGTACAATCGTTTGTTCGTTCATATATATATTGAGCGGCTTGCGGCGGACAAATACGATCACATTCTCCGTGAATAAGTAATAGGGGAACACGAATGCATGACAGCTTGTCGCGCACATCTGTTGTGAGTAAGTAGTCTAGTCCAAGCAACAAGTCCGGAATGTGATGATGCATATACGGGAATGGCTCCGCCTCTTCCTCGCCCCATAACATATCAATAAATGATTGTATCGTTTTTTCCGGTTGGCGTAGCAATTGTCCTTTCATTCGTTCCACAACGCGCGCATGCCAACCGGCATTGTAATGTTCCGTTGTGGTAAATCGGCTCGTTCCCCCGATACATACGAGCGCTTGAACATGTTCATGCATCGCGAGTTGTAAAGCGACGAGCGATCCGAGCGACCAACCGATCACAAGAGATGGAACGGTTAAGGCTTCTTCTGCTTTCGTTAAAAAATGATGTACATCACGCATATGCTCCCATGCGACGATGGTGACGTGACTTGGCTGGAGCGCATGAATAAGTGGGGCAAACACTTCTCCTTTCATTCCCCAACCCGGCAATAATAGCACGTTCATGCGATCAACCCCATTTCTTTTCCGACTGCACAAATGTGCTCAATCGCCCAATCGATTTGTTCTTTTGTCATCGTTGCCATGAGCGAAAAACGAATGCGCGCCGTTCCTTCTGGGACCGTTGGTGGACGAATCGCAACGGCGACAATGCCACGCTCGCGCAATCGGGCGCTACACGCAAGAGCCCGTTTGTTGTCGCCAACGATCAGTGGCACAATGTGCGTTGTGCTTTCTCCTATATGAAACCCCGCCTGTTGAAGACGCGTGCGGAAATGGTCGCTCAACGCACGTAAATGGTAACGCCGCGTTGGCTCTTTTTGTACAACGTCAATCGCGGCATAAATGGTGCCGAGTACGCTTGGAGGTAGCGCTGTTGTAAAAATAAACGGTCTCATCGTGTTAATCAAATAATCGATGAACACGCGCTTTCCAGCGACATAGGCCCCATATGCACCGAGCGCCTTGCTGAATGTTCCCATATGTACGTCTACATGTTGTGCCACTTGACATTCATGAGCCATTCCTTCCCCGTTTTTCCCATATACACCGCTTGCGTGCGCTTCATCGACGACGAGTATCGCTCCGTATGTTTCTTTTAACGAAACGAGTTCGCGCAATGGAGCGACGTCACCGTCCATGCTGAAAATCGTGTCGGTAACGATCAGTTTTCGCTTATGTTTGTCTGTCTTTTTTAATAGCGTTTCCAAATGATCGAGGTCAGCGTGTCGATATCGTTTTACTTCTGCCCGACTTAATATCGCGCCATCCACAATGCTTGCATGATTCCATTTGTCGCTAAAAATGACCGCATCCCGTCCTGCTAAGGAAGAAAGAATGCCGACATTTGCTGTGTATCCGCTATTGACGATGAGCGCAGCTTCACAGCCTTTCCAACGAATGAGCGCAGCTTCTGCTTGTTCGTATAGCGGATGGTTGCCGACAACAAGGCGAGAAGCGGTTGCCCCAACACCGTATTTCCTCGTTGCTTCCATGCTTGCTTGAATTAATCGTTCGTCATGCGCTAGTCCTAAATAGTTGTTTGATGAAAAATTAAATAAATGTTGTCCGTCTATACGTATAAAGCATCCGTCGCTTTCTACGTTGACTAACGTTCGTTTTTGCGCTTTTTTCTCAAGTTGTTCAATATGTGCTTGCAACTCCTCCCACAATGCACCTCTCCCCTTTTTGTAAACCTTATGATAAAAAAAGTTTACAAATATCTTATCACACGTTTATTTCTTTTTCCATAATAAATAAACGAAATAAGGCGCACCGATAAGCGATACGAGCACACCCGCTGGAAGACCATCTGGTTCGATCAAGTTGCGTCCAACGGTATCAGCAAACAGCAACAACGCCCCTCCCATCAGCATCGCAACAGGTAAACTTAATTCGTTGCGCGGCCCAACAAGCGCACGAGCAATGTGTGGCGCCATTAAACCGACGAACGCAATGCCTCCTGTCACAGAAACGGCCGATGCCGCAAGCGCCACTGCTGTAAGCAATAAAACAAGCCGTTCACGATCGAGCGACACGCCGATGCCAATCGCTACCGAATCGCTTAACTGCAATGCATTGAGGCGATGGGCTTTATATAAAACGAACGGAACGAGAATGATAAGCCACGGCAACAATGCGAGAACAAACGCCCAATCGAGCCCCCAAATGCCGCCAGCTAACCATTTGGCAATAAAATCGACCTTCATCCGATCAGCTCCTGAAATGAGAACGATCATCAAACCTGAAAACGCGGTGGCAAAACCGATTCCAATTAACACGAGACGAATCGGTTGAAGCCCTGTTTGTTTATTGTATGACAACATATAAATGAGGACGGCTGTCAGTAGCGCACTAAAAAAAGCGACGAGCGTAATAATGTAGGCAAATGATTCCGCTTGAATCGGAATAAATAAAAAGAACAAGGCGACTCCCACACCTGCTCCGACATTTATACCGATGACGCCTGGATCGGCTAAGTCATTGCGCATGACGACTTGTAAAATGGCACCAGACAACGCTAAAGCCATTCCTGCAAGCAACGTAATTGCGATGCGCGGCAAACGAATGGAGAAAAGAACGAATTGTTCTTTAAACGTCCCTTCACCTAAAAGCACCGGGATCAATCGGTCAAAAGATAAAGAAGAATAGCCTGTCCCCATGCTGATGATTGCTGTCATGCAGATGAGCGTAAATAATACGAGCAAAATGATGCGCTGTTTTTTTCGTAGAGGTACGATCACAACCCTTTTCCTCCTTTACGAACGATGAAAAGAAAAAACGGAAGCCCCATGACCGCCACAACTGCTACAACAGGCGTTTCATACGGTGCGTGAATCGTTCGGGCAATCGTATCAGCAAACAACATAAATGTCGCCCCACCGATCGCGCTCATCGGCAAAATAAAACGATAATCCGTTCCGACGAACAGACGAACAAGGTGTGGAATCATTAAGCCAACAAACGCTAAATTTCCGACAAGAGCTACAGATGCACCGGCTAAAATAATGACAATGAAAAAAAGAATCGTTTTTACGCGCGTCAGTTGTTGACCGAGCCCGACCGCTACTTCTTCGCTCATACTTAAAATCGTTAATTGACGGCTTTGCCAAAAAGCAATAAGCATCGCCAAACAAATAAATGGCGTAACGATTTGTAACTCATACCACGTTGTACCCATCATCCCGCCAGCCGTCCACATCGATACGTCTTTTGACACTTTATATATAAGTCCAATCCCTTCGGCGACGGCGTATAAAAAAGTAGAAATCGCCGCGCCTGCTAAGACGATGCGAAACGGTGAAAATTGTTTCGCGCCAATGCTAAAAACGAGCAACCCTCCAAGCGCAGCCCCGCCAAAACAAGCGAACACCGTTTCGATATAGTTTGCGGAAGGGAAAAAGGCAAACATCATCGCTAAAGCAGCGTTTGCTCCTGCGGTTAGCCCAATGAGTCCAGGATCAGCGAGAGGGTTGCGGGTCATCCCTTGCATCACAGCTCCGGCTACAGCGAGAGCGGCTCCAACAACAGCGGCCGCCGTTTCACGCGGCAGGCGAACTTCGTGAATCATCGTCGCTATTTTGTTTGTCTCTGGCGCTGTCATCGCTAGCCAGACGTCTTTTATTGTCGTATCCGCCGCTCCGATCACAATTGAGCAAACGAATGTCACAAACAATACAACACATGCGAACAAAAATTTTTTCAGCATACGCATCCTCTCTTTTCTATTCACATAAAGAAAGAGGAATTCGCGACGAACTCCTCTTTAATTATATTACTCACCTAAAAAATGTTTTTTGAAAAACTCAAGCTGATATTCTAATGTAATTGGATCGTTAAAGTAAAATTCTTTTGCATTCGCTTCAAAAACGCGGTTGTTTTTCACAGCTGGAATGTTTTTGTACGTTTCTGTTTCTGTAAATGAAAGATCACCGTCTGCGTTTTTGCTGAAAATGACATAGTCTCCAGCAAATTGTGGAAGCACTTCAAGTGAAATGGCGTAATATCCGTCTTTCAATGCATGTTCTTCTACTGCTTTTGGCATTTTTAATTTCATTTCTTGATATAAAATTTCTGTCCCACGGCCCCAGTTGTTGCCGAATACGTACAATTGCTTGTCGAAGTTTTCAATGACAGAAACAGTTGCCTGTTCACCGATTTTTGCGCGAATGTCTTCACCAGCTTGTTGCGCACGCTTTTTAAAGTCCTCGATCCACTTTTTCGCTTCTTCTTCTTTATTTAACAATTTACCAATTTCTAAATGTTGCGTTAAGTAATCTACTTTTCCATACGTGTACGTCACTGTTGGTGCAATTTCTTTTAGCTTATCTAAGTTTTTATTTGTTGATGCGGCAATAATTAAATCTGGTTCAAGCTCAATAATTTGTTCTAAGCTTTCATCTGTCACTTCTTTTGCGTCTTTTAAATATGGCTCATAACGCGGGTTCATTTTCGCCCAAGAATCTACCCCAACAATCGGGACGTCTAACGCCATCACGCTACCCGCTAAAAACGAAGATAAAACAACGACGCGCTTCGGATTTGTAGGCACTTCGATTGGACCTGTTTCAGATTGATACGTCATCGTTTTTGGTTCGTTTGCTTCTTTTGTCGCTTTCTCTTGTTCTTTTTCTGCTGCTTGATTACCGCACGCACTCAACATGAGCACGAACGAAAGTAGAATGAACATCATTCTCTTTTTCAACATATTCTGCATCTCCTTTAATTAAATGATATGTGATACACATTGGCTTGTTTGTTCGAGGGTCACGACCGATTTCCGCGTCAATATGAAACACTTTTCGTAATACGTCAGGCGTCATCACTTGCTCGCACGTTCCCGCCTGAACAATTTTTCCGTCTTTCATCGCAATCATATAATCAGCAAAACGCGCCGCTTGGTTTAAATCATGCAACACCATGACGATCGTGCGCTGTTGTTCGCGGTTTAAACGTTGTAACAGTTCGAGCACTTCTAATTGATGCGCCATATCTAAATATGTTGTCGGTTCATCTAAAAAAATAATGTCTGTTTCTTGCGCAAGCGCCATCGCAATCCATACCCGCTGTCTTTGACCGCCTGATAGCGAATCAACTGGACGGTGTTTAAATTCGATCGTTCCGGTCACTTCAAGCGCCCAATCAACGACTTCATAATCTCGTTTCGTTAGCCGCCCGAATCCTTTTTGATACGGAAACCGTCCGTACGAAACAAGTTCACCAACCGTTAAACCGCCCGGACTTTCTGGCGTTTGCGGTAAAATGGCCATTTTTTGCGCGAGCAGTTTCGTATGCTCTTGCGAAATTTGTTTTCCATCTAAAATGACTGCGCCTTCTTGATGACGAATAATGCGTGTCATCGCTTTTAACAACGTCGATTTTCCGCAACCGTTTGGTCCGATAATCGTCGTAATTTTTTCATCTGGAATATGTACAGTTAACCGATCAACAATGACGCGTTCTCCATATCCGACAGAAAGCTGCTCTGTATACAACCGCGGCATATATGTTTTCCCCCTCGAACGTCAAGTTAACTAATCGATATTGAGAATTAATATCAATACACATTGTAATCTACACGAATTGATTATCATTGTCAATGATTTTCTTTGTAAAAAACCAACTTCATTCGTTTGGAAGTTGGTTTTTCATGTATGTTTTTTCAAATACGTCTGCTGGAAGTGGTTTACCGAGCACATATCCTTGAATTTCATCGCATTGAAGAGACCGAAGAATATCTAACTGTTGCAACGTTTCTACCCCTTCAGCAATGACGCGCAATTTTAAGTTTTTCGCCAGCACAATAATCGCTTTGACGACGGCGACGTCTTCTTTCTCCTCTGTAATGCCATCAATAAACGGTTTGGCAATTTTCAGTCGATCGATTGGAAATTTCCGTAAATAACTGAGCGAGGAATAGCCGGTACCGAAATCATCGATGGAAATATGGACACCGATTTGTTTTAGCTGCTGTAATTTTTCAATCGTATATTGTTCGTTAAATACCGCTACCCCTTCCGTGATTTCTAGGTCTAACTGTTCCGCTGGGACGTTCGTTTTTGTTAGTACAGATGTGATGTAGTCCACAAGATTTTCTTGTAAAAACTGTTTTGGGGAAATGTTAATGCTTAGTGGCAAGGAACGTCCATATTGCTCGTTCCATTGCTTTATTTGCCAGCACGCTTCTTCGATGACCCATTCGCCGATGGCGACAATTTGTCCTGTTTCTTCGGCGATCGGAATAAATACTCCTGGGGAGACGAGCCCCATTTGTGGATGTTTCCAGCGAAGTAACGCCTCCATGCCAATGACTTCTTTTGTCTGTATATCAAACTGCGGTTGATAATATAACGCGAATTCACGGTTTTCCAGCGCTTGATGAAGGGCGGTTTCAATGATTGTTTTTTGCAATACCGTTTGTTTCATCGTTTCGTTAAAAAATTGCACTTGGTTTTTTCCTTGTTCTTTGGCGCGATACATGGCAATGTCGGCGTTTTTCATTAATAGATCAGCCGTTTCCCCGTCATGAGGGTAGACGGCAACCCCGACGCTTAACGAAAGGCGAATGTCTGTATGGGCAACCGCAATTGGCTGATTTACGATCATTAGCAATTGTTGCGTAAGCGTGCGAAGATGCGCTAATTCATATACTGGCGCAATCAGAGCGATAAATTCGTCCCCCCCTTGCCGCGCGACTAAGTCAGTTGGTCGCAACACTTGTTTTAGCCGCTCGCTTAGTTGGATAAGAAGTTCATCTCCGACGCGATGCCCGAAATAATCGTTTACTTGTTTAAAGCGGTCAACGTCGATAAAAATAACGGCAAGCAAATGTGACTGTTCGTTCGCCTGCGTAATGGCGTGCTCAAGCGACCGAATGAACGCGCGGCGATTCGGAAGCCCTGTTAAAAAATCGTGGTTTGCTGCGTAAAACAACTCGTCGTTCTTTTGCCGCAGCTCTTTTGTCCGTTCGGCTATTTTTTGTTCGAGTTTGCTATTTAACCGCTGCAAATGACGTACTAGCCGCTCATTTTCTAATAGCGTCACGACTTGCCTAATGACAACTAAAATAATCGCGATCATAAACCCTGTTTCTGCCGCTCCGCGTTCTTTTTCGTATAAAAAAAACAAATAAAATAGCAGAATTATACTAATGTATGGAAAAAACATTTTCACCCGTGATACTGCCCGTTCGTTTTCCCCATCAAATTGAAGCATCCCTTCCGATGCGTACGCTCCAGAAAGCCCTGTCATGAGCAAACTAGCCGTCCATAACGGATCTAGCCACGTATTTGACACGTAATCGAACTGAAGCATTTGCACGAGGTAAATGGTATCCGCTACGACAAAGAGGGCAATCGCAAGCAAATTGAGCCATATGATTGTGCGCATCGAAGATATAGAAGAAAGCAACAAAACAAGCAATAAAAACGCAACCATTAAATCAAGCAGCGGATAGCTAAGGGAAACAAAGAGGTAGAAAAAGGATACATTTGGAACGATAAGCGGTTGAATGACGTAAATCCAGCTAAATGTCGCACAAACCGTAATGACAATTAGTGCATCTAGCAACGATTTCTGAACATCAAATAATTTTCGCTTCACCATAATTACATAGGTTAACGCCACACCATAAAGGACGTTATTCGCCACGTAAAAAATATCCGGCCAGCCTGGAAACGGCGGTTCGGTCTGTCGAAGCCATTCATAGCCGCGGTATAATAGTTCCGCTAGAAAATAACAACAAGCGCTTATCCATAAAATGCCCCAAAACCAACGTTCATTCGTTTTCATACGCCGATAGGCAGAAAATAGCCAAAATGATGCAATAAGCGGAGCGCCAACGGAAAACAAACTGTTTACCCATGTCGGTGCAACGAAAAAAATGCCTATATAATAGACGGCAATATAGACAATGCTAAAAATTGTACATCGCCATTTTCGCATTCTCCTCCCTCCTCCCCTCATCATATGCACATATAGTTGGAAGCAATTAGACAACCGTCCCCATACATAAAAAAATGGACGCCAAACATACTATGTACCGACATTACGAAAGGAGGAGATGAGATGCCTTTAGTTCCTTATGACCCATTTCGCCATTTAGAAACGATACGGCGTGATTTCAACCGCTTTTTCACGAACGATTTTCCGTCGCTTTTTTCTGATGAGATGATGCCGCGCATCGATATGCATGAAACCGAGCGCGAGTATATCGTTTCTTGCGAATTGCTTGGTCTTGAGCGAAAAGAAGACGTGCAAATTGACGTGCATAACAACGTGTTGACCATTAGTGGGACGATTCAACGAAAGGAAACGATAAAAGAAGAGCACGTACATCGCCGCGAACGTTTCTTCGGTCGCTTTCATCGCTCGATTCCGCTGCCAGCGAACGCTTCTGCCGAGCAAATTCACGCCACCTACAAAAACGGCGTACTCGACATTCACATTCCAAAAATCGCATCCGACCAACGAAAAAAGGTGGATATTCAGTTTCATTGAACAAGAAAAGCGCAAAGCGCCCGCCTATCGGCGAAGATCGCACAAGCCCCTCCGAGGAGGCTCTCGAACCAAGCATGGCTTGGTTCTGCGTGGGTAAGCTCAGTGAAGCCAATCAATGTGCCGCCGAAAGAAGGAGCGAGCGCATCACACCGATGGCGCTTGGAGCTAGACAAAGCTCCACCTAATCGTAAAATTTTATACTTTCCTATCTTACAAGAAAACAGGTGAACTTGCTTTGTTCACCTGTTTTTGCATGGGCCACTGCTTTCGCGGACGATTAATTGGGTAGGGATGACGACTTTTTTCGATAAATGGCGTTTCGTTGCCAATCGCTCGGCTAATAGTTCGACCGCCGTTTCGCCCATAAATTCTGTATATACTTTCACCGTCGTTAATGGCGGCTGGACAAATTCCGCCGTCGGAATGTCGTTAAACCCGACAAGCGAAACATCTTCTGGCACGCGAACACCAGCTTCATGAAGCGCCCGCAATGCGCCAATTGCCATCGAGTCGCTGGCGACAAAAAAGGCGGTTGGATAATCTTTTGCTAACGCTTCTTTCATCAGGCGATAGCCATCTTCGGCCGTAAACCGCCCCGTCCATACGTAATTTGGTTCGTACAGCCCTTTCACATATAAATATTCATAAAACGTTGTTTCCCGCTCGTCGCGAATCAGCGTTTCTCCGTCTACATATTCTTTCCCGCCAATGTAGCCGATTTTTTCATGCCCGAGCGAAAGCAAATAATCAAGCACTCGAATCATCGACTGACGGAAGTCAATGACGACCGAATCGAACCGCGTTTCGTCTGGAGAACAATCAACAAACACGATTTGTTCGGTGCTTGCCGTAAACACTTCCATATCTTTCGGGCCGAACTTTCCGACCGCGATAATGCCGTCTAGTCCTGTCAGCCACTCTGACTGGTACGAGTCGCCTTGTTTAAACAGTTTCACAAGCTCGATTTGACGGTCAAAGCATTCCTTCTCTACCCCAAGCCGAATCGCCATGTAATACGGGTCGCCTAATTCTTGCAGTTCGGAATACCAATGCACCAATCCGAACCTTAACCGCTCTTTCGCTGTATGCTGATTTCGCTCGCGCAACGTTTTATAGTTGAGCTGCTGCGCGACTTCAAAAATTTTTTTTCTCGTCTCATCGGAGACAGACAGCGTCGGGTCATAGTTCAACACCCGCGACACCGTCGCCACCGACACGCCGACTTTCTCGGCGATTTCTTTTAAGGTTGCCATAAAACTCCACCTTCTTACCGTTGATTTAAAAGGACGATTTTACTCTCATATGGATGCAACGGGATATGCTGAAATACTTTTTCCTCAGCCGTATGATTCATCACAAATAACCATGCATCGTCCCCTTCGCCTCTTTTGTACACCTCTACCCCTTCTTCACTCGGAATATGCCAAATATCGTTAGCAACCACGACGTCTTTTGCGATCGCTTGCAAAACATCTTCTTCTGCTCCGCATCCGACATAATATACAGTGCCTTTTTCATACGTATTTTTCGTCACCGCTGCCTGCGGATAAAAGGAGTCATCATAACGATACAATATTTCCGCTGCCACAGGGGTTACTAAATCACGCCAAACAGAACAATAAGATGTTTTCCCTGTATATTGTCCTTCTCCGATCATCCGAATCCGTTGCGACACGGAAAGGGACTCTACTTCATGCACTTCGATTCCTGCGATCTCCCTTACATATCCAGGCAAAACTTTTTTGAAGTGAATATTGTTATTTTTGTCTTTTAACCCTGTCCGGAACGAAAAAATGATCGTTCCCCCTTGTTTGACAAATGCTTCGAACCGTTTTCCTAATGCTTCATCAATGATTTGAAGGGCAGGAACAAGAAGCACTTTATACTTGGAAAAATCGCGTGTCACTGGAATAACATCGATATGCGTATTCCATTTGTAAAATGGTGTATACAAGCGCAACAGTTCATTCGTAAAGTCAAATCCTTCACTTTGCCGTTGAAAACGCCATGACCAAATATTATCGTAGTCATACAGCACCGCAATATCGGCTCGAATTTCTGATTGGATGAGCGGTTCATGAGGAGAAATTTCCGCAAAAAATGACTGAACTTCTTGATACTTTCGACCACGGCGATTGCTATGGTCGACAATTCCGTAACAAAACTGCTCTGCGCCACGATTCATCCCGCGCCAGCGGAAATAAAGCATATTCGTGCAACCATGGGCAAACGCTTGGTACGACCACATTTTGGCTTGATTCGGCCGCGGCAAATAGCCAATGACATCATGGCCTTGCGCTCCCATCAATTCTTCCACAATCCAATAGTTTTTTCCAAGCAAACCGCGGACAAAATCATGGGTCATCGCAATCGCTGCTGGGGAAATCGGCTCCATCAGCCCTCCCCATACAGGGTAATTATCATATGAAACAAAATCCATATCTTTCACGTTTTCTTCATGGTCAAACCATTTTTGGAAAAACCCTCCCGATACGTTCGTCGTTACTTGTTGATGCTCTCCCTTGTGCTGACGAACGATATTCGTCATTTCATGGGCATAGCTATTGACCGAGTAAGAACGGAAGCGCGCCCAATCTAATTGCAAAGAAGGATTGTGGGTCGTAATCGTTTTTTTCGGAATCGGAATTTCCGTAAAATCATTGTACGTTTGTCCCCAAAAAATCGTGCCATATGCTTCATTTAGCGCATCGATTGTTTCATATTTGTCTTGCAAAAACTGTTGGAACTTTTCATGGCATTGCTCACAGTAGCACATATCGCTTCCTTCATGACCAAATTCATTATCGATTTGCCACGCAACAATCGCTTCTTCGTCTCGATAGTGCTCTACTAGCTTTTGGGTAATGCGGGCGCTATATGTTCTGTAAACATCTGAATTAAAGCAATATTGACGACGTCCGCCGAATACACGTACATTTCCATTTTCGTCTTTCGATAAAATCTCCGGATATTTTTTTGCCAACCAAGCAGGGAATGTTGCCGTCGGCGTGCCAAATAAAATGGAAAAACCTTGCTTTTTCAATTTGGCGATGACCTGATCGAAAAAAGAAAAATCAAACTCCCCTTCTCTCGGCTCCATCAAATGCCACGCAAATTCCCCAATGCGGACAATGTTCGCTCCAAGTTCTTTTATTCCTTGAATATCTTCTTCCATCATTTCTTTCGGCCAATGTTCTGGGTAATAGTCAACCCCTAAATACAACTCGATCCTCCTCCATTCGATGAACACAACAGCGCCCTATTTTAATGAACTGATGGTAAACGATCTGCATTTTTTTGCCACGTTTGCAAAAACCGTCGGGATGCTCGTTTCCCTTCTTCCGTCCGTTTGAATACACCCGCATGCTCCAGTACGGTAATAAAGCGCTTCCCTACTTCTGTCCGTAAAATGTCCCACACGTTCTCCTCTTGAATGGAAGGATAGGAGGCGCGAATGTGTTCATACCACTCCGAATGTTTATGCATCGCTTCTTCCCAGTTGTCTTTGCTTACGTTATGAACGAGATACGTTGCCAACGTTTTTAATTCTTCCGAAAGTCTTCCTGGCAATACGGCTAGCCCCATCACCTCGATTAATCCAATGTTTTCTTTTTTTAGATGGTGCAATTCTTCATGTGGATGGAAAATGCCGTATGGGTGCTCTTTTGACGTTCGATTATTGCGCAACACGATGTCCATTTCAAACGACTCCCCGCGCCGTCTTGCAATTGGCGTAACGGTATTATGCGGCGTGTCCTCCGTGTAGGCATAAATTTCGACGCTTTGGTCGCTATATGTTTGCCACGTGCGATAAAGCAAATCTGCCGCTTCTAGCACCTCCTCTTTTCGACCGCGAAGACGAACGACCGACATCGGCCAGCGGACGATGCCAGCGGTTAACGTCGGAAATGCCGGCAATGAGATATATTCTTCGATTTCTGCTTTTTCCATCGCAAACGTATAACGCCCTCCTTGAAAATGATCGTGCGCTAAAATCGAGCCGCCGACAATCGGTAAATCAGCGTTTGAGCCGATAAAATAATGCGGGAATTTTTCGATAAAATCAAGCAGTCGTTCAAACGTTTTTCGTTCCATTTTCATCGGCACATGCTCGGCATGAAAGACGATGCAATGTTCGTTATAATACACGTACGGCGAATATTGAAAATACCACTGCTCCCCAAGAAGGGATAGCGGAATGATGCGATGGTTCGCACGCGCTGGATGATGCCACGTTCCTTCATACCCTTCGTTTTCTGCACAAAGCACGCATTTCGGATAAGTAGACGCAGTAGTTTCTTTTAATTTGGCGATTTCTTTCGGATCTTTTTCTGGTTTTGCTAAATTAATCGTTATATCGAGCTCTCCGTATGCGGTCGCGGCTTTCCAATGTTCGTTTTTCGCGATTCGGTCGGTTTGAATATAGTTCGATGCACGGCTTAAGGCATAAAACCAATCGGTCGCTTGCTTTGGCGTTTGATGATACTGCTCATAAAAGGTACGAATCACTTCCGATGGGCGCGGCATTAAACAGTTCATTAGTTTTGCTTCCCATACATCGCGTTCTGTCGTCGTGTTCGTCTGCAATAGCCCCTGCTCGTACGCCCAATCTAACATAGACGACAAAATCGCAGGAAGAGGGAGGGAGGAAGTTGCTCCCTCGGGAGGCTGCCACTCGTCTAACTGTAACGCCGCAAGCAGCCGATTACGCGTATAAATGACGTCTTCTTTTTGCAGAAGTTCGTGCATAAGACCGTGCTGAATCAATTGTTCGATTGCCAAATAAATATTCACCGCTTGCCACCTCGATAGCCGTTCGGATTTGCTTGATGCCATTGCCAAGCGGAAGCGACGATGTCGTCGATTGTTGTGTATGTCGGCTTCCACCCGAGTTCACGCTTCGCTTTTTCCGAAGAAGCAACAAGCCGGGCTGGGTCGCCCGCGCGTCTTTCTACTACTCGCGCTGGAATGTCATGGCCAGTGACACGGCGTGCTGCTTCAATCACTTCTTTGACGGTAAATCCGTTGCCGTTGCCAAGGTTAAATACGTCGCTGTTCGCCCCGCTTCTTAACTTTTCGACCGCAAGCCAATGGGCATCGACTAAGTCAAGAACGTGAATGTAATCGCGGATGCACGTGCCGTCATGGGTATCGTAGTCATCGCCAAAAATATGAATCTCGTTTCGTTGCCCGAGCGCCACTTTCAAAATGAGCGGGATGACGTGCGTTTCTGGGTCGTGGTCTTCCCCTAAGTGGGCGCCGTACGCACCAGCGACGTTAAAATAGCGAAGCGAAATATAGCGGATGCCATACGCTTGGTCGACCCATTTCATCATTTTTTCCATCGCAAGCTTCGTTTCCCCGTACGTGTTCGTTGGGACGGTCGGATCGGTTTCAACGATCGGAATGTGCCTCGGCTCCCCGTATACCGCTGCCGTCGAAGAGAAAACGATTTGCTTCACGCCAAATTCGTTCATTACTTCCAGCAATACTTGCGTTCCGTATACGTTGTTGTCATAGTAGGCTAACGGCTTTTCCATGCTTTCCCCGACAAGCGAATTCGCCGCGAAATGAACGACGGTGTCGATATTATGCTTTTCGAATACGTCGCGCAAAAAGGCGCGGTCGCGAATATCCCCTTGATAAAATATCGCTTCTGGATGAATCGCCTCGCGATGCCCTGTCTGCAAATTATCGACGACCACCACCTGTTCCCCTTTTTCGATGAAGCGATGTACCGCATGGCTGCCAATATAGCCTGCACCGCCACAAACAAGAATCATAACCTCATCTCCTCTTTTTCTGTTAATTCTTTTGCACCATCGCCAATTTTTACGACATAAAAACTTGCTTCATAGCCGATTTTTTGCGCGTATTCTCGCCCGACTTGCTCAATGAAGGAAGAAATGTGTTCTTCTTTTACGATGTTCACCGTACAACCGCCAAATCCAGCCCCAGTCATGCGGGCACCGATCGTTCCTTCGTGCTTCCACGCTGCCTCCACAAGCGTATCAAGCTCTACTCCTGTCACTTCGTAGTCATTGCGCAACGAGAGGTGGGATTGTTTCATCAAATGGCCGAAGCGTGCCAACTCCCCTTTTTCCAGCGCTTCTGCCGCTTGCATCACCCGTTCGTTTTCCGTCACGGCGTGGCGAGCGCGTTTTTGTTCGACGGGAGAAAGAACGTGCGCGTATTTCGCCAGCTGTTCGCTTGTCAGTTCGCCGAGGGAAGAAATCGGGAGGTGTTGTTGCAACTTCATAATCGCTGTTTCGCACGTTGCTCGCCGTTCGTTATACGCCGAATCCACTAACCCGCGCTGTTTGTTCGTATTGGCGATGATAATTGAGCAATCGTTCAGTAAAAGCGGTAAATAACGATAATGCAACGTTTGGCAATCTAATAAAATCGCACGGTCTTTCTTTCCCATTCCGACGGCAAATTGGTCCATAATGCCACAATTGACGCCAATATAATTATTTTCTACGGTTTGGCTCATTTTCACAAGTTCAAGCATGCTGAAATTTGCTTGAAACAGTTCATTGACCATGACCGCCGTAACAAGTTCAATCGAGGCAGAAGACGACAATCCTGCGCCATTTGGGATATTTCCATAATAGAGTACATCAAACCCGCTGTCGATGATAACCCCTGACGCTTGAAACGCTGCGATAATTCCTTTCGGATAGTTCGCCCAGCCATGTTCGTCGCGATATGATAAATCTGCTAGCGGAACGGTAACCACCCCTTTTTCTGGAAAATTTTGCGAATACAACCGAACGTCTGCGCTTTTCGTTTTTCTCACGAAGGCATATGTGCCGATTTCAAGGGCACACGGCAACACATGCCCACCGTTGTAGTCCGTATGCTCCCCGATCAAATTCACGCGACCTGGGGCGAAGAAGGTGCGAATTTCTTCCCTTCCCCCACCAAACCATGCAAGAAAATCCGTCTTTACCTTTTCAATCATTGTTCTGCCTCCTAAACTGCTTTTATAGTAAATATTTTAGTAAATTTTTTAGTTAATCACAAGTGGATGGAAACATTTTTTTCTGACAAACGTATAACAATTAGCCGATTCATCCACGTTATGTATAAAGGGGGCTTTTGCCATGGAAACGAAACAATCGTTAGAACAAGAATTAGCAAAAATCGAACGCTGGGAGCACAGTCAAAAAGATTTATGGTTTTGGGAAAAAATCGGGCGCCTTCCGTTTAAAGTATTGGATAAGCTAACACCACCGATCGTACATAAAAAACTTGGACAGCTGCTCGACGAACTCGGTAGCTACATCCAAAGCGGCGGACAATATTTAGTGAACGAAGCGAAACTGCTCGAAAAGTTTCCTGCGGCTTCTATTGAGCAAGTTGGACATTTGCCGCTTGCAACGATGGATCGCGTGTGCGATGAGCTAGTGGAAGCGCGCATTACATTCGCCCAATACCAAGGGGCAACGACCGGTGTAGGCGGACTGTTTACACTAGCCATCGACATTCCCGCCATGCTCGGGTTGGCGTTAAAGACGCTCCAAGAAATCGCGATTACTTACGGCTATGACCCGAAAGAAAAAAAAGAGCGCATTTTTATTGTGAAGTGCTTGCAGTTTGTCTCCAGCGACATCGTCGGCAAAAAAGCAATTCTCGACCAGCTCACGTCGTTTTCCAACGACCATCAGCAAGTATTTTCCCAGCTGCAAGGCTGGCGGGAAGTCATGATGACGTTCCGCGACCAATTCGGCTGGAAAAAATTATTCCAACTCGTCCCAATCGTTGGCATTATTTTCGGCGCCATGTTTAACAAAATGTTTATCGAAGACATCGCCGAAGCGGGGAAAATGCTCTATCGGAAGCGGAGGGTGTTGGAGAAGCTAGCTCAATTAAAAGAGGCTGCCCCAAGGAGATGACAAAAAATAGGCGTTTCTTTCATAAGGAGGAAACGCCCCTCTTCTATCTCCAAAAGTGTGTTTGTCTTTTTCATCAAAAATTTATTTTCCAATCGAAAAACCACGTATTTCTCTGCACTTTTTATCTGTTTTCGCCCAAAAAAGCGCGGCAAAATTTAATTTTCCTCATTTGCATTTCCCTTATTTCTCGGTTTTAATCAAATTGTCCTCTATATTCTACGAAAGGATGATCCGCATGCAATACCTCGATTTGAAAATGGATTTTATGTTTAAACAGCTGTTTGGTCACCCAAGTCGCAAGTCAATTACGATGGCGTTTTTAAACGCGCTGTTGCGTCGAACAGGAGATGATCGCATCGTCGATGTCCAGTTTGAAAACACCGAGCTGACGAAAGAAACAGAAGACGGAAAAACAGGACGGTTAGATGTTATCGTCCGCACAAATCGCGGCGAGCGCATTCACATCGAAATTCAACTTATCCCGCAATACGGCATGCCGGAACGGCTATTGTATTACTGGGCGCGGTTATTTTCGGCTTCGCTGTCGAAAGGAGAACGGTACGACACCCTCCCACCGACGATTATGATTGCCATCCTCAACTATCCACTCTTTCCACACGAAACGGATCGTTTTCACACCGTCTTTCACATTCGCGAAGATGAAGAGCAGTTCCTCTGGAGTGATCATCTTGAATTTCATGTACTCGACTTGTCACAATTTATGGTAAAATGGAAGAAATACCGTCGAGAAGTAAAACAATCGCCCGAATGGCCGTGGCTAAC
>NZ_JAILZV010000006.1 GCF_023512315.1 Anoxybacillus sp.
ATCGTTTACGGCGTGGACTACCAGGGTATCTAATCCTGTTTGCTCCCCACGCTTTCGCGCCTCAGCGTCAGTTACAGACCAGAGAGCCGCCTTCGCCACTGGTGTTCCTCCACATCTCTACGCATTTCACCGCTACACGTGGAATTCCGCTCTCCTCTTCTGCACTCAAGTCCCCCAGTTTCCAATGACCCTCCACGGTTGAGCCGTGGGCTTTCACATCAGACTTAAAGGACCGCCTGCGCGCGCTTTACGCCCAATAATTCCGGACAACGCTTGCCACCTACGTATTACCGCGGCTGCTGGCACGTAGTTAGCCGTGGCTTTCTCGTTAGGTACCGTCAAGGTACCGCCAGTTACTGCGGTACTTGTTCTTCCCTAACAACAGAGCTTTACAATCCGAAGACCTTCTTCGCTCACGCGGCGTTGCTCCGTCAGACTTTCGTCCATTGCGGAAGATTCCCTACTGCTGCCTCCCGTAGGAGTCTGGGCCGTGTCTCAGTCCCAGTGTGGCCGATCACCCTCTCAGGTCGGCTACGCATCGTCGCCTTGGTGAGCCGTTACCTCACCAACTAGCTAATGCGCCGCGGGCCCATCCTGTAGCGACAGCTTGCGCCGCCTTTCAACGAAAGGTCATGCGACATTTCGTGTTATCCGGTATTAGCACCGATTTCTCGGTGTTATCCCCGTCTACAGGGCAGGTTGCCCACGTGTTACTCACCCGTCCGCCGCTAACCGAATCGAAGCAAGCTTCTTTTCGGTCCGCTCGACTTGCATGTATTAGGCACGCCGCCAGCGTTCGTCCTGAGCCAGGATCAAACTCTCCAAAAAGAGTATACCTTAGCTTTTAACGTTGGCTATTGTCTAGCTTCGGACGCCATCGACTCGCGACGCTTCGGTTCTGCTGTGGCGGCAACAGCCTTTAGCATCCCCTCCAGCGCGTTTCGTCGATAAGCGGGCGTCCTCCGCTTTTCTTATTGACGCTTCGTTTTGTTCAGTTTTCAAAGAACATCGCCTCAAAAAACGGCTTTTTCAGCCTATCACAACTAAAATGCGATTGTCAACTATTTTTTTAGTCACCACATCGTTCCGCAGCGACGTTTAATAATTTATCATGTAATTTTTAAAAATGCAATACTTTTTTTGTGTTTTTTCTTTCAACAACATAAATCTTTGTAAAGTAGCATACAAATAATCCATTCAACTGTCAAATGCCAAAACGTCGCTAAATGTACATTGCTGTAAAAAGCATTAGGGCTGCTGTCGGTTTATGGATATGTGCAAAGGAAATATATTTTTTGTAAATATAACTATCAACAGTCTATCCACAAAAAAACAATCATTATCCACAATAAATCCTTTTTTATTTCGATTTATACTATTGTTATTAACATCTTGTGGATAATATTATCCTCTTTATCCACAAAAAGTGCGTTTGTTTTCTATGAAGCTATTGAAAGGAGTGGATAACTATGATTCAAATTCAACACACCGTTGTGGACGATTCGTTTTTTTCCTCTGCCACACTGTCTAAGGAACAACAGATGGTCTTTCAAACGTTAGTGAAAGAAAAACAGATGTATTCGTACGAAAGCAAACAGCAACTTCAATTCGAATTAGTTGTGCGCGAACGCATTCTCCAAACTTCTGTCGAATTGGCAAAAAGTGCTGCCCGCTTTACTATTTTTCAGTTTTCCAAATGCAACGAGCGATATTGGCAGAGAAATCGTTTAGGGGGATTTGAGCTAAAAAAAGGGGTCGCTCCTAGCGCTGCAATTAATGATATTTTTATTAACAGTCAACTATATGCGTTTGAATGTGCAACTGCAATCGTTATTATTTTTTACAAAGCCGTATTAGATACAATAAAACAGGAGATATTCGATAAGTTATTCGACGATCTTCTTCTGTACGATTGGCATGTAGACAAAGATTTGAACATCACAACAAAAAAAGGGGATGACTACATCCCCGGTGACTGCCTTTATTTTAAAAACCCTGATGTAGACCCTTCGATGCCACAGTGGCAAGGCGAAAACACCATTTACTTAGGCAACGGTCTTTATTATGGGCACGGGATCGGCATTAAATCGAAAGAAGAAGTGATTGCTGCGTTAAATAAACGACGAAAACCAGCAGCGAAAAAGTCGGCTTATTTATTAGCGCAAACTACGCGAATCGACTTTCGTTATTTATCCACCTTCGTTCGTTCTATTGGGCAACCACAACTTTCTGTCGAACGAAGCAAAATGGGGATCGGTTCAATCGGTTCATCCACTTTCTTGTACAGATAGCGACCGTTTTCGATTTTCTCCCCATAAATACGTTCCGATACCTGTTAAAATTAACGTTCCACCAATCCATTGAAGCGGCTGAATCATTTCATCAAGCAAAAAATAAGCTAAAACGGCTGCTCCTACCGGCTCAAATAAAATGCTCATCGAAATAGTAGTTGCACTAAGCCATTTCATCGACCAGTTCATCAATGAATGGCCAAGTAACGTCGGTACGAGCGCTAACAAAAGAAAACAAAACCAATCTGTTTTCTTATACGCAACTAATGGGTAACGAAGGATAAGCGAATAAACAAGGAGCGTCAACGAACTAACGCTATATACAATATATGTATACGTCATAAGCGACAGTCTTTTTCTTAATTCTTGCCCAACAAGCCAATATCCTGTTACCATCGCACAAGCAAGCAGTGCCAGCACATCACCGAATAGCGCGGCTCCACTAACTTGAAAATCACCCCAGCTAATAATAACGCTTCCGAAAATCGCAAGCAACCCGCTAAAAAATGCACTAATGGTTAACTTTTCTTTAAAAAAGATATAGCCGCCAACAAAAGCAAACAACGGCTGGAGCGTAACAAGCACGACAGAACTTGTCACCGACGTATAGTTCAATGATTCAAACCAAAGAATAAAATGAAACGCCAACAAAACACCAGCAGCAACAGAAAATAACCAATCTCTTTTCGAAATTTTTCGACATTCATGTGCATACGGAAGAACAAACGGAGTCATCAACAAAACAGTAAAAAAGAGCCGATAAAACGCGATTATAGCTGACGGAGCTTGCGCCCATTTTACAAGAATGGCCGACGTCGATACGGATAATGCTCCAATGGCAATCGCAATATACGGCTTCAATAAATTCGATGATTTCATAACCCACCTCTCACAAAACGTTTTATAATGATTATAGCATCATTTAAAGAAAAAGAGGGGAAAAATATGGATTTTCATCTTTTTATAAAACTAGGTATTTCCGCAGTATTAGGACTTGTTATTGGTCTAGAGAGGGAGTTAAAACGAAAACCTGTAGGGTTAAAAACGTGCCTTGTCATTTCTATCTCGAGCTGCCTGCTAACGATTGTATCGATTGAATCTGCCTACATCTTCCCTTTAAAGGACCATATCACGATGGATCCACTTCGTCTAGCAGCACAAATCGTTTCAGGAATCGGTTTTTTAGGAGCAGGGGTTATTTTACGAAGAGGGAATGACAGCGTTTCTGGCTTAACGACCGCAGCGTTAATATGGGGGGCAGCCGGGATCGGCATTGCTGTTGGAGCAGGGTTTTATTGGGAGGCGATTGTCAGTGTTGCCTTATTAATTGTGAGCGTTGAACTTATCCCGCTTCTCACTGCGCTCTTCGGGCCAAAACAGCTAAGGGAAAAAGAGATTTTACTACAACTTACTATTTCTCGCGCTGAAAAGATTGATGATGTCATCGAAGCCATTCGACAGCAAACAATTGCTATTAAAACATTTCACATTAAAGATATTGATGAGAAACACCATTTGCTGAAATTGAAAGTGGCAATTTATCAAAAACAAACCGCTACAGACGTCTATTACTCGATTCGCAACATCCCTTCCGTTACAAGTGTCGAAATTGAAAATTTATAAACATAAAAAAGTCCCTTGCGCATATATATCGCAAGGGAAACATACTATTCTATGGACAATTTGATCATATCATATTTTGTCGAATTTTGTCTAGATATTTTTTAAAAAAATCGACAAAATTCGAGTTTGTTTTCGACAAAAAAGCCCCTTACGCTATGAAACGTAGGGAAACACGCTATTCTATGGACGAACACATAATATCACATTTTGTCGAATATTGTCTACTAGTATATAATTCCAATCGCTAATCGTTTGCTGTGCTTGTCTTGCAAAATGCTTGAAGATAAATATAATAAAGTTAGGCTACATTTGGGGCATTAGCTCAGTTGGGAGAGCGTCGTGCTGGCAGCGCGAAGGTCACCGGTTCGAGCCCGGTATGCTCCATTAAGAAAAACCCTTGCGTGGCAAGGGTTTTTCTTTTTGTGACGAGCATTTTCCAAAGGCGGTCATCATTGGCTGTCGTTATCCGATTCGTTTCCCCATGACGATTAAATCTCGTTCCACTCCGTCGAGTTCAGCAACCATTGGGAAATGCCCCCATTTTTCAAATCCAAAACGGGAAAAAAGCCGCAAACTCGGTTCATTATGGGCAAAAATGAAGCCTAATAGCGTTTTTATTGCTAACTTCGGACATTCGTCGATTGCTTTTTGCAATAGCAGCTTGCCAAGACCTTTTCCACGTTGCGTTTGTGCAATATAAATACCGATTTCGGCCGTATGGCGATACGCAGGTCGTCCATAAAAGGGACGAAAGCTTAGCCATGCACACACTTTCCCATTTTGTTCGACGACCCATAGCGGCCGTTCTTCGGAATGTTCGGAAAACCATTTTTCCCGACTTTCAACAGACACCGGCTCTAAGTCAGCGGTCACCATTCTTGTTGGAATCGTTTCGTTATATATCTCGACAATCGCTGGCAAATCAGCGCGTGTTGCTATTCGAATGTTCACGTTTTTCTCCCCCCCGCTTAGAAAAACGAAACGCAAGCAATGATTGCGTTTCGTTATTTTTTCCACTGCATGCGAGCCGTTTCCCGTAGCCACTCTAGCAGTTCTCGCTCTCGTTGCCATAAGTGAATATGAGCTTTTGCATACATGACTGCTTCCGTGTCATCACCAAAGCTAAAAAAGAGCGGATCTTCTTTTGGCAAGCGCTTCTTTTTCAATAAATAATCAATAACATACGGATTAGATATCATCGCTTCTTCTAATAAATCTTCTAGTTCCTCATGCAGCCCATATTTCAAATAGGAAACGAGCAAACGATTATAATCCATCGTTGCTGTCGCTTCATTGTATTGATCCAGCAACTCTTCCGCCTCGTCATATTTCCCTAGCTCAATATAGGCAGGCAATAATAAATAGCGAATGCCTTGGTTATCGTTTGGGTTTAGTTGCAATAGCTGCTCATACTGCTCCACCGCTTTTTCCTTTTCCCCTAACTGCCACAAAGCTTGTGCATAGTTGGCTTTCGCACGCATATATGGTCGCGTTTCGACAATCCCCCAAAAATGCCCTTTGTTTTCTCGGAAAAATCGTTTACCGAGGTCTTTTTCGCCAGCAATCATTCCTTGTTTGTAGTAATTCATCGCTGTTTCGAGCGCAACGGATTCATCCCCTAAAATGTTGTAGGCATCTGGGCTGTTTGGGTAAATCGCCAATGCGCGATGCGCGAGGTCGAGCCGTTTTTTCCGGTCCATTTCTTCAAACGCTTGGTACAATAGCTCTTGTGCTTCGTCTTTTGGCGACAGCGAAGCAACTGGCTTTTTCCCATTTTGAAGCGCCTTTTGAATATACTCGTTTGCCTCTGCAACCGACGAAAAATCTTTTTCTTGAATGACCCGCTCTAATTGGCGTAATTCTCGTTCCAGTGTGATTCGGGAATGTTGGGGCGGGAAAAACTCAAGCTCGTCCTCCCAGTCTTCCTCATCCCAATCGTCATCAAGTTCCTCGAGTTTTTCATATACTTGTTGAAGAAAATCTGCGAGCACCTCTTCCATTTCGCGATACTTTGCTGATAGACTGCTATTTGATACCCCGTAATGTTCCGCAATGTCTTTTTGTGTCGCTACTTTATATGGGAAAAAGGTGGCTACGATTAAATAATGAAGTGCTGCTGCGTACAATTCTGGTTTTTTTATCGTCGGATGAACCAACTCACAATACGTGCGCCATAAAACAAGCGCAATGTTCGTTAATGGTTCTTGTTCATGGAGACGATCCATATTTTCTTTTAAAAGATAGGCCGTTTGCTGATGAATTGGATCGTCCCATTGAAGATCATCGATTTCAAAATCGTCAGGAAGCAGTGGCATAAAACATTCATGCAATAATTCCGGGAACGATGTCGCTAGCCACTGGCGAAGCGGTTTGTTTGCTTGCTCTTGTTTTCGTTGTAATCGCTCAACAAGCCAATCCGCTCTTTCTTTTTCCAACTCTAGAAGAGAAAGAAAAAACGTGTACGTTGCCCCTATTGATACGAGAAACCCAACGACGACATTCCCTACCTCGATCGTCTCATTTTCTTGTAACGTGACGCGCTTTTGCTCTCCTGTAAAAATATCTTCGACGACAATTAGATTCGTTTCTTGCTCTATCACCCGTGCAAACGATGGAACTTCCTTCGTCCAGGAACGTAACAAATTACGTGTACTTGCCCGTTTAATTTTGGAGCTTCGCGTCTGCGCATAATGTTCGACAGCCGTTCGTCCATCCAATATCGGCGCGCAAAATATTGCCCATTGCGTCACGTATAGCATAAACGTTTCTTGCTCTTCCTCCGCAACAACGGGAAGATGTTGAATTTGTTGAAAAATAAAATCGCTTAACGCATCGCCGTAATGAGTCAATGCATATTCAAATAGTTCTTGCTGTAGTTGAAGCGCTTCTTGCGTAATTACTTCATTCAAAAATACGACATCTTGTTTCTTTTCACAGCACTGCTTATACTTTTTTCCACTTCCGCACGGACAAGGATCGTTTCGTCCTACTTTCCCCATCATTTTTCACCTCTCTAGTTGTATTATCATACATTTTAAACAATATTGCTAGAAAACTTTCTTTCGCAATAAAAAAAACGCCCCTTTTTAGGCGTTTCCTTCTTCTAATTCAGCAATCGGCACTTCTCTCTTCTCGCGAAGATGCCCGTCACGCATATGGATAGTAGCTGTTTGCTGCTGTTCGTTATAGCTATCAATCCATACAGACACTCCATGGTAGTGAACAGGAATATCGGCTGGAGATGACACAATTTGTTTCACACGATTCATATCCATTGCAAAAAACACCTCCCTCGTTCACCGATAGTATGAACCATTGCGAAAAAAATATGTAAAAAAAATCAAAAACTCGTACAAACTATTCCCATAAGGGGGTGCATTGTGAAGTACGCTTATTTTCGTCTTCCGTTCGTTGTAAGGACATTGCTTCTTGGGATGATAATGATTGTTGGCTTTGGTTGGATGATTCATGTGATTGAGCCGAGCACGTTTCATTCCTTTTTCGATGGAATTTGGTGGGCAATTGTCACTGCTGCAACCGTTGGTTACGGTGACATTGTGCCAAAAACAGTTATTGGCAAGCTAGTAGCAATTTCGCTTATTTTCGCTGGCACCGGTATTGTTTCTGCTTATTTTGCCGCCCTTTCTGCCGCGGCGGTAACAAAAGAAAACGCATTGCTAAAAGGAGAGCTTCCATATACAAAAGAAGGGCATATCGTGATTGTCGGGTGGAATGAGCGGACGCGCGAAATATTGCGACAACTTACCGAACGGCAGCCGTTCGCCTCTTTCGTCATTATCGATGAAACACTCGCTTCGCTGCCAATCGTAAACAAAAGCGTCCACTTTATTAAAGGAAATCCATCGCACGATTCCGTTTTGCAAAAAGCAAATATTACAAAAGCGAAAATGGCGGTCATTACCGCCGATCCGCACAAACACGAAACAGACGCCGATATGGCCTCGATTTTAACGCTCGTCGCAATGAAAGGGGTACATCCGTCCCTTTATGTCATTGTAGAAGTTTTAACAAAGCAACAAGCAGCTAACGCAAAACGAGCAGGGGCAGATGAAATCATTCAAACGAACGCATTAGCGACCTTTGCGTTTATTCATACAATCGAGTCTCCGGTTTTTTCGGTAATGTTAGAACAATTTTTATATACGTCGAAAGAAATACATTTACAAATCATCGAAGTACCAGATGAAATAATCGGGCGAACATTTCGTGAAAGTTGTCGAGTGCTAATAGAAGGGGGAGTGATTCCGTTTGGAATTTCCCGAGGGGAAGCAACTCTTTTGAATCCTTCCCCCGATATTGTTCTTCTGCCCAGCGATCGCTTGTTGGTCGTTACGTGTTAAGCAGCTTGTCTTCTAATTGCTTGACTAGCGTTTGACCAATACGAATATATTTTTTCGGAAACGGAGCGTCTGGATCTTGCGGCTCGGCGAATTGGTTAAACGATGCGGCAAAATTACCGACATGAACGTTGTCATCAAGCCCAATTTGGTATTGATGCGAAAGCAAATACGGTCGCCCAAGCTTCACCGTTGTCCCGTTCGAATCAAGCTGCCCATCTACTGCTTCAAACGGAACACGCAAAAATTGGTAACCATTTTCGTCATCGATTTTGTAGTCAAAGGAACCGTGGTCATAGTCCCAGTTTCCCCCAATCACATAGCCGAGCGGCTTCAATTCCGCTTCTAGCTTATATAAACGAAACGTTTTTCCTTCCAATGCTGATGGAATTTCAATCATCGCAACTAACCTCCTTTTTTTCGTAGGTTGCCCCAAAATAACCAATATTAAAAGGGCTTCCCTGCACAAGGAAGCCCTTTTCTTATTTCAACCGTTTCTCTAACTCCGCTTTCTTCTCTTCGTACCCTGGTTTGCCAAGCAATGCGAACATGTTCACTTTGTATGCTTCAACACCTGGTTGGTCAAACGGATTAACCCCTAACAAATAGCCGCTCATCGCACACGCTTTTTCAAAGAAATAGACGAGATACCCAAATGTATATTCATCTAATGTTGGCAATGTCACGACTAAATTCGGTACGCCGCCGTCTGTATGAGCTAGCAACGTTCCTTCAAATGCTTTCGTATTGACGAAATCGACCGTTTTTCCAGCTAAGTAGTTCAAACCGTCAAGATCGTTTTCTTCCGCTTCAATCGTTAACTCATGACGCGGCATTTCGACTTTCAATACCGTTTCAAATAAATCGCGGCGACCTTCTTGAACGTATTGACCTAATGAATGAAGGTCTGTCGAGAAGTTTGCCGAAGCAGGGAAAATGCCTTTTTGGTCTTTTCCTTCACTCTCTCCAAATAATTGCTTCCACCACTCCGCAAAATATTGCAACGCTGGCTCATAGTTGACGAGCATTTCAATTGTTTTTCCTTTGTTGTATAAAATGTTGCGAACAGCCGCGTATTGGTATGCTGGATTTTCTTCGAGTTCTGATTTGCTGAAGTCTTCGCGTGCTTGCGCCGCCCCTTTCATCATTTCTTCGATGTTCGCACCGCTCACTGCAATCGGAAGTAAGCCGACCGCCGTCAACACCGAGTAACGTCCGCCAACATCGTCTGGAATAATAAACGTTTCATATCCTTCCTCGGTTGCAAGCGTCTTTAACGCACCGCGAGCACGGTCGGTGGTTGCATAAATGCGTTTGCGCGCTTCTTCTTTGCCGTATTTTTCTTCGAGCAATTTGCGGAAAATACGAAACGCAATCGCCGGCTCAGTCGTTGTACCAGATTTAGAAATGACGTTAATAGAGAAATCTTTTCCCTCTAATAAGTCCATGACGTCTTTCATGTAGGTCGAGCTAATATTGTTGCCGACGAAAATGACTTGCGGCGTACGGCGTTTTTCTTTCGGCAATGCGTTGTAAAATGAGTGATGTAACATCTCAATGGCTGCTCGCGCTCCTAAATAAGAGCCGCCGATGCCAATCACAAGCAATACGTCCGAGTCTTGTTGAATTTTTTCTGCCGCTTGCTGAATGCGGGCAAATTCTTCACGGTCATATGCTACCGGGAGATCAATCCAACCTAAAAAGTCGTTCCCCGCTCCTGTTTTTTCATGCAACGAATGATGCGCTACTTTTACTGCATCACGTAAATATGTCAGTTCATGTTCTCCGAAGAACGATAATGCTTTAGAATAATCAAATCGAATGTGTGTCATATCGTTTCCTCCACAAAAAAGTTTTACCTTCTTACACTTTAGCGAAACAGCCAATGATAATCAAGGCGACCGAGAAGTTGAAAACGGATTCATTTTGACATTTTTCTAAAAATAAGAGAGGGTGTCCCAAAAGGAACGGGACACCTTTTCTCACTACCTTATATAGGTATAAAACAATCACCAAGAAACTATATGTTGTGTCTGGTTTAAGAAAAATCCCTCTTTTGAGTCAGCCCCTTTGTCATAGGGATGCACGATAAATTGCTAATACGTCTTCGCGCGTGAGTTTTTTAAAGTTGCCGAATGCGCCAAACACCATCGCTTTATCGGCCATCGTTTCTAAATGCTCTTCTCCAATGCCATAATCCGCTAAACGAGATGGGGCGCCAATACTCGACCAAAATTCACGCAACTTCTCAATTCCCTCTAAAGCAATTTCGCGATCTGTTTTTCCAGTCGGGTCGACATCAAACACACGAATCGCTAACTGTTTAAATCGCGCGACATTTTCATCAAGCACGTGCTTCATCCAATTCGGGAATAAAATCGCTAACCCCCCACCATGTGGAATATCGTATACGGCAGATACAGCATGTTCAATGTTATGCGTCGCCCAATCGCCGCGCACGCCCATTTGCAAAATACCGTTTAACGCCATCGTTCCGCAATATAAAATCGTTTCCCGCCATTCATAGTTTTCTAAGTCATTGACAAGCTTCGGCGCTGTTTCGATGACCGTTTTTAATATCGCTTCGCACATGCGATCTTGCAGCGGTGTATTCGGAACGTGATGGAAATATTGCTCAAACACATGCGACATAATGTCGACCATTCCATAAACGGTATGTTCTTTTGGAACCGTCAACGTATACGTCGGGTCTAAAATCGAAAATTGTGGGAACGTGACTGGGCTTCCCCATCCGTATTTTTCTTTCGTTTCCCAATTGGTAATGACAGAACCTGCATTCATTTCCGAGCCGGTCGCTGCTAATGTTAACACGACGCCAAACGGAAGGGCATCCGTTACTGGCGCTTTTTTCGCAATAAACTCCCATGGGTCGCCGTCGTATTTCACTCCAGCAGCGATTGCTTTCGTACAGTCAATAACGCTGCCGCCGCCGACCGCTAATAAAAAGTCAATCGCTTCTTTTCGGCAAAGGTCAATTCCTTTTTGGACAGTGGAAAGGCGAGGATTCGGCTCTACGCCAGAAAGCTCAAACACTTCTGCATTCATTTCCTTTAAAATGCTAATGACTTCATCGTACAGCCCGTTTCGCTTAATGCTTCCACCGCCATATACTAATAACACACGCGTTCCATATCGTGGCACTTCTGTTTTCAACTGCTCGAGTTGTCCTTTTCCAAAGATTAGTTTCGTTGGATTGCGAAACACAAAGTTTTGCATATATTTACCTCCTTCAACCATCATGAAAAACCATCTTTATTATCGTTCTTTTTTCCTCTTCCTGTAAAGAAATTTGCTTTTCTTGCAAATGATGCATATTTTTCGATGAACCATCCACACTATAAACGAACCATTTAAATTTAAGGGAGGAATCCTCAATGAGTGCACTTCAACGCATTGCACTACTTTTTACGATTATCGGTGCGATTAACTGGGGCTTAATTGGTTTCTTTCAATTCGATTTAGTAGCCGCTATTTTCGGCGGACAAAACTCGATGATTTCCCGCATTATTTACGGAATCGTCGGTATTGCTGGGCTCATCAACCTCGCGCTTTTATTTAAACCAGCAGCTGAACTTGGACGCACCGAACCAAGAGTATCGCGGACATAAAGCGACTGGGGAGCTCTCGGTACAACGAAAGTGAAAAACACTCACCGCACGCGGTGAGTGTTTATTCGTTTTTCGATTGTTCGATCCATTCTTTTAGTTTTTCTTTTAATATATGAAAGCCGCCCGCTGTTTCGGGGAGTTCTTTTGCTTTCGGTTGACGTAGTTTGTCCGAAGCTGGTAATTCCTTTACGGCTCTTATTGACAAACTCGCCCGCTTTGCTTTTTCATCAATGGAAAGGATTTTGACCGTGACCTCGTCTCCCACCTTCAAAAAATCATGAATATCTTTCACAAACTGATGGGAAACTTCCGAAATATGCACAAGCCCTTGAATATCGTCGCTAATTGCAACAAAGGCACCATACGGCTGAATCCCGGTCACCGTTCCTTTCACAATGTTACCTACCGCTAACTTCGACAAAGAAAACACTCCTATTTCTCAAATTGCTTTCATTATACCATTATGCATAAAGTGAAGCAAAAATTATCGCAAAACTGAAAGGAAAATCTCTGTACCGCGCATAAAACATGGTATGATGGAGATATAGAAAGAGGAGGGGACTTTATGAGCACAATTGGTGAAAATATTAAAATGTACCGCGAACAACGAAAAATGAGCCAGCAAGAACTAGCATTAAAAGTGCGTGTCGGAACGGCTACGATTCAAAAATATGAGTCAGGCGAACAAATCCCTGATACGCAAACGATTTTAAAACTTTGCACCGCCCTTGACGTTCCAGCGTCTGAGTTAATGGAACGAGAAATGTATACCTCATCTGGCGTCGACCCAGAAATCGAACATCTCGTCAAAGAAGTGGGCGTCAAACGAGCAAAACTGATTTTACGCAAAGCAAAAGAGTTCAGCGAAGAAGACTTTTTGCGCGTGATGCAAATGCTTTATGAAATTAAATACGGAAAAGATGCATAATTCCGCCGCAAATGCGGCGGAATTTTATATTCGTGATAAAAATCGTTTCATTCGTTTTATCGCTTCTTGCAACTGTTCAAGCGAAGAAGCATAGGAACAGCGCACATAACCTTCGCCACTGTCACCAAACACACTCCCAGGAACGACCGCTACTTTTTCTTCCAGCAGCAACCGCTCCGCGAATTGCTCGGACGTCATTCCCGTAGAAGCAATCGATGGAAACGCGTAAAACGCGCCACCTGGCAAATGGCAATGCAACCCAATGTCGTTTAATGACTGAACAAAATAATTGCGGCGGCGGCGATAGCTTTTGCGCATTTCGTCTACATCGTGTTCTCCGTTTTTTAACGCCTCTATCGCCCCGTACTGCGCCATTGTTGGCGCACACATCATCGCATATTGATGGATTTTTAACATCGCTTGCAATAACTCCTCTGGTGCAGCGACAAACCCTAGCCGCCAGCCCGTCATCGCAAACCCTTTCGAAAACCCGGACACTAAAATCGTCCGCTCGCGCATCCCTTCCACCGCCGGAAAGCTCGTATACGGCTCATCATATGTTAATTCTGCATAAATTTCATCCGAAATGACGAGCAAATCATGTTTTTCGACAATGCGAGCAATCGCTGCCAAATCCTCTTGGTTTAGCACCGTTCCCGTCGGATTGTTTGGCGAACAAAGAATTAACGCTTTCGTTCTTGAACTAACAACTTCTTCAATTTGTTGCGGGCGCAACTTAAAATGGTCAGCGCCATTTGTTCGAACGGATATAGGCACTCCTCCTGCTAATGCAACAAGCGGACTATACGATACAAAGCTCGGCTCAACGACAATCACTTCATCTCTAGGGTTAACAATTGCCCTTAACGCTAGATCAAGCGCTTGGCTAGCGCCGACCGTGACTAATACTTCGCCATCTGAGCGGTACGATAAGCCAAATTTCCCCGACAAGTATGCAGAAATTTCTTGGCGAAGCGCTAACAGTCCTGCATTTGCCGTGTACGATGTATACCCTTGCTCAAGCGACAAAATACATGCTTCCCGAACACTCCATGCGGTCACAAAATCCGGCTCTCCTACTCCGAGCGAAATGACGCCCTCCATGCTTGCTGCTAAGTCAAAAAAGCGGCGTATTCCTGATGGCTTCAGGCGGCTGACTGTTTCAGATACGTACGTTTTCGTTGCCCGTGTCATGGTGCCACCACGATGCGACGATCTTGGTCTCCTTGGTCAAACACCGTGCCGTCGTGTTTATATTTTTTCAAAATAAAATGCGTTGTCGTCGAAATAACCGAATCAAGCGTGGACAACTTTTCTGACACAAAATGAGCTACTTCTGCCATCGAGCGTCCTTCAATGACGACCGATAAGTCGTATGCTCCTGACATTAAATAAACCGATTTCACTTCCGGAAAGCGATAAATGCGCTCTGCCACTTCATCAAAACCGACCCCTCGTTTCGGTGTCACTTTCACATCAATCATTGCGGCTACTCCTTCATGTCCGTCAATTTTGCGCCAATCGACAATAGTGGCGTATTGTACAATTACTTTCGTTTCCTCCAGTTTTTTTAAAATAACTTCTACTTCCTCCACCGTTAGCGCCGTCATTTTTGCAAGCGTATCGAGCGATATGCGTGCGTCTTTCTCGACAATTTCGACGATTTCTAACTCTTTTTCTGTTAACTTCACCGTCAATCCCTCCCTTTTTAGAATTTTCGCATAATTATATTAAATTTGCACGCAAAAAATTTCGTTTTTTTACAGCGCGCATTCTGCATCTTCTTTCATCAGCAACAGCTCACGCGCTAATGTTATGCATTTAGTAAGAGGAATTTTTTGTTCAAACGCGAATTCATAAATAGCTTGAATTTTTCGGGCGAGTTTCTCGACATCATCATACTCATGGACAGCCCGAATAACATCAACCGCTTCTATTTCATAGGCATCTATGCCATAACCAAACGGATCCCATTGTTGAACGATAGCAAGCAACGAGCGGTTTAAATGTTGGTGCATATTCGTTCCTACCTTTCATAAAAAGAATATGCCAACATTATACGCCATGAGGGAAAATAAAGGAAGGAGATTTGCTATGTATTCATTTGACCATCCCATTGAACGACGCCATACATATTCAGTGAAATGGGACGAAACAGAGCGATTTTTCGGGGTACGTGATGTGCTGCCGATGTGGGTTGCTGATATGGACTTTCCTGCACCGCCCGCCGTTATTGAGGCGATTACAAAACGTACAGAACATGGAATTTTTGGCTATACCGCCATTCCATATTCGTTGAAAGAAGCCATTAGCGACTGGCTAAAAACACGCCACCGATGGACGATACGTCCAGAATGGTTGTCGTTTTCTATCGGCGTCGTTCCTGCCATCGCCACGGCAATCACAGCATTTACAGCACCAAGCGACCGAATCGTCGTTTTTTCTCCCGTTTATCCACCGCTATTTCAGCTAGTTGAAAAAAACAGCCGTGAGCTTGTAACAAGTCCGCTTCTATTAACAAAAAAAGGATATGAAATCAACTGGGAAGATGTACAAGAAAAACTAAAAGGGGCAAAAATGTTGTTGCTCTGCAGCCCACATAACCCAAGCGGACGGGTGTGGACGAAAGAGGAACTGATAAAACTAGGAACGCTTTGCGTCGAAAACAACGTGCTCGTCGTCAGTGACGAAATTCATGCCGATTTAACGTTGCCGCCGTTCCAACATACGCCGTTTGCTTCCATCAATGATGCTTTCGCTGACATTAGCATCACATGCGTCGCCCCGACAAAAACGTTTAATTTAGCAGGACTGCAATGTGCAAGCATCATTATTCCGAATAACCAACGAAAAAAGCAGTTTGACGCTGCTCAACAACGCCAAGGCTTTTTCACGTTAAATACGTTTGCCGTCATCGGCGCGGAGGCCGCTTATCGGCATGGCAGCGATTGGCTCGATGCGCTGTTGGCGTACATCCAACAAAACATCGAGCAGACGTGCTCGTTTCTTAACACTTTTTTGCCAAAACTACACCCGATTCGCCCGGAAGCCACATACCTTGTTTGGATTGATTGCCGCGAACTTGGCATGGAAGAACAGCAAATAAAACAACGGCTTCTTCAGAAAGGGAAAATCGCCGTAGAAATGGGGAGTAAATTTGGGAAAGAAGGCACGGGGTTTATTCGTCTAAACGTCGCCTGTACGCGACAAACGCTACAAGAAGCGTTTCACCGGTTAGTAATCGCTTTCGACCAAAAAAGCTAGCCAAAACGGCTAGCTTTTCTTAATTTCCCCGCACGCAATGCGCCCACCTGCATCACCGGCTGGCTGTGTCATGCCGTCATCTTTGCCAGCATGAATGACTAATGCGGTACCTTCTTTCGTTAACAATGTGCCTTTTTTTCCTTCCTTTAATGTCACTTGCGGCGCAAACAGCTCTGTTTTTACCGTTCCGTCTTCTTTCACAATTAAATTCGGTAAATCGCCCGCATGAGCCCCTTCCGGATGCAATAGGCCGTGTTTTTTCCCTTCTGGATTATAGTGGCTGCCTGCGGATTGAAAGTCTGGTTTTTTACACATTCCTTTTTCATGAATGTGAATCGCATGCTCTCCCGGCGGCAATCCTTCTAAATCTAAGGAAATTTTTACCCCCTTTGGCTGCTCCGACAGTTTCGCGTTTCCTAGTACATCGCCCGCACTATTCATCATTTTTACATTTATTTCGGTTGGATTCCCTTCTTTGCAGCCGCTGATTAGCATGATTATCGCCGCTAACACCCATACTTTTCGAAACATAAAATCCCCTTTCGCAACACATTTTTTCTTCAGTATTGCCAAAAGAGGATTTCCGCAAACCACTATTGTTCATCTCGAATCACATTTTCTTTCCGCAACCGTTCTTCAAACTGCTTCGCTTTTTCTTCTTGCCGTTTCGAAATTTTCATAATAAGCCGCATCGTAAAAATCGCGGCAATTAAAAAAAGCGTACATGTAATCGCGGCTGGAATGTATTCCCGTTTATCTTCTGGAAAGTATAAAAACAGCCCTAATAAATACGTCATCACTCCGTCAACCTTTCGTCGTTCATTTTCCCGTTCATTATACCAAAAACAAATATGCCAAACCAGCAGAGTGTATGGTTTGGCTTGCTATAGTGCAAATTTTTTTAATAATTGACTAAAGTCCACGCGCTCGCCAAGCGTCGGCTGCGATGGCTTTGCTAAATATGTTTTATCTTTCTCCACTAGCTTGAAAATATTATATGTCGTAAACGCATCGTCAAGCGCACAATGTGGTTTGCCCACCCCTTCTTTTCCATATTCCTGAACCGCTTTGCGCAATCCCGGCTGGTTCCGCTCGCCAAAAAACATTTTATACTCCATCGCTAAGTCACGGTGCTCTCCAGTGAACGGAAACGGAAGATTCGCTTGGGCACAATTATGCTTTAACACTTTCATATCCATGCTTCCCCATGTAATGACGGTCGGACGAAGGGCATCATATTGCTGTAATCGCGCTACGAGTTCCGCAAGCGAAATGCCTTCGTCAATTTGAGCTTGCGTAATTTTTAAGAAGCTTTTGCACCGTTCCGTTAATACTGGAAACGACGTCGGTTTCACATAAGATGAAAATTGCTCGCATACTTCACTCTCAACAACAGCGACAAGACCGACCTCAATAATTTCTGGAAAAAATCCCCTCGGGGTTGTTTTATTTTCTGGCATCGTAAACTCAAAATCGAGAAATACATACGGACGCTCTTGCATCGAAAGCCCCCTTTCGCTTGCTTTTTATCATTATATCACGAAATGTTGGTTGTTCACTTATTTTTTCAGAAAATTTGACCTTTTCCTTTATACATAGATGCTTAAAGCATATGAGTAAAAATGGTTTGGAGGTAAGCAGCAAAGACAGTATAATAAGGGGGGATATCATGTCAGCCAAAGGGGGAATTTCGATTGAAAAATGTAATTATTCATAAAATTGTGACGTTCATTTTCACCGAAGAGCAATTGAAAGCGTTTTGGGAAAAGAAAAAAACGGGAATTCCATTTTCTTCATTAACAAATGAACAGTATATGAAACTTGCCGAAGAAATGCTTGCGCATTCTTCCCATAGCCAACTACAACAACATTTAGTCGACGGTGGCTGGCGTACAAAAGAAGAGACGGAAGGGCTCGTGCTTGCGGAAGATGACTCACGCGAGCATATTCACGTCGAAATTGTCGACACGACCGTTCCACAACGCCCGTCGAACAAACTGTTTATCGACCGTCTCACTGAATTTACTTGCACAAACTGCCAATTTTCTTTTTACGTAAGAGGGCTACAAGCTCCATCGCACATCCATTGTCCATCTTGCGGCACAACGATTCAATAAGGAGGGGAAACCGTTGCACGAAACAGTAACAACAGTGTCAAACGTACAATACTATTTAGCGATCGCCATTTTTTTAGCAACATATGCGATTATTATTTCAGAAAAAATTAACCGTGCAGTCATTGCCTTGCTTGGAGCAGCAGCGATGGTCATTTTCGGAATCGTCGATTTGCATAAAGCGTTTACCCACCATATCGAATGGGGAACGATTACGCTTTTAATCGGGATGATGATTCTCGTTCACATTACAAGCAAATCAGGATTTTTCCAATATGTCGCCATCAAAGCGGCGAAAGCGGCGAAGGGACAGCCGCTGCGCATTTTAATTATTTTATCGCTATTGACTGCCGTGTTGTCTGCGTTTCTCGATAACGTTACTACCGTCTTATTAATCGTTCCTGTTACGTTTTCGATTACGCGCATTTTGCACGTCAATCCAGTGCCTTATTTAATTTCAGAAGTGCTATTTTCCAATATCGGCGGAACGGCAACGCTAATCGGAGACCCACCAAACATTATGATCGGGTCAGCGAATAAACATTTAGATTTTAACGACTTTTTGATCAATTTAGCTCCAATTGTTATTGTGATTATGCTCATGACAACAGTAATTATTGCACTCATTTACCGCCGTCACTTAACGTCGGATGCAAAGCTCATTGAACAGCTCATGAATTTGAATGAAAGGGATTACATTAAAGATCCGATATTATTAAAAAAATCGGTGTCCGTTTTAGCGTTAACGATTTTAGGGTTTATTCTCCATTCTGTCATTCATGTCGATGCTGCCGTCATTGCCCTCACCGGCGCTACCATTCTTATGGTTATCGGCGTGCACGAACATGAAGTAGAAGACGTGTTTGCCTCTGTGGAGTGGGTCACGATTTTCTTCTTTGCCGGGTTGTTTACGCTCGTCGGCGGACTTGTCGATATCGGCTTAATTAAAAGCCTAGCGGAGAAAGCACTTGATGTCACAGGCGGTAATATTTCGGTCGCTTCGTACTTTATCCTTTGGGTGTCTGGGATGGCGTCGGCAACAATCGATAACATTCCGTTCGTAGCGACAATGATTCCACTGATTAAAGATATGGCGGTAGGTATGGGGCTATCACCTGATTCGCCACAAATTGATGTGCTATGGTGGGCGTTGGCGCTTGGTGCGTGTTTAGGTGGAAACGGGACGTTAATCGGTGCTTCGGCGAACGTCATCGTGGCCGGTCTTGCGTCGCGTGAAGGACATGGCTTTAGCTATATGGACTTTTTGAAAATCGGCGCACCGTTAACGTTAGTCGCATTGTTGTTGTCCCATTTCTATTTGTTTTTCCGCTATTTAATGTAAAAGAGCGAGCTAAAATTGGCTCGCTCTTTTTGCTTTTTACATATAGTGATACAAAACGCGTAAGGAGGATCGAGATGTTTCCCTATGAATTTCGCCAATACCCTCCCATTGACTCAACCTTGTTTAGCCAATCGGCGACGGCCGCGCAATTGCTAATGAAAGATGCGAGTGTCATTTTAGCAAAATTCGCCCAATCCAAGTCATTCGCTACGACGATTATGTCGCTCGCCCAACAAGGAAAGACAAAGCAAGTACAACAAATGGTTCAATCGCTAGGCATTCGTTCGAAAGTGGATATTTATTTCAATCCAGATGGGATTCGGTTGACGCTATCCCCTTCTACTGTAGGATGCTGCCAATTAGTGATTGGACTGCGCTGGAACGTTTTTTAGCTGTTTGGTGCGCCAAACAGCTTATTCTTCTTGGAATTGTTTTTTCCCGACTTCGCTTGCATCGCGCAAATCGTATCCTTCTTTTCCGTTATGGACGTGTATAAAATCTTCCTTCGCCCCGAATGAATTCGCACGCGCGATGTCTTTCTCCCAGTTTTTTTGCTCCATGTTATCCCTCCTGTATCCATTTTCCCCCACCGATAAGAGCCGTATTCTGAAAATCCTTGACATCCCCGGCATTGTTCGGTACGATTCTGTTAACTATGAAAAAAAGGGGGTTTACATATGCGGTTGCGCGCATTGGACATCACGCTTGTCAGCGTATTTGCCGCGTTGATGGCAATTGGGGCGAACATTACCTCTTGGGCGCCATTTTTAGTCGTTGGCGGCGTGCCGATTACACTACAAACCTTTTTCTGCGTGTTAGCTGGCGCGATTTTAGGACGCCGTCTCGGGGCGCTTGCAATGCTTGTCTATATGCTCGTTGGACTTGTCGGTGCGCCTGTTTTCGCGAAATTTTCCGGTGGTTTCGGCATGATTGCCGGCCCGACATTTGGCTTTATCGTTTCTTTTATTTTTGCGGCTTATATTACCGGCTGGATAATCGACAAAGGTGGAAATCGCCCATCGCTTGCTCGTTTTATCGTTGCGGCATTAGCTGGTATGGTCGTTAACTACGTGGTCGGCACGAACTGGATGTATGTAGCGTTTAAATATTGGGCAGAAGCTCCGAAAGGCTTCTCTTATAGTGTCGCTTGGAGTTGGATGCTTGTACCACTGCCAAAAGATATCATTTTATCTATTATTGCCGGTACGGTTGCGCCACGTTTTTACCAAACGATTCGAAAATCAGCGATTTCCAAATATGTGGCATAAAAAAGTGCATGCCGAGGCATGCACTTTTTTTATATAAACAATAATTTAAACAGCTGATAAGTAAACCCTGCAATAAGCGCAGAAACTGGCAAGGTAATAATCCATGTAATGACGATGCGTTGGGCTACTCCCCATTTGACACCTTTGACGCGTTGGGCTGCCCCGACACCCATCACGGAAGAAGAAGCAACGTGCGTCGTACTGACTGGCAAATGAAACGTCGTCGCCGCAAAAATAACGAGCGCGGAAGATAAATCAGCTGCTGCGCCATTGACCGGACGGATTTTCATAATTTTTCCGCCAACCGTTTTAATAATTTTCCACCCACCGACCGATGTGCCAATCCCCATCGCAATCGCCGCTGACAGACGTACCCACTCTGGGATTTCCGTCGATGTGTGATAGTTCCCAGCGATTAGCGCCATTGTAATAATCCCCATCGCTTTTTGGGCGTCGTTCGTCCCGTGCGTGTACGCTTGCATCGCAGCGGTCACCACTTGGAACAAACGAAATCCTTTTGTCGTTCGCGACAAATTCGCATTTTTAAAAAGCATGCGGAACAAGCTCATGACGATAAATCCGACGCCAAACGCCAAGAACGGAGAAACAACGAGCGATTCTAAAATTTTCGTGAATCCCGCGTAGTTTAAAATGCCAAATCCGCCTGCAGAAATCGCTGCTCCAGCGACTGACCCAATCAGTGCGTGGGATGAACTACTTGGAATTCCGTAATACCATGTAATTAAGTTCCAAGCAATCGCCGCCGTCAGCGCTGCTAAAATGACAACCCCGCCATTTTCTAACGCAAACGGATCGACAATGTCTTTCGTAATTGTCTTTGCTACTCCCGTAAACGTCAACGCTCCGAGCAAGTTCATCGTTGCCGCCAACAAAACCGCTTGGCGCGGAGTTAACGCCCTTGTCGAAACAGATGTCGCAATCGCATTCGCTGTGTCGTGAAAGCCATTAATAAAATCAAACGCTAACGCAAAAATCACTACTAAAACCGTTAGTATAAACACCGTATCCATTACAAAGTCCCCTTTTACGCGTTGCGCATAATGATTGTTTCAATCGTATTGGCTACATCTTCACAGCTATCGGCGATTTCCTCTAACATCTCGTACAATTCTTTATATTGAATCAATTTAATCGGATCTTTTTGCGTTACAAACAAGTTTTTGATCGATGCACGTAAAATTTCATCGCATTTTGTTTCGTAGTCTTTAATTTTGATTGCATGAGCACGCATATCTAACAACTTTTTGCTTGCTAATAATTTCAATGCTTCCGCAATTTCGAGCGTGCTTTGGTAAATGTTATCGAAAAATTTCACCATGTGGTCATCGATATCCGTAAAGGAGAACATTTCAAAACGTGCGGAGCATTGCTCTAATCCGTCAAGCACGTCATCCATTTTCATTGCTAGTTGGTGAATGTCTTCCCGCTCGATTGGCGTAATAAACGTTTTATTTAGCGCAACAACGAGTTCGTGGATAAACGAATCCCCTTTTTTCTCATACTCTTTCATGACGCGCGCAAATTCTTTTAAATCGCTAACGTTTTGAATTTTGTACTCCACAAAATATTGCGCCGCTTCTTTCACGTTTTCCGAAATCGTAAACAATAAATCAAAAAAAACATCGCGTTTTTTTGATGAAAAAACCATACAAAAACCCCCATTTATGTATTGATATTGAGCCACCCTGTCTTATTTTATCAATAATTGTCGAATTTACAACGTCTTTAAAAAAACTTAACATAAAATTTACATTACCTTAACATTTCATTAAAAATGAAAGCCACCCTTTCTATAGGATAGCTTTCACTTTTCAAACCGTTCTACAAACGTCGCGAGCGTCCGCACCATGACACCCGTTGCTCCTGCTGGTCCAAGATCAGATGGCTTGGTCGTGACCGATGTGCCAGCAATATCTAAATGCACCCACGGCGTATCTTCCGCAAATTCCGCTAAAAACGCTGCGCCCATAATCGCATGCCCTTCTCTGCCTGGAGAATTGTTTAAATCTGCGATCGGGCTATTCCGCACCCGTTCTTTATCTTTTTCCGTAATTGGCAACCGCCACATAAACTCCCCTGTTTCCGCTGATGCCTCGAGCAGTTGTTCAAACAGCGCTTCATCGTTTGTCATCGCACCAGTCGTATGAACGCCAAGCGCAATAATGACCCCACCTGTCAGCGTCGCTACATCAATAAGATACTTCGCTCCTTGTTGCTTTGCATACGTCATCGCATCCGCTAAAATAAGGCGACCTTCCGCATCGGTGTTTGTTACTTCGATCGTCTTTCCGCTCATCGAAGTGATCACATCGTCCGGCTTAAACGCGCGACCGCTAATCATATTGTCCGTTGCTGGAATGACCGCAAGCACGTTTTGTTCTGGGCGAAGCTCCCCGATAATTTCCATCGCTCCAAGCACAGCCGCTGCTCCCGCCATATCGGTTTTCATTCCGACAATTCCATCTTTCGGCTTGATCGAGTAGCCACCCGTATCAAAGGTGACCCCTTTGCCAACAAGCCCAATCACGTCTTCCCACGTTTCTTTCCCTTGGTATTTTACGACGATGAGTTTTGGCGGTTCGACTGACCCTTGATTGACCGCTAAAAGTGCCCCCATCCCGAGCTTTTCCATCTCTTCTTTTTCCACTATCTTGTATTCAAATCCGTACTTTTTCGCTAGCTCTACCGCGTAGTTAGCCAATGCGGCAGCGGATAACAAATTGCTCGGCGTGTTGACGAGCGTTCGTGCGGCGTTTGTCGCCCGTCCATACACAGAGCCAACAAATAAGCTCGCTTCCACTTCTTTTTCATCAGCTGTCGTATACACCGTAAATTGTTCAATTTTTTTCGACTCGGTGCGCTTTTGTTTGTAGCCAACAAATTCGTAAGTTGCCAACAGAAACGCTTCCGAAAGCGCGTGGGCGGCATCGCTTGCATCGATTCGCTCCGTTGTAAACGTATCTAACATGACTGCCACTTCTGACCACGTCGCGCCTTTTATTGTTTGAAACAACTTGCCAAACGCTTCCCGCAGTTGCTCAAACGTTAACTCCTCCTCTTTTCCTAATCCGACAAAATAAAGGCGCTTCATCTTCATTTGCCCAAGCGTATGTACTTTTGTGATATGTTTTTTCTTTGGCAACAAGTCTCCTTCGTTCGCTAGTTCTGTTAACTGTCCGTTCAATTGCTCATTCCATTTGGCCACGATTCCGCTGAATAGAGGCTCTTTTTCAAACAGACCAACAACGATTGCTTCATGCCTCGCATTACTCGATATTTCTTGCATCACTGTAAACATCCAATCACTCCTTTTGCTTTTTCTTCATTATACCTAACTTTTCTAAACTAGTCGTACAAAAATAGAACAAGCGTTGGAAGAGAAGGTAACTCACTGATCGCAGCACCATCGACTCGATCGATATCGGTCGGCATTATTGCTAGACAGCGTTGAATAAATGCGCATACTTCATCTACGCGAACGCCCCAGTAAAACGGACGGTATGGCTGTAAATACTCCTCGGCCGCCTGCATCATCAACCGCGCCCCTTTCACATTTCCGTAGCTATAATGATAGAGCGCGACCGTCATTTGCAACAACCCTTTAATAAAAAAATTCGCTTTATCTGTCATCCAAATTTCTTCTAACAAATCATGACACGTATAGTAATCCTCTTCATTAAACTTCACAAAAAACTCGTAATACTCGATCGGATACATGGCAATCCCCCTTTTTTTCACCATACCACAAGGAAAATTAAACGAAAAAGCGAATGAAAAAAAAGAGGTGATTTTGTTGAAACTTATTTCTCTTTGTCCAAGCAATACGGAGTTGCTTGCATATTTAGGACGAACGGACTGGTTAATTGCGGTAGACGATTATTCCGATTGGCCAGCATCTGTTCATTCCCTTCCGCGCGTCGGGCCGGATTTGCAAATTGACATGGAGCGTGTCGAGGCGCTAAATCCTGATCTTGTTCTCGCCTCATTAAGCGTTCCTGGGATGGAGCGAAACATTGAAGAGTTGAAAAAACGAAACATTCCGCATCTTATTTTTCAGCCGCATTCGTTAAAAGAGATTGCGGATGACTTGCTTCGATTAGGCGAAGCGATTGGGGAAAAAGAGCGCGCCGAAGCAGTAGTCAAACGATACCGAGATGTCATCGCTCAATATACGCAACTCGCCAAAAAAATAGAACAACCGCCAACCATTTATTGGGAATGGTGGCCAAAGCCGGTCTTTACGCCAGGAAAAACAAATTGGCTCAGCGAAATAAGCGAATTAGCTGGCGGACGCAATGTATTTGCCGATATCGAGCAAGCGAATGTGCAAACGGACTGGGAAGAAGTAAGTAGGCGAAATCCAGATCATATCGCACTTGTTTGGGTCGGCGTACGGAGCGAAAAAATCGACCCATCGCTCGTAAAAAAACGGACGGGATGGAATGAACTTCAAGCTGTTCAATCTAACCGCATTTACGTACTGGAAGAAGCGCTTTTTTGCCGACCGTCTCCACGGTTATTACTTGGGTTAAAAAAGCTGGCGTCATTGTTGTATCCGGACATCTTTCCAACCTACGACGAAGTAGACCCTGTTTTACAAAAATAAAGAAGGGGGCCAACCGCTCCCCTTCTCTAGCTTTTCGATTGTACGTATTGTTGACGGAATACTTGCATCGTTTCATCTTCATTTAACTTTTGTAATTCGTCTTCGGACAGTTTCCCGTCCCCTTTTTTCACGACATACACTTCGACCGTTTTTTTGCCCCAATACTTGTAGACATCTTCTACTGTATCGTAGTACAAATCGATGCGATTGCCTTTAATCGCGCCACCTTTATCTGCCACCACACCATACCCATAGCCGGGAATAAACAAAATCGTGCCGATTGGAAACACATTTAAATCCGCAGCGATCGTCGAATATAAATCGCGTTTTACGCGCACTCCTGAATACGTAATGCCATAGGCAGGATGGTTGGGCGACTTCCCAGTGGATTCTACCCCAGCTGTATAGCCAGTGGCAACAACGGTTGCCGACGGATATTGTGACCAATCAAACGCTTCCTCTAAACGAATCGCATCATTTTTGGTCACCTCCGATGAAATTTGCGGCTGTTCCCGTTCCTCGTAATGAATCCATTGGTCATCCGCTGTAGCATAGTCTATATCAAAATAATTAGCAAAATAATAGCTGCGTTGAAAAAGAGAAAACGGGGAATCATTCATCCAATCAATGATCGTACGCGCCTCTACTCCAGAAATGGATTGGAATGTCGTAAAGAGCGCACACACAAATAAGACTGTCATACATAGCCTTCGTATAAAACTCATTTTCTCACTCCTCCCACGACTCTATTTATTTCCAACAAAAGAAACAAATATTCATCGAGAGGATATGAGAAAAGAAAAAAGCCTTCGCCTAATGGACGAAGACCTTAAAACATTTGATATCCTTTCGCTCGCAGTGCTCGAATAGCCACACCGGACAAAATCGCTCCCATTAGCCCACTGCTGAGAATCATCACATCTGCAGGCGCCAATGTCAAAATTTTATGTTTTAACGCCGCAAACGACGCACTTGGTGCAGTAAAATACTCAAATAGCCTAACATCATCAATAATGAAAATAAAAACAATCGGACTTAAAATGGCAGGAAGCCACGACATTCGCAAAATCATGTTTAATAGAAAGCCGATACCAAAAAACAATACAAAAAATAACAACATTGAAATGAGTAAAACAGGTATGCTCATTTCCATCCCCATCACCTCCAGTACATCCTTCTTAAGTGTACTGAATGAGTGACGGGGAGTCAACGAAAGTCATTCGTTGTTTTTTGTTTCTCCTTTTCCTGCGCAACAATAGCACGTTTCCGAACCACCTAACAAAAGTTGCACATAGCCATTCCCCGCACAATACGGACATACTGTTTGCTCTTTGCGTTTCATGAGGATCCCTCTCTTTTTCTTAATTTTCTGATAATATATCAAATTCCAAGCAAAAAAGGAAAGAAGGATTTCCAGCGATTTTCACGCATGTAAGCGAATACATCTAACAAATACTTTTACTTTCTTTTGTTTTCTTATTTTTTTGAATTTTTTAAATAAATAAAAAGGGGGAATCTCCCCTTTTTATTTAGAAAATATTGAATTTCCCTTTTTTCACAACAAGTGACGGTCCGCCAATTAAGTAAAGCGCACGGTTGTCGACCATCTTTTTCATGAAGCTTGCTTTCGAACCCCACATTTTCTTTCCAAAGACGACACCGATAGCATCATCGTGACCAAGTGAACATACCGTTCCTTTAATGTCTGGCTTAAATGGCTGCAATTCCCCTTGCTGACGGATGAGTACAGCAAGGTTTTTCGCACATAGCTCGCCTTGCTGCATCGCAATTTGCGCCGTCGGTGGATATGGACGGTTTGTTTCTTCATTAATCATTAACGAGCAGTCGCCGACAATAAAGACGTTGTCATAGCCCGGCGCACGTAAGAACGGATCGACTTTCACGCGACCGCGCATCGCTTCAAAACCAGACTCGTCAATGACATAGCTTCCGCGTACACCTGCTGCCCATACTACCGTTCCTGCTTTAATTTCCTCTGTTTCGTCGCCTTTTGCGACAACAATACCTTCTGGCGTACATTCTTTAATCGCTGTTCCAATCCGGAATTCGACGCCTTTGCGCTCAAGCACACCAACCGCATATTCGACAAGCTCTGGGTCGAAACCAGGAAGCGCAGTCGGCGCTGCTTCCACACAGATGATGCGTACTTTTTTCGGATCGATATCATATTCGCGGCAAAGTTCTGGCACACGGTTCACTAACTCGCCAAGAAACTCAATGCCCGTAAATCCTGCCCCACCAACGACAATGGTTAAACGCTCTTCCCGCTTTTCGATTTCTGTGTTGTACGTTGCAAATTGGTATTCAATATGCTCGCGAATTTGGCGAGCAGCGTTAATATTCGCGATCGAAAACGCATACTCTTTTAGTCCTTTAATGCCGAACGTTTCGGATTCAAATCCAAGCGCAACCACTAAGTAATCGTACGAAAGCTCTCCTTTTTCTAAAAGAACGCGTTGTTCTTGCGGGATGATTTTCACAACCGTATCTTGCACGAACTGTACTTTGTTGCGGTCAATCACATCGGTGATTGGATAACGAACACGATCGTGATGAAGCGTTCCTGCCGATGCTTCATGAAGCCAAGTTGTTTCATAATGATAATCGTACTTGTTCACAAGCGTGATGTTCGCTTCGTTGACACCAACTAATTTTTGTAAGCGAACAGTTGTCATTAAACCCCCATAACCTGCACCTAAAATAACGACATTTGGCTTTTTCAAATGAATCACTTCCACCCTTTTAATTTTTTTTGTGTACAACTAGCGTGTGTCGCTTCGCTGCATTTTATCGAAAAAAAGTTTGTGAAAAAATTCACGATAATGGACAAAAAAATGTCAAACAATTGTCGAAAAATCTTAACAATCTCTTCAAAAACATATTATGCTTTTTTTTTATTGTTTTCAAGTGATTTTTTTCTTTTTTCTAAAGGAATTATATATGGTATGATGTAGGTGTCTGTATTTTTCATAATCGAGGGGGAAGGGATCATGAAAGAAGACCAAAAAGTGTATGATATTACCATTATTGGTGGCGGTCCAGTTGGGTTGTTTACCGCATTTTATGGGGGGATGCGACAAGCGAGCGTAAAAATTATCGAAAGCCTTCCACAGCTCGGCGGTCAGCTGTCGGCGCTTTATCCAGAAAAATACATATATGATGTCGCAGGATTTCCGAAAATTCGGGCACAAGAACTTATTAATAACTTAAAGGAACAAATGGCAAAATTTAATCCGACCGTTTGCCTTGAACAATCGGTCGAGAAGCTAGAAAAACAAGATGACGGTATTTTCAAGCTCACAACTAATAAAGAAGTGCACTATTCAAAAACGGTCATTATTACTGCTGGAAACGGAGCATTCCAACCTCGTCGTCTAGAATTGGATAGCGCTGCACAATACGAAGGGAAAAACCTTCATTATTTTGTCGACGATTTAAACAAATTCGCTGGGCAAAAAGTGCTTGTTTGTGGCGGTGGCGACTCGGCGGTAGACTGGGCATTAATGCTAGAACCAATCGCCGAAAAAGTAACGATTGTGCATCGCCGCGATAAATTCCGCGCCCATGAACATAGCGTGGAAAACTTAATGAAATCAAAAGTCGATGTGAAAACACCATATATCCCTGTTGCGTTAATCGGCAACGAAAACGGCATTCAACAAGTCGTACTTGAGAGTGCGAAAGATGGGGCACGCGAAACGATTGATGTCGACGCAGTCATTGTCAACTATGGCTTCGTTTCTTCGCTCGGTCCGATTAAAGAATGGGGGCTTGACATTGAGAAAAACTCGATTAAAGTGAATTCCAAAATGGAAACAAACATTCCTGGAGTATATGCAGCCGGGGATATTTGCACGTACGAAGGAAAAGTAAAACTAATTGCGTGCGGTTTTGGCGAAGCGCCAACTGCCGTCAATAATGCAAAAGCATATATTGACCCAAGCGCAAAAGTGCAACCGCTTCATTCGTCGTCGATGTTTTAATGAAGAAGGGATGGCTCCACAAGCCATCCCTACCTTATTTTTCATCTACCACTTCTGCGTTGTCTTTTTTCTCCATAATTCCCCCTCGTTAAATACAGCTTCATCTATTATTTATCGCGGTTCAACTACCTTCTTCTCTTCTTCCCATTTACCACAGCGATTCCCACCATTACTTTTTCCCCTGAAGCAAATACTACTCCCGTAAGCCCATTTTACAGTACTAGGGGGGATTACAATTGTTTAAAAAAACAACGACGGTTTTGCTGGCTTCCGCGCTAGCAACTGGGCTAGTTGCCTGCAATAAAATGGGAATGGAGCGTAACGATCAAGAGCAAAAACAAACTATTTCTGCATTGCGCACATCCATTCCAAGCAGTCAATACCCACATACGAGGGCAATAGTAATTCAAGACGCAAAATACGATTTTATCCCGATAAGCCCTCAACAAGCAGCGCAATGGCAAGCACAACTTCAGCCGCAATGGAAACAACCAACGTTTCCGTATTACTCTATGCCACGACAAGCACAACAAGCACCAAAACCAGCTGTTCCGCCTCAACCGCAACAAGGGCGAACGACGACTGGGATTAGCCAATTTGCGCAACAAGTCATTGATTTGACAAATAAAGAACGCGCACGTGCTGGGCTTCCTGCGCTAAAAGCCGATGGGCAACTGAGCGCTGTTGCTCAGAAAAAGTCGGAAGATATGCAGCAAAAGCATTATTTTTCACACACTAGCCCAACGTACGGCTCACCGTTTGATATGATGCGCGACTTCGGGATTACGTATCGCACCGCGGGCGAAAACATTGCCCAAGGACAGCGTACCCCGCAAGAAGTCGTAACCGCTTGGATGAACAGTCCAGGACACCGTGCCAATATTTTAAACCGCCAATTTACCCATATTGGAGTTGGATTTGAAAGCGCGGGAAATCATTGGACACAAATGTTTATTGGGAAATAATAAAAAAGAGGGGCGCTATGCTCCTCTTTCTTAACATTCCTCTGGTGTACCAGTATTCGTTGCCGTACGGAACGATGAACCGCAACCGCATGTCGCAATGGCATTCGGATTGTGAATCGTAAATCCACCACCCAGCAACGATTGTTTATAATCGATAACCGTCCCTTTTAAAATCGGGGCGCTTTCTTTGTCAACTAACAGTTTAATCCCGTGTTGTTCAAACGTGTAATCCTCATCTGTTTGTTCCTGTTCAAAGCCCATTCCATACGACAATCCGCTGCAGCCACCGCCTTTGACGCCAATGCGAAGGTATGCTCCTTCTTCGCCATGCTCTTTCATCATATCCTTAATTTGTAGCGCTGCTGCTTCCGTTAACGTAACGACTTCGTTCATCACATTCCCTCCTCTTATTTTTCCACAACTAGCAAGTTTCTGCTTCTTACCAGTATATCGATTTTTCTCTTCTTCGTTCAATAATAATACATTCCTGTGCAAACCGTTTCTGCTGGTCCGGTCATTAACACATTCCCTTCGTCGGTCCATGTAATCACTAAATCGCCGCCAGCAAGATGGACAACCGTTTCTTTATTGCGGGCGGTTTTGCCATTTAAAACAGATGCTACTACCGCAGCGCACGCCCCTGTGCCACATGCTTGCGTTACTCCAGAACCGCGCTCCCAGACACGAAAATGTAGTTCTTGATCATTTACTACTTCGACAAATTCCACGTTCACCCCTTCTGGAAAACGAGCATCTTTTTCTACGATCGGTCCGAGTGACGTCACTGGTGCATGTGTAATGTCATCGACATAAAAAATGACGTGCGGATTTCCCATCGAAACAGCCGTCATTTCATACGTTTCTCCGGCAAATTCCACCGCTTCCGCTACCACTTGTTCCGCTTCTTCTCCAATCATCGGCACCTCGCTTCGTTTTAAGCGTGGGTTCCCCATATCTACCGTCACGCTCGTCACAACGCCGTTTTCGACAAACACCTCCGCTTGCACAAGGCCTGACAATGTTTCAATCAAAAATGAGCGTTCCGTCACTAATCCGTGTTCATACGCATATTTTGCTACGCAGCGAAGACCATTTCCGCAATTTTTTCCTTCGGAACCGTCGCTATTGAAAATGCGCATTTTGACTGGCGCAACGTCTGACGGACAAATCAAAATCATCCCGTCCGCCCCAATGCCTGTGTTTACATTGGATACTTTTATCGCTAATTCGGAAAACAACGCCTCTGGAATTGTTTCTTCAAACAGGTTGACATATATATAGCTATTTCCTAACCCGTGCATTTTTGTGAACGAGAACGTATTCATAAACTGCCTCCTAAAAAAATTTTTTACCTATAAGTATAAAGAAACGGAGTACGGGAAACAATGAAAATATCCCCCGTTTTTTCATATACACCTGAAAGAAGATGTCAAATTGGCATCTTCTTTTTTTGTTCCATTCTATGTATAATCGGTTTGTAGTAGGTCTTTATTCTTATGTATGCGGGGGAAGCATGATGGATCCTTTATACGATCGAACCGTTCACTGCTTCGTTTGTCACCAATCATATACGACGAAAAAAGTTCGCTCCCGCTTTCTTCGTCCGATAAAGCACGATACCGACTTTTGTTCCTATTATCCGTCGGAAGAAGTAAATCCGCTTTTTTATTACGTCAGCGTCTGTCCACATTGCGGGTTTTCTGCAACCGAAGAGTTTTCGTCTTATTTTCCGCCAAATGCGCTCGAAGCAATTCACACAAACATTTGCCAAACATGGCACGGAACGAGTTACAGCGGAAAACGGACGTTTCAAGAAGCAGTCAATACATATAAACTCGGTATTTATTGTGCCACATTAAAGCGCGAAAAACATATCGTACTTGCGGGGTTATATATGCGTTTAGCATGGCTTTACCGAACGTACGAAAATACTGACCAAGAAGAGCGATTTATGCGGCTTGCTCTTGAAGAATATATTTCCTCTTACAGCAAAGACGACTTTCAAGGCACGCATATGTCGGAAGTACGACTTCTTTATTTGATTGGCGAATTATACCGACGGCTGGAGAAGCCAAAACAAGCGATTCTTTATTTTTCCAAAGTGATTGGAAAAAAGAAAGAAACAATTGAAAAACGAATCGTGCAAATGGCACACGAACGATGGCAAGAAATTCGCGAGCAGCAAAAATCCGCCCCGCCGGAAGAAAAAAGCGGCATGTAGGAAGCCGCTTTTTTCTTGTTTGCCCGAAACCTTTTTGAACGAATTAAAACATCGGGTTTTCTTCTAAAAACGTATAAATATTGTCGACTAATTGCTCCGGCGTTTCGCCTGTTACCACTTCCCCGTTAACTAACGCAAACAAAGAATGCGCGCATTTGCCGCAATAGCTTAAACAGCCGTACTCCATAATATCTAAGTTCGGGTCTTTTTGCAGTATTTCTAGCGCTTTTTGTGAGCCACTCGCTAAATTGCTTACACAAAATTCGATCAACGGCTGAATCATCATTTGTCACCTCTCTATGTTCATCATCGTAACGATTTTTGCACCAATCGTCAATTGCTGTCATACGATTACTCCCCATCATTTTTTTGAAAAATTGTTGTGATTTTGTCACATTTTCGCTATACTTTTAATGGCATTTGGTAAACACTTTGCATATAACAAATCGCGCTCTGTTTCACCGAAGAGAGCGTCTAATAAAAGCTACTTATGAAAAAGACAGCGACAAAGGGGAATTTTAGCATGAGACATCTCGTTCTGCTCGGCGGGGGATATGGCAATATGCGTATTTTGCTTCGCCTTCTCCCAAATCAACTGCATGAGAACGTTCACATTACGCTCATTGACCGCGTACCGTACCATTGTTTAAAAACAGAGTATTACGCATTAGCCGCAGGAACTGTCAGCGACCATGACATTCGCGTACCATTTCCAGAGCATCCTCGCCTCACGTATCGTTTTGGGGAAGTTGTCCGCATTGATCTCGATGCCCAAACAGTCTTTTTAGAAGACGGGACTTCTGTTTCATATGATGATTTAGTCATCGGATTAGGCTGTGAAGATAAATATCACGGCGTTCCGGGAGCGGAACAATTTACGTACAGCATCCAATCAATCGATAAAGCACGCACGACGTATCAAGCATTAAACAACTTGCCGCCGCAATCAGTCGTCGCTATTGTTGGCGCAGGATTAAGCGGGGTGGAACTAGCAAGCGAACTCGCGGAAAGTCGTCCAGACTTGCACGTCATGTTATTTGACCGTGGAGAGCGAATTTTGCCGATGTTTCCAGAACGGTTAAGCGTATACGTCGAAAGCTGGTTCGATGAGCACCATATTGAAATTGTTCGTTTTTCTAACATTACCAAAGTAGAAAAAGGCGTATTATATAACCACGATGAGCCGATTCGATGTGACGCCGTCGTCTGGACGGCCGGCATTCAGCCAAATCGGGTCGTCCGTGCGTTAAACGTCGAAAAAGACGCGCAAGGACGTGTCGTGTTAACAACCCGTCATCATATTCTAGGCTATGAAAACGTATATGTTGTCGGCGACTGTGCTAGCTTGCCGCACGCGCCAAGCGCCCAACTTGCCGAAGGGCAGGCAGAACAAATTGTCCAAGTGCTCCAAAAACGTTGGAACGGGGAAGAGCCGCCACAATCGTTCCCACCAATTAAATTAAAAGGTATTCTCGGCTCGCTCGGCAAAAAACATGGATTTGGTCTTGTCGCTGACCGTCCGCTAACTGGCCGCGTGCCGCGCCTTTTAAAATCCGGCGTGCTTTGGATGTATAAATACCATAACGGATATTAAAACGGGTGCCTTAGAGCACCCGTTTTTTATGCTTGTTCGACGGATTTATATCCGTATTTCTCCATTTCCTCATAAATCGCTTTTAATTTTGGATTCCCTTCTCCGACTATTTTTCCTTCGATAAGGACAACAGGGTAAAATAAATCGTCTTCCACTACTTTCTTTGCGAACGTTCTCTTTTCTTCATCGTCTGGCGGCTGGAAAATATCGATGTATGAAATGACGAACGGTTGGTTCGGATATTTCCGTTTAATGGCTGCCTCTAACCACTCATACGTTTCTTTTGAAGAGGGCAAATTGACACAAGAGGGACAAACGACATCGGCGCCATATACGCATATTTCAATCGGTTTAAATGACATTTGTTTCCACCTTCCTCTCCATGGCGAAAAAGTTATTAGATTTTTTTCATTATAACGATTATAATAAAGTTACAGAAAGGAGTCGATGGGAAGAATGAGCGATTTAGAAATTAAAGAACAAGTGCAAGAAGTTTTAGATAAACTACGTCCGTTTTTGCTCCGAGACGGCGGTGACTGCGAACTCGTCGATGTTGAAGACGGCGTAGTGAAATTGCGTTTACTTGGCGCTTGCGGCAGCTGCCCAAGCTCGACGATTACATTAAAAGCCGGCATTGAACGCGCCCTGTTAGAAGAAGTACCAGGCGTCGTCGAAGTCGAGCAAGTGTTTTAAGAAAAGCGGAGGCTGTCCCTGAGCTTAAGGGACAGCCTTTTTAGCACGCTTCACGGAATATTGCGTTATGCTTCTAGCGCCATTTTGTAGACGCGGCTGCCAATCGGTTCAACTGTTAAACATTCCACCGCGCAATGCGGAAAGTGTGGCGTTAATTTTTCCTTTAGCCACTCCCCTCTTCCTTGTTCCGCAAAGCAAAGAACCGTTGGACCTGCGCCACTCAATGCTGCACCAAACGCTCCATACTCTTTAGCGAGCGCCTGCACATGTGCTAATTCGGGAATTAACGATGCGCGGTACGGTTGATGGAACACGTCGTTGTCCATCATTTTTCCTGCCAATCGCCAATTTTTTGTCAACAATGCCGCTACGAGTACGTTACTGACGGCGCTTGCTTCTACCGCTTGTTCTTTGGAAAAAGAAACAGGAAGCACACGACGCGCTTTTTTCGTTTCTAATTCATAGTTCGGAATAACTGCCACAAGGTCTAGGTCGATATTCGGAACGTGAATAATCGTCGTTTCTTCTTCTCGATGGCAGCCGATGACGAGCCCACCGTATAATGACGCACCAACGTTATCTGGATGCCCTTCGAAACAACTTGCCAATCGCGCCTTTTCTTCCATCGTCAGCGACAATTTTGCGAGCTCATTCGCTAGTTCGATGCCTGCTACAACGGCTGCCGCACTGCTTCCTAGCCCGCGCGTAAATGGAATATCGCTATATACATCCACCGCGCACGCCGGTAACATTCTTCCATGCGTGCGAGCCACTTCGTCCGCCACCCGAAAAATTAAATTATCCGTTCCCGTCGGAATCGACTGCACTTCTTCCGAACGAGCGGTAAATTTCCATTCATTTGCTTGTCGCACTTCCAATACTAAATAGCGGGAAACCGCTAACCCAAGCGAATCGAACCCAGGTCCTAAATTTGCCGTACTCGCTGGGACAACAATTTTCAACATCTCGTCTTCTTTCATTGGTGAACAGCCCCTTGAATATGTTCAAACACGATCCGTTCGTCATTTGGAAGCACCACCGGCGCTATATCAGCTGCCTCCATCGCAATTGCTGGGTCTTTTAGTCCGTTTCCAGTCAATACGGCTACAACGGTACTTCCTTCTTTCACTTCTCCAAGCCTTCTTTGCTTGATCACCCCAGCAATGGAAGCGCACGACGCCGGTTCGGCAAAAATTCCTTCTGCTCTTGCCAGTAGTTTATACGCTTCTAAAATCTCCGCGTCCGATACGTCGTCTATTTTTCCGTTTGATTCGTTCACCGCCTGCACGGCTTTTTCCCAACTTGCTGGGTTGCCAATGCGAATCGCGGTCGCAATTGTTTCTGGTTCGGTAATGACTTGGTTGCGCACGATTGCCGCCGCACCTTCCGCCTCAAACCCGCGCATTTCTGGTAACCCCGTTTGCTTTCGTTCGTGATATTCTTTAAATCCTTTCCAATACGCTGTAATATTTCCAGCATTTCCGACCGGAATCGCCAATACATCCGGAGCTTTGCCAAGCTGCTGGCAAACTTCAAACGCAGCCGTTTTTTGCCCTTCGATGCGGTATGGGTTTACCGAGTTAACGAGCGTAATTGGCGCGATGTCACTTAACCGTCGCACCATTTTTAACGCTTCGTCAAAATTTCCCTCAATCGCAAAAATTTCTGCCCCATACATCACTGCTTGCGCCAATTTCCCCATCGCAATTTTCCCGTGCGGAATGACGACGATGCAGCGCATCCCTGCTCGTGCGGCATACGCAGCTGCTGCTGCTGACGTATTGCCAGTGGAGGCGCAAATAATCGTATGGCTTCCTTCTTCTTTCGCTTTCGCCACTGCCATCACCATGCCGCGGTCTTTGAAAGACCCGGTCGGATTGGCGCCTTCCACTTTCACATACAGCTCAATGCCAAGCTGGGCAGATAGCCGCTCTAACCGAATTAACGGGGTATTCCCTTCATGCAATGAAAGAAGCGGCGTTTTTTCCGTCACCGGCAAAAATTCGCGAAATTCCTGTAACAATCCTTTCCACGCCATTAGTTCCCATTCCCTTCTACGCGATACGAGCTTTTCACATCTTTCACAATCGCAAGGTCACGCAACTGTTGCAAAATTTCTTCATACGCTTGTTGCGACGCTTTATGCGTGACAATGACAATTTCTGCAACTCCTTTTTCTTTTAGAGGTAACTGCAAAATTTTCTCGAAGCTAACGCCCCGCTCAGAGAAAATGGCCGTAATTTTCGCAAATGCTCCGACTTCGTCTTTTACGTGAATACGAAGGAAATATTTCGAAAAAATTTCTGCCGGAGCTTTTAACTGCTTTTCATATTGCGGAGCAACTGCGCTTCGTCCGTTTACCCCAAGCCGCATATTTTTCATAACCGCTACTAAATCCGATACGACTGCGGTTGCAGTCGGAAGGCTTCCGGCACCTGGACCGTAAAACATCGTTTCTCCAACTGCTTCTCCGTACACATACACGGCGTTGTATTCGTCGCTCACCGACGCTAGCGGGTGAGAATCTGGCAACAATGTCGGCTGGACGCTCACCTCCACTTTGTCGCCATCGCGATGAGCAATCCCAATTAATTTCATCGTATAGCCAAGCCGCTTGCTGTAATCTAAATCTTCTTCCGTAATGCCAGTAATTCCTTTTACTTGCACATCTTCTAAATCAATGTTCATAGAAAATCCTAACCGCGCTAAAATCGCCATCTTCCGCGCGGCGTCTAGCCCTTCAACGTCTGCGGTCGGATCTGCTTCTGCATATCCAAGCGCTTGCGCCTCCGCTAGCACTTCTTCATATGGGCTTCCGTATTTACACATTTTCGTTAAAATAAAGTTTGTCGTTCCGTTAACAATTCCCATCATTTTTGTGATTCGATCAGACGCTAAGCCGTCGACAAGGCTGCGTAAAATCGGAATGCCGCCGGCAACGCTCGCCTCATAAAATAAGTCACAGCCATTTTCTGTCGCTACTGCAAGCAATTCCGAACCGTAGAGCGCCATTAAATCTTTGTTCGCTGTTACGACATGTTTCCCTTTCTGCAACGCTTGCAGTAAATAGTGCTTCGTTTGCTCTACTCCACCCATCACTTCGATGACGACATCGATTTCCGGATCGTTAATAACCTCTTCCGCATTCGTTGTTAATAGCTCTGGAGCGACTTTCACATCACGCTCTTTATATAAATCGCGAACGAGAATTTTTTTTACAACAACCGGGCAGCCGACTTGATGGATAAGTTGGTCTTGATGGTTTTCAATAATTTTCACAACCCCGCTGCCTACTGTTCCTAATCCTAACAAACCAACCGCAATTGGTTTTGCCATCCTCACCACTCCCTTTTGTATTTCCTGTATGAACATCTGTTTTTATATAGTAGACATTATAAAAGATGTTCCTTTCTTTTACAATCATTATTTTTTTATCATATATTCTGAAAACGTTTAACATCAAGTAAATTCTGATAATTTTTTTAAAAAAATAAATAGCCCTTCTTGGTTGAAGGGCTACGATCGTTTCTGTGCTAGCCATTCTGTATTTACTAGCGCTTCTGGCGTTTCGCCTGTTAGCACGGCGAGAATGTTTCGACAACTCCGTTCCATCATCTTTCTCCGCGTTTCGATACTGGCACTTCCGATATGCGGAAGGGCGACGACGTTTTTGAGTGACAATAGCGGATGCGATGGATCGACTGGCTCTTTCGTAAAAACATCTAGCCCCGCTGCGGCAATTTCGCCTGCCACAAGCGCCTCATATAGTGCCTCTTCATCGACGACAGCGCCCCTTGATGCATTAATAAAAATGGCCGATTTCTTCATCCATCGGAACGCCTGGCGGTTGAACAAATGGCGCGTTTCTGCCGTAAGCGGCGTTAAACATACGACAAAATCAGCCGCCTGCAACAACTGTTGAAACGTACAATATACCGCACCTAATTGCCGCTCCGCTTCTTCGTTTCGCGTCCGGTTATGATATAAAATGTTCATGTCAAACCCTTTCGCCCGTTTCGCAACCGCTTGTCCTATTTTTCCAAGACCAACAATGCCAATCGTTTTATGGTGTACATCCGTACCCGCCAATAAAAACGGGCTCCAACTTTTCCATTCCCCCGCTTTGATATATTCGGCTGCTTCCACTATCCGCCGCGCCGTCGCTAATAATAGTGCAAACGTTAAATCCGCTGTCGTATCATTCAGCACGTCTGGCGTATTGCAAACTGCTATGCCATATTCTGTCGCTACCGGCACATCAATATTATCAAACCCGACTGCCATATTTGCCACCACTTTTAACTTTTCCCCTACTTCCATTACTTCCCGATCAATACGGTCGGATAACATGGTTAGGAGCGCGTCGGCTTTTTTCGCGTTCGCAAGCAACACGTCTCGCGCCACCGGCACATCGTCGTACGGCCACATTTCTACTTCTCCAATGGCTCGTAACGGTGCAATCACTTCTTCAGGCAATTTTCGTGTAATAAAAATATACGGCTTGTCCATATCGATTTCTCCTTCCATTTTCCTCCTAGTCATAATCGTCCAAAAAGCGGCGATAGGCCGCTTTTTGTTTAGTGCTTTAACCAACGAACGACCGGCAACGAAAAGCGCTTTGGTAAGTCTAATTGCTCGTAAAATGAAGCTAAAAACGACTCATACGCTTGCGCATGATCGATGAGCGAACGTAACGTTTGTGCATAGCGCTTTTTTTCTTGTTCGCTTTCCGTTAAATAATATCCTTCTACACACTCAAAATAAGGGATTGGGAACAATAACCGCGCATAAACGAGCCGCCAAGCAAATGCCGACAGTGGCGTAATACGCTCATACTCGCGAAAAAACGAGTGCATCTGCTCTACTTCTCCTTGCATGTATAACGCACGTACCCACTCTGCTAAGTCACGAGCACAATGATCGTACACCCAGTCCAACGGGAGCTTCACCTCTTTCCCCCCCACCCATAACGCTTGCGGCAGCCGTTCATGGCAAATTGTTGCTGCATCTATCGTGTACGGCTGTTCATCTAACTCTGTATCGGTAACGTATTGAATCGCATTTTCTGCTAGCCCAGCATAATACGGAAACGACTCCACAAACCAATCCGTAAATTCGTCTTCCCGTTGTTGCCATTTCTCTTTCCAAAATAACTCCATTTGGTCTACCCGTTGTCCCCATAGCTGCTTCCATTGTCCAATTCGATTACAATACACAATATTGCTCGGAACATATCGACCGAGGGCATGAAGTTTTGCTAGTTCTTTTCCAAACGGCGCTGTTCTTGCGTACAGTTGCGCTGGAATACGAAACAAGGCAACATACTGCCCGTTATGGGAGGCGACTAGCTTTCCATTCGTTGTTGGAACGAGCGTCGCGACCGATAAATCTCCTTTTGCTACTAAATAGACAGCCATTTGATGTAGCTCGCTCATCTCCTTTTCCGTCCGATGGGGAACGGGGACAAAGAGAAATTTTTCCTGTCCACATAAAAATACATCATACTTCCCTAGCTTTTCCGTCTTTTCTACTTTCCGTCCGTATTGTTGTTCGGTCCATTCAAGCATAATCCCCCTCCTTTCTATCCAAATATATGCCGAACAAATACCGAATACGAATAAATCACAAACACGCAAAATATTTGTGCAACCTTCCATTTTTTGATTATAATAATTTCAACGTGAAGAGAAGCGTTCGTCCATCACTATTTTTTCTTAAAGAAGGCACGCTTTTCTCCATTTCCACATATACAATACAAAAAGAAATAGGTGAGCAACATGGAAAAATATACTATGAATAACCTTGAACACGTTGCACGTCAGTGGTTAGAAGCAAGAGGGGTAAAAATTGAAGATATTGCGGAGCTCGTTTATTACTTGCAATCGAAATATCATCCGAATTTAAAAATGGAGGAATGTATCGAAAACGTCAACCGTGTCATTTCCAAGCGCGAGGTGCAAAATGCGATTTTAACCGGTATTCAACTCGATGTTCTTGCGGAGAAAGGAATGTTAGACGAGCCTCTCCAAGCAATCATCCACCGCGATGAAGGATTGTATGGAGTGGACGAAATTTTAGCATTATCCATCGTTAACGTGTATGGCTCTATTGGTTTTACTAATTATGGATATATCGATAAACAAAAACCAGGGATTTTGCAGTACTTAAATGATAAGTCCACAGGAAAATGCAATACCTTTTTAGATGATATCGTCGGTGCGATTGCGGCAGCTGCCTCCAGCCGTCTGGCACACCGCGCAGCCAATACAGAATAAAGGGCGTCGTTTTGACGCCCTTTATATTCTTTCTATCCATTCTTTTAACGAGTCTACCGTATACGTCGGCTGTTCGGCGTATGTTGCTAATAGCTCTTTCGTCGTGACACCTGTATGCACAAGAAGTGTGTCCATACCGGCGTTCATCCCGGCTTTAATGTCCGTATCGTAGTAATCGCCAATCATTAACGTTTTCTCCCGCGGAACGCCAAGCACTTTTAACGCTTGTTCCATAATAATTTTTTCCGGTTTGCCGATAAAAATCGGCTGCACTTGCGTCGATACGGCAACGACCGACGTCAATGACCCATTCCCAGGCAACAGTCCTCGCTCGGTTGGAATCGCAATGTCTCCGTTCGTCGAAATGAACGTTGCCCCATTTCGGACAGCTAAGCAGGCAATTGCTAGCTTTTCATATGTAATCGAGCGGTCAATGCCCATCACAACAAACTCCGCATCTTCTTTCGCAAACGTAAACCCTTTTTCTTTCAGCGCTTCGCGAATACCATCTTCGCCGATGACATACACGGTAGCATCTGGCGTTTGTTCAAAAATATAATTTGCCGTTGCTTGGCTCGTCGTAAATACTTGTTGCTCGGTCGCGGGAATGTCGAACGACTGCAATTTTTCCGCTACTTGCGCTGGCGTACGTGAAGAATTGTTAGTGACAAACAAATACGGAATGTGGCGGCGATGCAATTCTTTCACAAACTCGCGTGCTTCTGCAATACATTCCGTTCCGCGATACATCGTGCCGTCTAAATCGATTAAATACCCTTCATACGTTTTCACTTGCAGCACTCCCTTATATTCTGTACGTAACAAACTTTATCGCACAACCTACAAGATGTCAAAATAAAAACGCTTCTTGAACGAGCGAGAAGCGTTTTTGTCATTCATCCGTTTCTTGAATAGTATAGTGGCAAACGTCGTCCCCTTTTGTGATGCACGTTTGTAAAGCAACTTTGGAGTTGAGCAGCTGTTGAAATAGTTGCAGCTCGCATGAGCAAATGGAACGGTATTTTTTCGCAATTTCCGCAATCGGACAATGGTGGGCAATGAAATGGTACACCCCTTGTCCGTCTTTTTTCAGCTGTGCCATATATCCTTGTTCGTTTTGCAATTCAAGCAGTTTTTGCATTTTTTCGTCGAGCGGTTTTTCTTGAAAATCGTGCCCATACCGCTCTTTCATCCTTGCCATTCTCGCTTGCAAAAGAAGAGCGACCGTTTCTTTTCCCGCCAATGCCTCTAAATCGCTCAACAACTCGACCGCCCATTGTTTGTAATGCTGTGGAAACTGTTCTTCTCCTTTTGCTGACAGCTCATACACGTTCCTTGGTCTTCCCATCGCTTGGCGAAAAAGCGTTGAACAAATAAGCCCGTCGCGTTCTAACGCCTGCAAGTGGCGGCGTACGGCCATTTCGCTTATATGGAGCCGTTTAGCTAATTCGCCGGCTGTTAGCCGTTTTTCCATCTTCAACAACTTCAATATTTGTTGCTTTGTGGAAGAGGATTGATAATCCATCTCATTCACCGTCCTCTTCCTCATTGTACGCTATTTCTTTCATTGATACAATTTTTAAACGAAAAAGTTAGGAAAGTTAGTTGCGGAATGCCGAAACAGGCCCAAGTTCATTCTCTAAATACGTGCGAATCGCCTGCGGATACGCTTGCAACGCTTGTAGCGAGCGACCGAATGCTTCCTGTAATTCTCCGCTATTTGGAGTCGTGTATTGCTGAACGAGCGCTTTGCGATAATGAATAATCGCTTTGAGCAGTTTGGCGTCCTCTTCTGTCACCACTTTTTCATCGGTTAAAATGTCGATAATATCGTCATAACTGCCAGGGTCGCGCATAATGAAGCCGTCAATCAT
>NZ_JAILZV010000060.1 GCF_023512315.1 Anoxybacillus sp.
ACCGCTTGCCGACTACGGCAGAAAAGCTAGGAATAGAGCGATGTCAACTGGTTTTTAATGGTTAATCAACACGCCTGTTTTCGCTTATGTCTGCTTCTACATAATGCTGAAGCATCGTGAGCTTATTTTCCCAAAACCGTTCGTAAAAGGCGAGCCATTGCTTTAGTTCGCGCAGTGGATTTGGGTCAAGGCGATACCGCGTTTCGCGGCCGACTTTTTGTTCTTGGACAAGCCCTGCTTCCGCTAAAATGCGCAAATGTTTCGAAACCGCTGTCCGGCTAATCGGGAATTGGTTGCTGATGGCTGTTACGGACCATTCTTTCTCCGCTAACAGCTGCAACATTTTCCTGCGGGTCGGATCAGCGATAGCATGAAATACGTCATGCTTTGCGAGCATAGCCTCTTATCCCTCGACGTAAGCGCCTAACGAATGGACAAGTTTTTTCCAACCTTGATCCATCCGGTCGCGCACTACCGTATGGGCTTCGCCAAATTCCGTGACTTGTTCGCTATCCCATCCGGAATGAATGAGCGTAAATTCGGTTTGTTCTCCTTTTTCTTTCAGCTCAAACGTAATCGTCCAATCTTTTCCCCACCGAAACGACAACCGGTGCGGTGGGTCGACTTCCGTCACTTGGCAAGGCGACATGCCAAATGGACCAGCGTTCAAATGAAATGAATGCCCTACAACCGGTTGAAAATCGTTCGGCATAAACCATGCAGCTAACCCTTCGGACGTCGCGACTGCTTCCCATACTTTTTGAATCGGTGCTTGAAATAGAGCGGTTTGGCAAATATTTGGTAACATCATGTACTGTCTCTCCTTTCGCAACCAAAAGGTTTCCTTTTTTATTATACGAAACCTTTTGGTTTCATGTCAACATAAAGCGGCGTTCGATTGGAAAATCAAGCATTCCTCGCTCGTTCAGCCATTCTAAAAGACGATGAATAAACGTTTTCGCCGCTGGAGAAAGATGCGAAAACGACGTTGCCGCAATGCCAATCGTTCGGTAATGCTCCCCTGCTACCTCAATCAAGCGAATCTGTTCCGGCGGACGATACAACGCCATTTTCGGCAAGATGCTAATGCCAAGTCCGCACTCAACCATTGCCATAATCGCTTGCTCTTCGACCACTTCGTATTGAATGTTCGGCGTGATACGGTTTTCTTTTAAGATGCGTCGTACGTCGTGGTCGCTCCCCCATTTCGGCATAATAAACGCTTCTTGTTCAATTTGCGAAAGAGTGACCGTTTGCTGGTGGGAAAACGGATGATTCATTGGTACGACGCAAACGAACGGGTCTTTTTTGAGCGGAATTGTGTCAAGCGCTTTCGAAGCGGATAATGATAAAAAACCGAAATCAACGATGCCATTTACAATCCAATGATGAATCTCATCGTAGTCTCCTTCGAACCATTTCATACGGATGGAAGGATGGGCCGCACGAAACGTTTGAATGATTGGCGGCAGCCACTGGGACGATACGCTCGTAAACGTCCCGATGCGAACCGTTCCGAGTTCTAATCCGTTAATCGCAGCGATTTGTTGCTTTAATTGTTCGTACGAATGCAACACTTCTCGAACATGCGCTAGCACATGCTCGCCATTGCTTGTTAATCGTACGCCGGAACGGTCTCGTTGCAATAACGCAAACCCCCATTCTGCTTCTAAACTCGCTAGCGCATGGCTAACGGCCGATTGTGTCAATCCGAGCGCTTCTGCAGCTTTCGATACACTCCCTACTTCGACTACCGTCTGGAACACTTCCAGTTTAGTTAGCGACATCTTTCCCTCTCCTTTAATATGAATTTTTTTCATATAACAGATGATAAACATTCATTTTTCTTATTTTAATCATCCATGTATACTATTTTACAACGAACCGAATGAAAGGACGATTGAGCCATGAGTCAAACAAAAGCGAACGGAATGCTCGCCATCGTGACGGTTTTTTGGGGGGCGTCGTATTTATTTATGAAAATGGGGCTTTCTTCCCTTCCGCCGTTTTATTTTATCGCCTTGCGATTTTTGCTTGCGTTTTTATTAGCAGGGGCGATTTTTCATCAGCGGTTATGGCGCGTAGATCGACGAACAATTCAACATGCGTTTCTATTAGGTACGCTTTTATTTCTCGTTTTTGCGTTCGTCATGATTGGCGTCCAATCGACGACAACTTCCCACGCCGGTTTTTTAGTTAGTTTAACCGTGATTTTCGTCCCGCTCTTTTCTGCGTTGTTTTTCAAACAAAAACTTTCCCGCCAAGTCGTTATCGGAGTGGTTTTGACAACGGTCGGGATTGCCCTTTTAACGTTAAAAGGCGGGGGGACGATAAGACAAGGCGATCTACTCTGCATACTCGCCGCTGTTTGCTATGCAATGCATATTGTTGTCACCGGTCAATTAACTCAGCGTTCCGATTCCGTTGCACTCGGTATTTTACAGCTCGGTGCTTGCGGAATCATTAGCTTGGTCATTTCGCTTTGGCTAGAGTCACCAACACTTCCGACATCAAGCGCGTGGGTAGCTATTTTCGCTTTAGGGATTTTGTGCAGCGCCATCGGGTTTGTTGTGCAAACCGTCGCGCAAAAGTATACGACCGCTGCCCACGCCGGCCTTATTTTTTCCCTTGAGCCTGTATTCGCGGCGCTATTTGGATACATGTTTTTAGGAGAAGTGTTGCCGTTAAAAGGATATATCGGCGCTGCGCTCGTGCTTACGGGGATTTTATACGCAGAAATGCCGCGAAAAAAAATTCCCTCTTGGACAGAAGAGGGATTTCAATCGACAGAGCGGACAATCTCCACAAAATGATGCACAATTTTTGCGGTTAAGCCCCAAATGACGTTGTTTTCATACTCATAAAAATATTCGTCGATTTGCCGCGGACGCCAGCGATAGTTTTTTCCACTAGGAATTTTCGCAAACGGAAAATCCGGTTCCGGCTGCGCTTGAAAATGAACACGATACACATCCGGTTCTGTTTCGAGGAAAAACGTAAGCGGGACGGTAAACGTCGCGGCTACTTCTTCCTCGTTTGGCTGAATTTGCTCCGGATGAGATAAACGCGCCACAAACGGATAAACAATCATGCCAAACGGGGAAATAAGATAATCAAGCGGGAAGACGTCCAAAATAGTCGTTTCCTGTATGCCTAATTCTTCGCACGTTTCGCGAATCGCCGCTGCTTGCGCGTCTGCATCGTCTGCATCAATTTTCCCACCCGGAAAACAAATTTCTCCCGGCTGTCTTCTTAATTGTAGGGAACGAACCTCAAATAAAAGATGCATTTCCCCGTTTTTTTCTACCAAAGGCACAAGCACGGCATACTTCATAAATGTCGTCATCCCAATCGGGGAAGGGGTTCGATTCCGTAATTTTTCCCATAGTTGTTCCATACCATCTCCCTTTCTAGTACACATCGCGAGTGATAAAAACGAAAAATGAAACGATGAGCGCCACCAACCCCCAAACAGCCAATACACCTATCGAAAATCCAAGCGTCATCCCAGCGATTGGCGGTGCTGCTCCACTAATATAATCCGTCAAGCGAAGATTGACCATAAATAAATATTTCGCTGACTCCCAAGAAGACACCATATTCGATAAAATCGCTCCAGAAATAAGCGCAGCTAGCATAATTCCCATGACAGCCGCCGTGCTGCGCATGATGACTGACAACATAAACGTCAACGTTCCGACGACGATGGCAACAAACGAAGCAAGCCCTAATTCTATCAGTAAATACTTCCACTGTGGAATGAGATGAACATTTGCTGTATTTAATTCTTCTCCCTGTACCGTAAATCCTGTTAACAGCGGTAAATTCCAACCACCATACCCAAAAACAGCACCAGAAATAGCGTAGGAGAGCACCACAAGCGCCAGCATAATAAACGAAATCGATACCCCCATCGCAATATATTTACTAAGCAATATTTTCCATCGTTTTACTGGCCGCGTTAATAATAGCTTCATCGTCCCGCCACTCGCTTCTGACGACACTAAATCAGCAACGACGACCATGACCATTAACGGCAAAAACAATTCAATTGAATTTTCGACAAACATCCGCATAAACGTCGGAGCGCCTGGTGCGGATGGGTTAATGTTATGGTCTAAATAGTATTGTTGTTGCTGGAGGCGGATTTTTAAAAATTTCCGCCATTCTTCGGAAATGCCACTTGAGTTGAGTCGGTTTTGCGTGTCGATAATTTGTTGCTGCAATTGCGTGCGCCAATCGGTTGTTCCTAGCCGCTTCTGTACGTCTTGGACGTGCTTATATTGCGCATATGTAAACAGTCCGACCAAAACGGCAATGATGGCAGAAATGATGAACAGCCGCTTTTTGCGAACGATTTTCAACATTTCGTTGTAGACGAGATTAATCAATCGTTTCCCCTCCTGTGAGTTCGATAAATAAATCTTCTAATGTCGGTAGTTTCGGCTGAATTTCACTCACACGAATGCCTGCTTGAACGAGTTTTTCGTTCCAAGCCGCTAATTGATTTGCTTCGTAGAAGGTGACCATTCTCCCGTCCATTTCGCCAAGTACAGTCGTTTGTTCTTTTAAAATCGCTTTTGCTCGCTCCAATGAATCTACTTTCCAATAGACGCGCGCTTGTTCTTTCAGTAAGGTTTCGACGTCGTCGATGCGGATAATTTCCCCTTTCGCCATAATCGCCACTCGATCGCACATAAGCTGAATTTCGCTTAGTAAGTGGGAAGAAACGAGCACACTAAGCTTTTCTTTTTCCGCTAAAAGGCGAATAAACTCACGCATTTCGCGAATCCCGACCGGGTCTAGCCCGTTCGTCGGTTCGTCTAAAATCAATACTTTCGGTTGCCCTAATAACGCTTGGGCGATGCCAAGCCGCTGGCGCATGCCGAGCGAGTATGTACGGACACGGTCATGGATGCGGTGCTGCAGCCCGACTAAGTGAACCACTTCCTGAAGCCGTTCTTTTGAAAAAGATGGAAGCATGCGGGCAAAATGTTCAAGGTTTTCCCACCCACTTAAATACGGATACAACTCTGGATTTTCCACAATGCAGCCAACATGGCGAATCGCGTCAGCAAATTGGCGTTGAAGGTCGTACCCGCAAATGGAAACACGCCCGGAGGTTGGTTTAATTAAGCCAACAAGCATGCGGATGGTCGTCGTTTTCCCTGCACCGTTCGGACCTAAAAAACCGAACACTTCCCCTTCACGTAGCGAAAAAGACAACCCTTTAATAATCTCTTTTTTTCCAATTGTTTTTCGCAAATTTTGTACGACTAATGTGTCAGTCATTTTCCCTCCCCTTTCGCAAACGTAATAAGCGCGGATACCCGTTCGCCGATGAGCTTGTATCCTTCTTTGTTCGGATGGAATTGGTCGCTATATAAATACTCGTTTGTATGCAGTTCGAATAAATCGTACGTCGGCACCGCAATGATGTTCGGATAGCGTGCCGCTACTTCTGCCGAATCGTAGTTCCATTGCCGCACGATTTTCGATGTTATTTGCCCGTTGTTTAGCTGTTGAAACGGGTTATAAAGACTAATATAAAACACGATCGCTTGTGAATTGGCGGTTCGAATCGTCCGGAAAATCGTTTCTAAGTTCTGTAAATACGCATGCTCCGTTTGTTTTATACGCTGAGGCGAAAAGTTCCGCAACGATTCTCCCCCTTGAAATAAATCGTTGCCACCAATCGTTAGACATACAAAATCCGCTTGTTTTAGCTGCCGTTGGATTTCTAGCTGCTTCAGTTGTTCGACAAGTTGAGAAGAGCGCAGCCCTTTAATCGCTAAATTTGTCAGCCGGATAGGCTGTTTCGTTTTTGTCCGCAAGTCATCGACGAGATAGCCGACGTAGCCTTTTCCCGTTTCATCCCCAGTCCCGCGCGTTAACGAATCACCAAGCGCCACAAGGTGGAGCGCCTTGTCATGTTCCGCTTTGGCGACACGCTTTGACGGGACGGATGCGGACGGAGGAAAAAATTGGTCTTGCACCATTACCACAAGCCCATATCCCCATAACACACTTGCGAGGACGGAAAGAAGCGCAATGATTTTCACGCTGTTCGTTTTCACCGAATCACCCTTTCTTTATTTCCATGGTACTATTATAAACCGAATAAGGCACGATAGAAAAAAGCGGTGCATCATTGCGACCGCTTTCATTTTTCTTCTTGCTTTTGGAAATAATCGACGATTCCCATAGCACAAACGCTTAAATCGAGTTGAAGAATTTCATAAACATTTGCTCCACGCGGGACACCGCGCGCCTCTAAGTATGGCTGTACTAATTTCATCAAGCCATTGGCAACTGCTTTTGTTTTATCTTCAAACGACAAAAACGGCTGTTCGTTCATGACGCGCTCGCCTACCTCTACCATTTTCGGCAACCACTCGCGCAATTGCTTGAAGACGGCTGCTGGATGCTCAGACATACCGAAATGACCGAAGTAAATACGCGATGGGTTCAACTCCTCGAGCCGCTTCGCTGAATGAAGCATCGCTTCTTGGTTAAATTGGCTTGGCGAAGTGGACGGGAGATATAATTCTACCCCATACGCGAGCAATTGCGGATAATAGACACCGATCGTATCGCCTGTAAATATGCCGTTGCTTTTTGAATCATAAATGGAGAAATGATGGTTTGCATGTCCTGGTGTATCGAAAAAGGTGAGCGTGCGCTCGTTGCTAAGCGCTAACGTATCCCCGTCTTCCATCGTAACGAGCCGGTCTTCTGGAATCGGAACAATTGGTTCAAACAGTTCCGCAAACTTCTCGCCATACACCGCTTTTGCCCCTTGAATGAGCTTGGAAGGGTCAGCCAAATGTCGCTTCCCTTTCGGATGAACGATGACGCGGGCGTTCGGGCATTTTTCAAGAAGTAACCCCGCACCGCCAGCATGGTCTAAGTGAATATGGGTAACAATCATGTATTGAATATCTGCTAGGGTTATTCCGAGTGATTCTAAGCCATTGAGTAAATATGGAATCGACGGACTCGCACTCGTTTCAATAATCGTTAATTCTTTTTCGTGAAGCACATATGTACCGGTGCGATTAGGTGTCTTTAAATCAAAGACGTCAATTAAAGAGATGTCATGCCCTAAATCGACTGGTTTTCTCATAGCCCTCTCCCCTATCCTATTGTTTTCTAGTATTTTACCAAATGTTAGCGAGAGAAGAAACAAAAAAACGGGCGTATCGCCCGTTTTTTAAAATTTTCCTTGGTATTGTTCAATTTCCCATGCATGTACAGCAGTACGATAGCTGTCCCACTCTGCTTTTTTCATTGCGACATATTCATTAAAGACATGTTCGCCTAACGTGTCGCGACCGATTGTCCCATTCTCTAATTCTTCGATAGCTTTTCCTAGGCTGCCTGGAAGGTTTTCAATGCCAAGCTCTGCCCGACGCTCTTCGGACATATGGAAAATGTCTTCATCAATTGGCGCTGGTGCTTGCAACCCGTTTTCGACTCCATCAAGCCCTGCCGCAGCGATAATTGCATATGCTAAATATGGGTTTGCAGATGGGTCTGGGCAACGAAGCTCGACGCGAGTAGCTACGCCGCGTTTTGCTGGGATACGAATCAACGCCGAACGGTTTGATGCCGACCAAGCGATATAGCATGGCGCTTCATATCCTGGCACAAGCCGTTTGTATGAGTTCACTAATGGGTTCGTTACCGCCGCAAAGCTTTTGACGTTTTTCAATAACCCTGCGATAAATTGGTAGGCTGTTTCTGAAAGTTGATTTTCATCACTTGGGTCAAAGAACGCATTTTCGCCATCTTTAAATAACGACATGTTCACGTGCATGCCAGAACCGTTAATGCCAAATACCGGTTTCGGCATAAACGTCGCATGAAGACCGTATTGGCTTGCAATTGTTTTTACGACCCATTTATAAGTAGTTGCGTTGTCTGCTGCTCCTAACGCATCGGCATATTTAAAGTTAATTTCGTGTTGGCCTTCCGCTACTTCATGGTGTGATGCTTCAATCGTAAAGCCCATCGCTTTTAACGCGCGATAAATTGCTAAGCGGACGCGCTCGCCAAGGTCTTTTGGTGATGGTTCGAAATAGCCACCGTTGTCTTGTGGTTCTGTTGTTGGATTTCCGTTCTCGTCTGTTTTAAATAAGAAGAACTCTAGCTCTGGACCGACTGAAATCGTATACCCTTTTTGCGCTGCACGCTCTACTGTTTTTTTCAAGACGTTGCGTGGATCCCCTTCAAATAACGTGCCGTCGGGATTAGTGACCGAGCAAAGGAAGCGCGCTTCTGCATATCCTTCTTCGACCGTCCAAGGAAGAACTGCAAACGTATTTAAGTCTGGAAGAAGGTAAAGGTCGGAACGGTTAATTGGTGAAAAGCCTTTGATAGAAGAACCGTCGAACATAATTTTTCCTTCGACGACATCGTCGAGCTGTTCTGCTGTGACTGTTACGTGCTTTAAAATACCTTCAATGTCGACAAATTGTAAATGCAACAACTCTACGTGTTTTTGTTTAATCGTTTCTTTAATTTGCGCCAATACATCCGTTTGCGAACCTAAAACTTTCGACATGTTACATAACCTCACATTCGTACGTTTGTTTTTCTAACATGATTTTATTATATGGAACCTTTTTCGTTTTGGCAATACTTTTTTTATCAATCTTTTTGTATTTTTATAATTTTTTGAGAAAACGCTTTCAATCGACAGATGTTATACGATTAGCAAGCGTAGAGGGAGAGAGAAATGACGGAGGAGCCGAAAAAATAATTTGTATACTTATGATTTTTGATGAATAAAAAAAAGTGTCTGGTATATCCCAAACACTTTTAGCGTGTCTTCGCTTGGCGGTATTCTCGCCACGAGCCAGATTGGATTCGCGGAAGAATCGCTACTTTTTCGGGTGTATAGATATATACATACCCTTCGATGTCTTGTTCACAGTCTTTCACCCATACTCGCTCATATTCATTGTTGGTTCGCCCTTCTTCGTAATCTTCCAAAAGATCCATTTGTTTGATTCCTTCTTCTGTCACGGTCAGCCATTCGCCAACAACTACTTCTTCTCCTCCGAGCACAAGCGCTGGGTACGAACCGACGTCATACAGCTGCCCTTTCACTTTTCCAGGCTGTATATGTTGCAAATACGGCGCAGCAACATGATGGTTTGTTTCTCCAACAAGCAACGTTCCATAAACAAACACACGATACATTTTCCTTCCCCCCTCTCCTATACCATACCGAAAAACGTAAAACAATGGAAGCCCTACCTCTCGTCCATCCTTGCAGCTCCGAAGCTGCGCCAGTGTGAATCTCGTTTTTCTTGCGTAAAATGCCTGCTTATTGGCGAAGCATCCATTTTCCCTTTAGGAGTTTGGTATCATAAAAAAATGGTTCTGCCCGAAAGCAGAACCACTTTTCGTACTTACATTTATCCTTTTCGAACGTTTGCCGCTTGTGGACCACGGTTTCCGTTGATAATGTCAAATGTCACTTTTTGCCCTTCTTCAAGCGTTTTAAATCCGTCGCCTTGGATTGCAGTGAAGTGAACGAATACGTCGTTTCCACCTTCTGTCGCAATAAAGCCGAATCCTTTTTCTGCATTAAACCATTTTACTGTACCTGTGTTCATTTGAATTCCTCCAAAACAAATTGAAAATTGACCATCCTTCATTACTCACAAATAGAAAAGCCGCGCTACCATCGTAAGGAAGGCTTGCTAAGAGGGCCTTCTCTTCCGATGAGGCGCGACTTACAACGATCCTTGATATAACGAACTGAATGGTACTTACTACATATTACATGATAAATTCCCAGAAGTCAATAGCGACTGACCTGGGATTTTAAAAAAAAATGGGGAACATCTAGTGTCGGTGCTTTTTCTCTTTTCCTTCCTCTTTTTTCTTTTCACTGTGCACTTCTTGCTTTTTCACCTCTTCCTTCTCCTCCACTTTTCCTGCTGTTTCTTTTTGCTGATTTATTGGTTGAAATATTCCCTTTGGTTCGCAGCTAATAGTTTTTATGTGGGTTGGGTTGATGTGAATGATTTCGTCTCGATTGACGACCGTGCAATAGTCGCTTCCTCTAAGAAAGAGAATGCCTTCCACTGTTTCTGAGCCCCCGTGATTAATCGAAACCCACGTATGGGTTAATTGGGTAAATAATGTGGAGATATTGGGGGCATTTACATATGGAAAGATTTGTTCAGGATCGTTTGTTCCTTTTTCTTGCTCCGTTGCTTCTTCGTTTTCTGCTGCTATTTCCTCTTCTTTTTTCATTTGCACGTAAACGTTTTTTATGTGTTGAAGGTGGTAAAAGACAATCCCCTCATCTTCTGTGTATAAAACGATATGGTCATCATTTACCGCTAGCAATGTTCCTTGTTCCGACTCCCGTTCCCCATGGTTAATTTTAACATGGCTAGCGATAAGGCCGCGCAATAGTTCCTCAAAGCTTTTAGTGCGAATCGTTTCTCTTGTTTCGCTATTAGTAGAGAAAAACAGTGCTGAATTCGCTTTGGCGTTTTCGCTAATGCTTTGGACGTGGGGCAATGCGTAATACACGTTATTTTCCTCTTCATCTACCAGTACAAGATAATCGGCTTGAACATCTATTAGTTTCCCTGTTTTTGTTTCTACCCCTCCACAATCAACGGTCACCGTTTTCCTAATTAACGCGGTTAATTCATCATTCGGTTCATTATAGTCATATAACAGCATCTTACACTCCTCCTTGTATCCATAAGGGTCATCCATACTGTATATACTACGTATTTATTAAAAAGAGTGTACCTGCATAAAAAAATAAAAAGGAGCTGACAAACGCCAACTCCGTTACTCTTTCCATTTGATGCTGCAGCCGATGCTCGGTTTTTGCTGTTCTGGTACTGGATTGCCATTTAATAACGCATCCAACGCTGCACGAATGGAATCTCCTGTCACCGGGATATTGTTTCCAGGTCTTGAATCGTCCAATTGCCCACGGTATACGCATTTTAGTTCACGGTCAAAGACGTAAAAATCTGGCGTGCATGCCGCTTGATATTCTTTCGCAACTTCTTGCGTTTCGTCAAATAAATACGGGAACGGATACCCGAACTCTTCCGCTACTTTTTTCATATTTTCCGGAGAATCGTCTGGATATTTTTCAACATCATTGGAATTAATCGCCACAAACGTGACCCCTTTTGGCTGATAATCGTTCGCTAGACGAACGAGTTCGTGCTGCACGTGCTTCACAAACGGACAATGGTTGCAAATAAACATAATGACCGTCGCCACGTCCGATTTAATGTCTTCCAACCGTACGACATTGCCGTCTACTGTGTTGACTAATGCAAAAGACGGCGCTTGTTTTCCTAACGGAAACATCGTTGATTCCACCGCAGGCATTGTAAACACCCTTTCTTTCACAAATTTTTTCATTTTTATTATAGAAAACGTGGTAGATTTTTGCACGTTTTCCGACTACAATCGTGGTAAAGTAGCGTTTGAGGGGGCTGAAGGTGTTGAAAAAACCGTATATTGTTTCGCTGAACATTGGTCAACCGCAAACGGTCGCCATGGATGGAACAGAAATAACGACCGGCATTTACAAACAACCAGTGACTACGCCGCTTTGGCTGACAAAAACAAATTTTGTAGGCGATGGACAAGCTGATTTACTCCATCACGGCGGGCCAGATAAAGCGGTATGTGCATATCCGTCAGAACATTTTTCCGCGTGGGAACGGCTGTATGGTCGATCCTTTCCCGCCGGAGCGTTCGGAGAGAATATGACACTTTCCGGCTTAGTAGAAAAAGACGTCTGCATCGGCGATATATTTGAAGCCGGTACCGCTATTCTTCAAGTTTCCCAGCCGCGCCAGCCGTGTGTGAAATTAGCGAAACGGCACGGGCTTACCGACTTACCGCTTCATGTACAAACGACTGGCTACACTGGCTTTTATTTTCGCGTGTTACAAGAAGGGACGGTTCAAGCGGGACATCCGCTTCAATTAATGGAACGGAGCGCGCGCCCGCTCTCTATTGAATATGTCAACCACATTTATTATGTCGAGAAAAATAATAAAGAAGCGATGCACGCAATTGTGGCTGAGCCGGCGTTGTCAGAAGATTGGCGCCGCATATTTCTAAAGCGGCTGGAGCAAATAAGAAAAGCGTAAAGTTCCCGCCCATCGACGAAGATCGCATAAGCCCCACCGAGGAGGAAACGTCTTGAGCCGATGGCGCTTGGAGCTAGACACCCCTGTCTTTCTTATCCTTAAAAAAAGACTTGTACGATTATTCGTACAAGTCTTTATGATACTTCCTGAAACTGACGGTGGTACAATTCATAATAAAACCCTTTTGCTTGTAACAACGAATCGTGCGTCCCTTGTTCAACTACCGTTCCTTCCCGAAGCACGAGGATGCGGTCGGCATGTTGAATCGTGTTTAACCGATGGGCGATCACAAAACATGTCCGATTGTTCATCAAGCGCGTTAATGCCTCTTGAATCGCCAATTCTGTTACGGTATCGACGTTGCTTGTTGCTTCGTCTAAAATTAAAATCGCTGGACGAGCAATCATCGCGCGGGCAATTGCAAGCAACTGTTTCTGTCCTTGACTAATGCCACCCCCGTCTTGCTGCAACATCGTATCATATCCATTTGGCAGTTTCATAATAAACGAATGTGCATTCGCCTGTTTCGCTGCCTCTACTACTTCTTCATCGGTCGCCTCTAACCGGCCGTACCGAATATTTTCACGAATCGTCCCTTGAAATAAAAAGACATCTTGTAACACAAAGGCCATCTGCCGGCGCAAACTCTCTCGTTTAATGTGGAGAATGTCATGGCCATCAATCAAAATTTTCCCTTTCGTAGGATCGTAAAATCGTGTCAATAGTTGAAGAATCGTCGTTTTTCCTGCCCCAGTCGGACCGACAAGCGCAACGGTTTCCCCTTGTTTCACAGAAAAATCGACGTTATGAAGTACCTCTTTCGCTTGGTCATAGGAAAACGACACGTGCTGAAATTCCACTTCTCCACGAATCACCGGCAAATCTAGCGCTTCTTCCTCTTCTTCTTTTTGTTCATCTAATATCGCAAATACTCGCTCTGCTCCGGCTAGGGCAGATAGGAGCGTATTCCATTGGTTTGCCAAGTCGTTTAACGGACGGATAAATTGCCGCGCGTATTCGGTAAAAATAACAATCGTTCCGACCGACACCATTCCTTCGTAAGCGAGTATTCCACCGATGCCGGCAAGAAGCGCAAAGCTTAAGTTGTTTAACACGTTCATTAGCTTTGGAATAAATCCAGAATACGCTTGCGCCCAAAAACCGGCCTGTTTTAATTGCTCATTTTTTTGCAAAAATCGAGCAATCATTTCTTTTTCTTGTGCAAACAATTGGATTGCCTTTTGACCAGAAATGACTTCTTCGATGAACCCGTTCAAGTCGCCTAGTTGTTGTTGTTGCTCGCGAAAGCGCGGTTGCGTTCGATTCGTAATCCATTTCATGCCACCAAACAACAGCGGGACAATTAGAAGGGTGACTGCCGTTAAAATGGGGCTTAACGAAAGCATTACCACAATTGCCCCAATCAACGTAAGCGTACTAGAAACGACTTGAATGGCTGTGCTATCGAACGTTTGGCTCATATTGTCAATGTCGTTTGTTACTCGGCTCATTAGCTCCCCTGATTGCCGGCGGGTAAAAAAAGCGAGCGGCAACTGATGGAACTGCTCAAATAGCCGCAGGCGAAGCGAAGATACTGTTCGTTGGGCAATGCCAATCATCCAGTAGTTTTGCCAAAAAAGAGAAAGAGAAAGTGCCAAATAAACGACTAGTAGCATACCAGCAATCATCATAAATCCGTTCGCCGTTTTCGCGATGATCGTGTCAATTGCTTTCCCGACAAGGTACGGACCGAGAAGGCTAAGCGCTGAGCTAACGATTACTAAGCCAATGACCAATAAAAACCGACGTTTCTCTTCAGCAAGAAATGCCCATATTCGCTTTAACGTTCGAATATTTTCTTTCGCTGGGCGCTTCTCTTTTATGACTTTCCTATGGTGTGCGTGGCGCATAGCTCATCCCCTTCTTTCCAAGCTGTGATTGGACGATTTGGCGATATAGTTCGTTATTGAGCAGCTGTTGATGCGTTCCTTTTGCGAGCAATTTTCCGTCTTTAAATAAAAGAATGGTGTCTGCTTCTATCGCTGTCGTTATTTTTTGTGTCACGATAAGCGTCGTGCAGTCGTATGCTTTTAATGCTCGCCAAACGTTCGCTTCCGTTTTGGCGTCTAGTGCGCTCATACAATCATCCAAGAGTAATAGTTTCGGCTTGCGAATAAGCGCGCGGGCGATGGCAATCCGTTGCTTTTGTCCACCTGATAGCGTCACCCCTTTTTGTCCGACGATCGTATCATATTGGTTTGGAAACGACATAATCGCATCATGAATTTGCGCGGCTTTTGCCGCTTGAATCATCTCTTCTTCTGACACGTTCCTTCCAAAACAAATATTTTCACGAATCGTTCCGGAAAACAACAACAACTCTTGTGGAACAAACCCGATCGATGCTCTCAGCGTCGCTTCGTCCCAATGACGAACGTCGATGCCATCAATAAAAATGGTCCCTTCCGTCACCTCATATAATCGCGGAATCAGCTGCAGTAGCGACGATTTTCCTGCACCCGTTTCTCCTAAAATAGCAACCGTTTCATTCTCCCGAACAGAAAAAGAAACATCGCGCAGCACAAATGATTCGCTCGCAGGATATCGAAACGAGACGTGTACAAATTCGAGCTCTCCTCGCGTAATCATGGCGTGATGCGTTTTTTCTTTTGTATTCGTCGGCATTTTGAGTAGTTCGGCGATGCGCCGTCCGGATGCTCGCGCCCGTGAAAACACCATCGTTACGAAAGTAAAAATCGATAACGCTGCGGTCATTCGTGTCGTGTAGTTAATGACCGCGACTACTTCGCCTGCATTTACTCCTCCTGTCGGAATTTCTTTTCGCCCAATGAACAAGATGACGACAATTGCCACATTCATAAAAAAAAGCAAAGCGGGCGTAATCGCTTCGACAAACCGCGAAACAGTCATCGTTTGCGCCATTAATGTTTCGTTTTCATTTCGGAAGCACTGTTGTTCATATGTACTGCGAACGAACGCTTTAATGAGCCGCATATTCGCCATATTTTCCCGCATAATGCGATTGACTCGATCTAGCGCTTGTTGGACACGGGAAAATCGTTCGGCTGCTTTTTTCATCGCCCAAATTAAAAAAAGGAGCAAAAACGGGACAATCACTACGAGAATAAAAGCAAGCCTCGCTTGGACGATGAGCGCCATGACCATGCCAAAAATAATCAATAGCGGTGCTCGCAACATAATACGCAAACTCATAAACACCATGTTTTGCATTTGCGTCACATCGTTTGTCATTCTCGTAATGAGTGAAGCGGTGGAAAATTGTTCGACCTGCGGAAGCGAGCATGATTGGATTTTCATAAATAACCGCTTGCGTACATCAAAGCCAAATTGCTGTCCGACGTACGCTGCCGCAAATGAATTAGTAATTCCCGCGGCAAATGCTAGCAAGGATGCAATAATCATCACCGCTCCCCATTTCCAAATGACGGGAAAATGGTTTTTTATAATACCTTCGTTAATGATTTTTTCCATTAATAACGGCTGCCAAAGTTCAACGATAAGTTCAATGAGCATTAAAAACCAAGCGATTCCCATCCATTTTCGATAAGGTTTTAAGAGGGAAAGCACACGCCACATCTTTTTTCTCCCCTTCCTGATGTCTTTCATTTTACATCGGAAGAAGCGCCTTTTACAATTTTGGTGCTCAAACAGAAAAAGGATGCCTCGTTATCCGAGACATCCTAGTTCGCTATTATTCTTCTAATGTTAACACGACACGACCGTTAATTTGTCCTTTTAACATCCGATCGAACACGTCGTTAATTTTTTCAAGCGGTTGCACTTCAACGATTGTTTTTACTTTTCCTTCTGCGGCAAATTGAAGCGCTTCTTGCAAATCTTTTCTCGTTCCGACAATGGAACCGATGACTTTCACGCCGTTTAATACGGTATCGAAAATTGGAATTGGCATTTCTTCTGGTGGCAACCCGACAAGCACGCACGCACCGCCGCGACGAAGCGCTTTATACGCGGATTCAAACGCTGGTTTCGATACGGCTGTTACGACAGTCGCATGGACTCCGCCGACTTTTTCTTTCATAAACTGCGCAGCGTCTTCTTTTTGTGGATTCACGACCAGGTCAGCCCCAAGTTCTTTGGCTAAGTCAAGTTTCTCATCGCCAAGGTCAACGGCAACAACATTAAGCCCCATTGCTTTCGCGTATTGCACCGCTACATGACCTAATCCACCGATGCCGTAAATAGCCACCCACTCACCTGGTTTCGCGCCGGTTACTTTAAGCGCTTTATATGTTGTAACACCTGCGCAAAAAATCGGTGCAGCTTCTTCAAATGACAAGTTATCCGGAATTTTTACGACATAATCGGCAGCCGCCCGGCAATATTCTGCATATCCGCCGTCTACCGAATATCCTGCATTCAATTGATTTTCACACAATGTTTCTTGTCCGCTTAAACAATAGTCACAATGACCACACGCGGAATAAAGCCAAGGAATACCGACGCGGTCTCCTACTTTTAAGTGAGTGACGCCCGGTCCTACTTCCTCTATCACCCCAACGCCTTCATGACCCGGAATAAGCGGAAGTTTCGGTTTTACTGGCCAGTCACCATGCGCTGCATGCAAATCCGTATGGCATACGCCGCATGCTTTAATGCGCACGAGCACTTCGCCATAGGAAACAGATGGTTTTTCTACTTCTTTTACTTCTAGTGGTGCTTTAAATTCATGAACAACTGCTGCTTTCATCGTTTTCCCTCCCATTATTTCCAAGGTACTGTCAAAAGTTTTAAAGACGTACCCCGATTTTTTGTTGATTTTACGCAATGAATGATAAAAAAAGCTTGC
>NZ_JAILZV010000061.1 GCF_023512315.1 Anoxybacillus sp.
ACGGCAAATCGACACATGCGAGCTGTTGATTTTGGACGAACTCGGCTATGTACCTTTCCAAAAGCAGGGATCGGAACTGCTGTTTCACATCATTGCCGATTGTTATGAACGAAAAAGTGTCATCGTGACATCGAATTTAGAGTTTGGACAGTGGAATCGAGTGTTTGGGGACAACCGCCTGACGGCAGCGCTGGTGGATCGTTTGGTCCATCACGCCCACATTCTCGCGTTTACGGGAGAGAGCTACCGCTTGCGGCACGCGCTTTCTGCCGTTCAGTCGCTCCCTTCTCACTCGGTTGAAAGGTAAATTCATTGAGCCGGCAAGCCTATGTATTTTTTCTTGCAATTCTCTGCACTTTTTGCTTGCAAAAAACAGCGTGGTTTTGCTGTAGTGGCAGATGAAGTAAGAAAGCTGTCTGAGCAGTCAGCACAGTCTGCCCAGCAAATTGCTGCCTTAATTACTTCCATCCAGCAAGAAACAAAAGAAGTGGTGCAATCGATGGCAGTAGCCATAAAAGAAGCAGAGGTAGGCATTACGGCTATCCATACTGCTGGGAACACATTTACCGAAATTAAACAAGGAATTCGTGACGTTGCTGGGCAAATTGATGAAGTTTCTGTTGCTGTAAGAAAAGTGTCGGATGGAACAAAGAATTTTATTCAGGCTTTACAAGTTATTCACGAAATAGCGACATCAACAACAATCGGAACACAAGAAGTTTCTGCTACAACTGAAGAACAACTGGCCTCGATGCAAGAAATTGCTGCTTCTGCAGCGACCTTATCGAGTATGGTGGGGGCTTTGCAGCAGCTTATTCAACAGTTTAAAGTGTCGTAGGCAGGGGGGGTATTGGTGAAAAAATTACTAATTATGTATATTTTCTTGGTCGGTGCTTTTGTTATATATGTATATAACTACCATTTAGAAAATTCACGTATTAACTCTCTTAGTCAAGAAAGTGGGGGATTAAGTGGAAAGATAGATGAAAAATACGTGATGGTTACCTTTTTATCGGGAATTGATTATTGGAAAAACTGTTTAAAAGGGTTCGAAGATGCGGCACAGGCGTTAAACGTCTCGGTCGAATATCGCGGAGCAACGCAATACGATGTGAACGAACAAGTGACAGTGTTAGAACAAGTGATTGCTAGAAAACCAGCAGGTATCGCTATTTCAGCAATGGATCCTAACAAACTGACGAAAACAATTAATAAAGCAGTCGAACAAGGAATCCCTGTTGTATTATTCGACTCTGATGCCCTTGGAAGTAAAGCGTTTTCTTTTTTAGGAACAAATAACTACAATGCCGGAGCAACAGCTGCACATAAGATGGCTGAACTGCTTGGGAGAAAAGGGAAAGTCGCTGTCATTACATTGCCAAACCAACTAAATCACCAGCAACGAACAAAAGGATTTATTGAAACGATGTACAAAGAATACCCCGGAATAGAAGTGGCGGTGGTAAAAGACGGAAAAGGAGATGCACTTGTTTCTAAGCAAGTAGCACTGGAAATATTGAAACAACACCCCGACCTTTCCGGAATTTTTGTTACCGAAGCAAACGGAGGAGTAGGAGTAGGAGAAGCAGTTTCCCTATTAGCCAAAAAAACAAAAATTATCAGTTTCGACACAGACAAAAGAACGTTAGATATGGTTAAACAAGGCCTTATTGATGCAACGCTTGCTCAAGGCACATGGAATATGGGCTATTGGGCGCTACAATTTTTATTTCATCTTCATCATAAACTAACACCGTCGTTACCATCCGATTATCCGTTGATGCCTTCATACGTCGATACAGGCATTACAGTTGTTACGAAAGAGAATGTCGATAGTTTTTATGCGAAATGAAAGAGGGATTCATGTTGAAAATGACCCAATATTTTCAGCTTAACAATTTGCCGATTCGTTATAAATTAGTTTCACTTTTATTGCTAATTATGGTTTTACCTTCGCTAGGATTGGGAATGCTGACGAGTTGGGCGGTAGACCGAACGATGGATAGGCAAATTAATCAAAATACACTTCAGGTCATTAACCAAGTAAACCGAACATTAGAGTTTTACTTGAGCAATATGCAAAACATCACGTATTTGGCGGCTTTTAACCCAGAAGTGAAAAAATTTTTAGCAGGCAATGAAAAGATGCAAGGAATTGGGGAAACGAGCGACGAGTACCGTATTCGTCAATTTTTACGAGGCATTACTACGTTATATCCTGAAGTTGCCGGAATTCTTCTTGTCAACTATAAAGGAGAGTACGTTAGCAACGAAATGTATGCTCGTTCGACGAAATCGCTTACAGACGAAACGTGGTACAAAGAAGCAGTTCAAAATAAAGGCATTTTTAAAATCATTGGTCACCCTCATCAACGAAACGTAACGACGCACACAAATTATAAAAATAGCGAAGTAGTATCAGCGGTACGCGCCATTTTAAATCCAGAAACACAAGAAGTCGAAGGTGTAGTATTAGTGGATTTAAAACTAAGGGTCATTGCGGAGGCAACAAAAAACGTTCGTTTAGGAAAATGGGGGTATTTGATGGTAATCGATCATCGGGGAGAAAATATTTATTCTCCTGCCCGTTCGCTAATTGGACAAATTCGAACAGCGTGGTTTAAAAAAGATTCCGGAACGTTCTCACATAACATCCACGGTCAGTATCTTCAGTTCATTTACCAACGTTCGCCATTTACAAACTGGACGACAATAGGGGTTTTTTCTAATCAAGAATCTGCTTTAGAAATTAAAGAAATCCGTTTTTACGTTACTTGTTTCGTCTTTTTTGTATGTTTTGTCGGTCTTGGTGCTTCCTACTACTTAGCCCGCTCATTATCAAGACCGATTGGGCAGCTCATATCCTTTATGGAAAAAGCGGAGGCAGGAGATTTAACGAGCCGTTATCGAGAGAACCGTTCGGACGAGATAGGCATGTTAGGGAAGAGCTTTAATAAAATGCTTGACCAAATTCAGCGTTTTATTTCCCTAGTGGAATGGAAGGAACGCCAAAGATGGGAAGCGGAACTTCGTAGCCTACAGGAGCACATTAAGCCACATTTTCTTTATAACACGCTTGATATGATACACTGGATGGCACGAAAAAGAGGAGCGGATGATGTCGCACAAGTCGTCGAATCGTTATCTAAACTATTTCGTATCGGGTTAAGCAAAGGGAAAGACATGATTCCTTTCTCTGAAGAAATGGAACATATCCAAAGCTATTTAAGCATTCAAAAAGTAAGGTATCAAGAAAAGCTAAATTACACGTTTGCTATTTCCAAAAGTGTTCACGATTTATATATAGTAAAGCTCGTACTACAGCCGATTGTGGAAAATGCTATTTATCATGGGATTAAGCAGAGAAGAGGACTTGGGCATATTTTCATTAGAGCAGAAGAAAAAGACGGAAAGTTAATTATTAAAGTGCAAGACGATGGTATTGGAATGTCCCAAGAAGCATTGTCTTCGTTAAGGGAAAGTTTAGCCGCTGATTTTACTGCTGGAGGAAAAAAAATAAAAGGCTATGGAATGATGAATGTACATGCAAGAATTCGATTAACATTTGGCGACGCTTATGGTCTAGAAGTAGAAAGCGAAGAAGGAGAGGGAACAACGGTAACAATCGTTCATCCTATCATAAGATGCTAGGGGGAGAAATGTGCGAACATGGAAGGTATTAATTGCCGATGACGAGGCGATTATTCGTGAGGGGATTAGAGAAGCGATTGATTGGAACGAGTTCCAAATGAAAGTAGTAGCGGAAGCGGAAGATGGAGAAGAAGCGTTGGAATTAGCGCTACGCCATCAAATTGATATTCTATTTGTTGATTTGACTATGCCTATTATGGACGGAATTTCTCTAATGAAACAAATAAGAAAAAATCTTTCAAAATGTAGGATTGTTGTCGTCACCGGACATGACGAATTTGCTTACGCCCAAGAAGCGATTCGTTTACAAGTCGACGATTATATTTTAAAGCCAACGAATCCTTCTCATTTGCGTGAAGTGGCGAAAAAAATTCAACAGCAACTAACAAAGGAATTGCAACAATCTGAATATGTTACGTTATTGTCAAAACAAGTGCAAAAAAATTTTCCACTCATCCGTCAGCAATTTTGTTTAGAGTGGATTCATGGTCGATTGAAAGAAATCGAAATCTTTGCCCAATTGCAGTTTTTCAAGCTCCCATCCACCTGTCCTGTACAACTGGCGGTGATTTACTGGCAAGAGTTTTTCAGCACCAAACTACTAATGAGCGAAAAGGATAAACAATTGTTCTTTTTTGCTATTGAAAATATCGCTTCGGAGTTGTTAGAGGGAAAAAGAAAGGTGGTTTTTCGCGATACGGTAGGCTTTATTGTGATATGTTTATGGGATTGGATCGATGAAGAACTATTTCGCACAATTGAGAAAACGATAAAGCAGTATTTAAACATACAAGCCAATATATACGCTGCAGAGGTAGAAGGAGAACTCACGAAAGTAGCAGACGCATATGAAATCTGCAAAAAGAGGGCTTATAGCGCAACGAATATTTCGCCAATCGTGCGACGAGCAAAACAATATGTACAAGAACATTTTTCCGATCAAACACTTACATTAGAATCCGTTGCTCAATCACTAAACGTTTCGCCTGTATATTTGAGCCGCATTATGAAACAAGAACTAGGGATATCGTTTGTCAATTTTTTAACGGAAGTACGAATTAAAAAGGCGATTCAATTGTTGGTTTCGACACAGCTAACCATTCATGAAATTTCTGAACGAGTAGGGTATGATACACAACACTATTTCAGTACGGCATTTAAAAAAGTAGTAGGTGTGTCTCCAAATCAATATCGCAAAGGGGCGTTTTTATTTAAGGAAGTTCGGGAAGTTTTATTATAAATTGGTACGTACAAAAAGAGAGTGTGCGGACACTCTTTTTTTGAAAACGCTTTACCAAAGTTAAATTTTTATAAAAAAAGTCAGTTGATTGAAAAGACTGAAAATTTTATAGGTGTTATATTCTAGTTGAATCACAAGAATCATTAAAGGGGGAGAAAAGAAGATGAAGAAGTTTTTCACAACATTGATTTTGTTCGTATTTGTATTTGCGCTAGCTGCATGCAATGGAAAAGAAACAGGTGGAAAAGGGGACGCTGGATTTGTCGGAATATCGATGCCAACAAAGTCTTCAGAACGGTGGATTAGCGATGGAGAAAACATGGTAAAAGAATTTGAAAAACTCGGCTATAAAACAGATTTGCAGTATGCTGAAGATGTTGTTGAAAACCAAGTATCGCAAATTGAAAATATGATTACAAAAGGAGTTAACGTATTGGTTATTGCACCAATCGACGGGGAGGCGCTTACGGACGTATTAGAAAAAGCGCATAAACAAGGCATTAAAGTTATTTCTTACGATCGTCTGATTAAAAATAGTAAATACGTCGACTACTACGCTACGTTCGATAACTTCAAAGTAGGGGTGCTTCAAGGTTCATATATTGAACAAAAGCTCGGTCTGAAAGATGGAAAAGGTCCGTTCAACATTGAATTGTTCGCAGGTTCGCCAGATGATAACAACGCATATTTCTTCTTCGATGGGGCGATGTCTGTATTAAAACCATATATTGATTCTGGAAAATTAGTTGTTCGAAGCGGACAAACTAAATTTGATCAAGTAGCTACGTTGCGGTGGGATGGAGCGACAGCTCAAGCACGCATGGATAATTTACTGAGTGCTCATTATACAAATGCGAAAGTTGATGCTGTGTTATCTCCTTATGATGGAATTAGTATCGGTATTATTTCATCATTAAAAGGAGTTGGCTACGGGTCAGGAAAGCCGATGCCAGTAATTACAGGGCAAGATGCCGAATTAGCGTCCGTAAAGTCCATTATTGCGGGGGAACAAACACAAACAGTATTTAAAGATACGCGAGAATTAGCGAAAAAAGCAGTAGAAATGGCTGACGCTGTTTTAAAAGGGAACAAACCAGAAGTAAACGATACGAAAACATATAATAACGGGGTAAAAATTGTACCGTCTTATTTATTAGAACCGGTTTCTGTAGATATTTCTAACTACGAAAAAGTGTTAGTAGATAGTGGGTATTACACAAAAGAGCAATTGACGAAATAATTTAAGATGAAGGTGATATAGTGATAGTTCAAAAGCTATCACTATATCACTTATTTCACAATAGGGAAGTGGTGAGCAATGTCACAATTCATATTGGAGATGCGCGGAATCACAAAAGAATTTCCGGGGGTAAGAGCGCTTGAAAATGTAAATTTACAAGTAAGAGAAGGAGAAATTCATGCGCTTTGTGGGGAAAACGGTGCAGGAAAATCGACACTAATGAAAGTATTGAGCGGTGTTTATCCTTACGGAACATATAGCGGGGACATTTTATTTAAAGGGGAAGTATGTAAATTTAAAGATATTAAACAAAGTGAAGAACTGGGGATTGTTATTATTCATCAGGAACTGGCTCTGATCCCCTATCTATCGATTGCGGAAAACATTTTTCTTGGCAACGAACAAGCAAAACGAGGTGTTATTAACTGGAATGAAACGATTATTAAAACGAAAGATCTATTAGAAAAAGTTGGATTAAATGAGTCACCGCATACATTGGTTGGAAATCTAGGGGTCGGGAAACAACAGCTAGTCGAAATTGCAAAGGCATTATCAAAAGAAGTAAAATTATTGATTTTGGATGAACCAACTGCTGCTTTGAATGAGGACGATAGTGAAAATTTGCTGCGGTTATTATTAGAATTTAAGAAGCAGGGCATGACCGCGATTATTATTTCGCATAAACTGAGCGAGATATCGAAAGTCGCTGATTCAATCACGATTTTACGAGATGGAAAAACGATTGAAACGCTAGATATGAAAAAAGACCACGCGACAGAAGACCGAATCATTAAAGGAATGGTAGGGCGCGACTTAACGAATCGTTATCCGAAACGAGAACCGCACATTGGTGAAGTAATATTCGAAGTAAGAAATTGGAATGTTTATCATCCTCTTCACAATGAACGAAAAGTCATTGATGACGTCAACTTTTATATTCGGAAAGGAGAAATTGTTGGAATTGCCGGCTTGATGGGAGCAGGACGAACTGAACTTGCTATGAGCATTTTTGGGAAATCGTATGGAAAAAAAATTGGCGGACAAATTTTCAAAAATGGATACGAAATCGATGTCAGCGATGTGAGCAAAGCAATTGAAAACGGAATTGCTTATGTAACAGAAGATCGCAAAGGAAATGGATTAATTTTAATGGATGATATTCGTAAAAATATTACGTTATCGCGGTTAAATAAAGTGGCGAAAAGATTTGTTGTAGATGAAAATCAAGAAATTATAGAGTCAGAGAAATATCGTGAGCGACTGAAAATAAAAACGCCTAGTGTGTTTCAGAAAACGGAAAAGCTAAGTGGCGGAAACCAGCAGAAAGTAGTATTAAGCAAGTGGATTTTTGCTCAACCAGACATTCTTATTTTAGATGAACCGACACGTGGAATAGACGTCGGAGCAAAATATGAAATTTACACAATTATTAACCAGTTAGCACAAGATGGGAAAGGGATTTTAATAATCTCCTCTGAATTGCCAGAAATTTTAGGGATGTGTGATCGAATTTATGCGATGTGTGAAGGACGAATAACAGGGGAATTGAAACAGGATGAGGCAACACAAGAGAACTTGATGAAACTAATGACAAAAACGGATAGGGGGTAATACAAATGCAAATGCCGACGCAAAAAACAATGACACGCCGTTCCGAACCAATCGAACCGAAGATGCAGCCATTTGCTCAAATGATGAAAAATAATATTCGAAGTTACAGCATGGTTGTTGCACTTTTGTTAATTATGTTGCTTTTTCAATTTTTGACGGATGGGATTTTATTAAGACCTTTAAACGTCACGAACTTAATTCTGCAAAACAGCTACATTTTAGTATTAGCAATTGGGATGATGCTTGTTATTATTACTGGGCATATCGATTTATCGGTAGGGTCAGTGGCGGCATTTGTTGGTGCATTAGCTGGTATTTTAATGGTGCAACACCATGTTCCGATGACCGTTACAGTCATAATTTCGCTTTTGTTAGGTGCTTTCATTGGCGCGTGGCAAGGATTTTGGATTGCGTATGTAAGAATACCGGCGTTTATTGTTACTTTGGCAAGTATGTTATTGTTTAGAGGACTTACGATGGTTGTCTTAAAAGGACAGTCGATTGCTCCATTTCCAAAGTCGTTTCAAAACATTAGTTCAGGGTTCCTGCCAGATGTGTTTCATGGAAAGAACCTTCATTTATTGACGCTTATCATCGGAGTACTTTTATCTGTTTTGTTTATTTGGTTAGAAATTAGAAAAAGAAACAATGCCAAAAAGTATGGGTTTGATGTAATTCCTGTAACAATGTTCATCGGCAAGCTAGTTGGGATTGTCATTGTAATTACGATTTTCTCCTACGTTCTTGCGACATATGAAGGAATTCCGAACATCTTAATTATTCTCGCAACACTTATTATTGCTTATTCGTTTGTTGCTAATAAAACGATTGTAGGTCGACATATATATGCGATTGGCGGGAATGAAAAAGCGGCGCAGCTATCAGGCGTGAAAACAAAGAAGGTAACGTTTTTAGTATTTGTGAACATGGGAGTGTTAGCTGCACTTTCAGGATTGATTTTTGCTGCTCGCTTAAATGCAGCGACACCAAAAGCAGGGAACTTATTTGAACTCGATGCCATTGCTGCTTGCTTTATTGGTGGCGCTTCCGCATATGGTGGTATTGGTACAGTAAGTGGTGCGATTATCGGTGGTCTTGTCATGGGGGTCATGAATAACGGGATGTCGTTGCTTGGGCTAGGGATTGATTGGCAACAGGCGATTAAAGGCTTGGTGTTACTTGCAGCTGTTGCGTTTGACATTTATAACAAAAATAAAGCGTCTTAAGGCCAAGATGGTTTCATCTTGGCTATTCTTTTCTGAATATATACGGACAAATAAAAATTGGTATAATGGATATATATGTAGATTATTCAACACGAGGTGAACGTTATGAAAGAAAAAAGTGTGCCAAAATACTTGCAATTGAAACGAGAAATTTTATCTTGGATTCAATCAGGGAAGTTAAGCCCTAATGAAAAAATACCAACAGAACATGAAATTGCAAACCAATTTCAGTTAAGTCGCCATACAGTTAGACAAGCGTTAGGTGAATTAGAAAATGAAGGTTGGCTATATAAAATCCAAGGAAGCGGAACATTTGTTTCTAAGCCAAAGCTAGCTAGCAAACAAGAAGTAAAAACAGTAGCGATTTTAACAACATATATTTCCGATTATATCTTTCCACATATTGTCCGTGGAGCGGAAGAAACGTTGCGCGAAAAAGGATACCGACTATTGTTGGCTAGTACCGATAACGACAAAACGAAAGAGCGTGACCATTTAGAGGCGATGATTCAACAGCCGTTAAGTGGGCTTATCATCGAACCGACAAAAAGTGCTCAAGGTAACCCTAATCTTTCGTATTATTTAACACTCAATAATTTACATATTCCATACGTTATGATTAACGAACGTTATTTAGAAATGAGTTGTCCGGTCATCAAAATGGATGATGAAAAAGGAGGATATTTGCTTACTGAGCATTTAATACAGCTTGGTCATCGCCGAATCGCGGGGTTTTTTAAAACGGATGATTTGCAAGGGGTCAGTAGACTAAAAGGTTTTATTCGTGCTCATCAGGAATATAACCTACCTTTGTCTTCGCGACATCTCGTTACGTATACAACTGAAGAAAAAGAAACAAAACCTTTAGAACTGGTGCGCTCTTTCTTACAACAAGTTGATGTGGAAAGAACGACAGCGATCGTATGCTATAACGATGAGTTGGCAATTAAGCTATTGGATGTTATTCGTCAATTAGGACTAAATGTGCCTGATGATATTTCCATCGTTGGTTTCGATGACTCAACGTTTGCGACAGCAACAGAAGTGAAGTTGACAACGGTTCCCCATCCGAAAGCAGAAATGGGAATAAGAGCGGCAGAAACACTTATACAGATGATTGAGCGAAATGAAGAAATACAAGATATTATTTATCAACCAGAGTTAATTATCCGAGAATCAACAAAGAAAATATAAAATGTACAAACAATTTTTAAAAAAATATAGAAAAAATGTACGTACAAAATTATAATGGAGGTGAAAGAATTTTTTGATTAAGGAGTGGGGGAGATGCTTGAGCAACTAAAACAAAAGGTGCTAGAGGCGAATTTACAACTTCCTAGCTATCGATTAGTGACATTTACGTGGGGAAATGTTAGCGGTATTGATCGAGAGCAAGGGCTTGTTGTCATCAAACCGAGTGGAGTAGCGTATGACCAAATAACAAAGGATGATTTAGTTGTTGTTGATTTAGAAGGCAATATTGTAGAAGGGAAACGAAAACCATCGTCTGATACCTCAACTCATTTAGTACTATATAAATCTTTTCCTTCCATTGGCGGAATTGTTCATACCCACTCTCCTTGGGCGACGATTTGGGCACAAGCAGGAAAGGGGATTCCGGCTCTAGGAACGACACATGCAGACTATTTTTACGGAGAAATTCCTTGTACAAGAAAAATGACAGAAGCGGAAATTAAAGGGGCTTATGAAATGGAAACGGGAAATGTGATTGTTGAAACGTTTCGCTTTTTAGATCCGACGCAAGTGCCAGGGGTGCTTGTTCACGGCCACGGACCATTTGCTTGGGGGAACGATCCGTATAATGCTGTTCATAATGCGGTTGTTCTTGAGGAAGTCGCTAAAATGGCGGCAAGAACATGCCATCTCAATCCAAATGTTCAGCCGATTGATCAGTCTTTATTAGACAGACATTATCTTAGAAAACATGGCGCTCATGCATATTACGGACAATAAGAGGTGGGAAGAATGAAATACGTCCTTGGCATTGACTACGGAACAGAATCTGGTCGTGCTGTTCTTGTCGATTTGGAAGGAAGGGAAATCGCGGATCATGTGACTCCTTATCCTCACGGAGTGATCGATGAGGTGCTTCCGGAATCAAATGTAAAATTAGAACAAGACTGGGCGTTGCAGCATCCTAGAGATTATCTCGAGGTATTGGTTACTGCCGTTCCGGCTGTGCTGAAGAAATCAGGGGTAAACCCTGCGGATGTGATTGGGATTGGAATAGATTTTACAGCATGCACCATGCTTCCGGTTGATGCTTTTGGTGAACCGCTTTGTTTCAAACCTGATTTAAAACATCGACCGCATAGTTGGGTGAAATTATGGAAGCATCATGCCGCTCAAGATGAAGCGAATTTAATTAATGAAATTGCTGCCGAAAGAGGGGAAACGTTTTTACCGCGGTATGGCGGCAAAATTTCGTCGGAATGGATGATTGCGAAAGTTTGGCAAATTTTAAACGAGGCGCCAGATATTTATGAGCAAACGGATTTATTTCTAGAGGCTACAGATTGGGTAGTATTTAAAATGACAGGAAATATTGTTCGAAACAGTTGCACAGCCGGTTATAAATCGATATGGCATAAACAAGAAGGTTATCCGGACAGAGAATTTTTTCGAGCGTTAGATCCTCGTCTTGAAAATTTAACGGAAACAAAATTGCGCGGCGATATTGTTCCGCTTGGAACAAAAGCGGGAGAACTAACGAACGAAATGGCAGCGATGATGGGGCTTCTTCCAGGTACGTCTGTTGCTGTTGGGAATGTGGATGCTCACGCAGCTGTTCCAGGAGTTGGGGTAGTAGAGCCGGGCAAATTAGTAATGGCGATGGGGACATCGATTTGTCATATGTTGTTAGGAACGGAAGAGAAACGCGTTGAAGGAATGTGCGGGGTTGTCGAAGATGGAATTATTCCGGGGTATCTTGGCTATGAAGCGGGTCAGTCGGCGGTAGGAGATATTTTTGCTTGGTATGTAGAACAGGGAGTTCCAGCTTATGTGAAGGAAGCAGCCAAAAAAGAAGGAACCGGTATCCACGAATGGCTGGAAAAAAGGGCGGCTGCGTATAAACCGGGGGAAACTGGCTTATTGGCGCTAGATTGGTGGAACGGTAACCGCTCTGTATTAGTCGATACGGATTTGACAGGATTAATGATTGGTTACACATTGTTAACGAAGCCAGAAGAAATTTATCGCGCTTTGCTCGAAGCGACGGCATTCGGCACTCGAAAAATTATTGATGCTTTTGTTGAAAGTGGTGTCAAGGTGGAGGAGATCTATGCTTGTGGCGGGCTTCCGCAAAAAAATAAATTATTGATGCAAATTTATGCAGATGTGACAAACCGCCCAATTAAAATAGCGGCTTCGAAACAAACTCCTGCTGTTGGGGCAGCGATGTTTGCAGCGGTGGCAGCTGGAAAAGAAAACGGGGGATACAGCTCCATTGTCGAGGCGGCACAAAAGATGGGAAAAGTGCGGGCAGAAACGTTCAAACCGATTCCAGAGAATGTCGTCATTTACGACCAACTGTATCGGGAATATGTAAAGCTGCACGACTACTTTGGTCGCGGGGGAAATGACGTGATGAAACGGCTTAAACAGTGGAAAGAAACTGTGCGTGCAACAAAAGAATCATTGACTTTATCGTGAACGGAGGACATAGCCATGTTACCATTACGGTCTTATGAATTTTGGTTTGTGACAGGGAGTCAGCATTTATATGGAGAAGAAGCATTAAAACAAGTGGAAGAACATTCGAGAACCATTGTCAATGAACTAAACAACGATTCGACGTTTCCATTCCCAATTGTTTTTAACCCGGTCGTGACAACGCCAGAGGAAATTCGCAATCTTTGTATGGAAGCGAATGCGAGCGAACAATGCGCTGGTATTATTACATGGATGCATACATTTTCACCGGCGAAGATGTGGATTGGCGGTCTTTTAGAGTTGCGGAAACCGTTACTTCATCTTCACACCCAATTCAACCGTGATATTCCGTGGGACAGTATTGATATGGACTTCATGAACTTAAACCAATCAGCGCACGGGGACAGAGAATATGGGTTTATTGGCACAAGAATGGGCGTTGCTCGGAAAGTGGTCGTCGGTCATTGGAAAGATCGAAACGTCCGAGAACGATTGGCAAAATGGATGCGAACGGCTGTTGCATTTGTGGAGAGCCGTAACCTCAAAGTTGCGCGTTTCGGGGATAATATGCGCGAAGTGGCGGTGACGGAAGGGGATAAAGTCGAAGCACAAATTCAATTTGGTTGGTCGGTCAACGGCTATGGTATAGGGGATTTAGTTCAATATATTCGCGATGTTTCCGAGCAAAAAGTAAACGAGTTGTTCGATGAATACGTAGAGCTGTACGAAGTTGTACCAGCTGGTTGCCAAGAGGGGGCGATCCGCGATTCGATTCGAGAACAGGCGCGGATTGAACTAGGACTGAAAGCATTTTTACAAGCGGGGAATTTTACTGCTTTCACGACGACGTTTGAGGATTTACATGGGATGAAACAGCTCCCAGGACTTGCAGTTCAACGGCTGATGGCGGAAGGATATGGTTTTGGCGGCGAGGGCGACTGGAAAACAGCGGCGCTTGTTCGATTGATGAAAGTGATGGCCGATGGTAAAGGAACATCATTTATGGAAGATTATACGTACCATTTGGAACAAGGAAACGAACTTATTCTCGGTGCACATATGCTTGAAGTGTGCCCAACCATTGCAGCAACTAAGCCGAGAATTGAAGTTCATCCGCTTTCAATCGGTGGAAAAGAAGACCCGGCTCGCCTCGTGTTTGATGGCGGAGAAGGTACAGCAGTTAACGCCTCGTTAGTTGATTTAGGAGGTCGTTTTCGCCTTCTTGCCAATGAAGTGGATGCAGTAAAAATAGAACATGAGATGCCGAAACTGCCGGTTGCCCGTATTTTATGGAAGCCACGCCCATCGCTTCGTGATTCAGCCGAAGCGTGGATTTTAGCCGGTGGTGCTCATCATACATGCTTCTCCTTTGCCGTCACTACCGAACAGTTGCAAGACTTTGCTGACATGGCTGGTATGGAATGCGTTGTAATTAATGAGCATACGACCATACCAACATTTAAAAACGAATTAAGATGGAATGGCGTGTTTTGGCGAGGGATGGTGAGAACAGTTTAGATTGCACATGGAATGCGGCATTGCATCAAGGGCATAGAGTAACATGACCAAGAGTCTATGTCCTTGCTTGTTTTTTAATGTGAAGATACAACACGTGGTGCTAGGGGAAATCGGGTAACCATAAAAATAGCTCTTACCTGCGGATTCTCGGTAGAATGAAAGTGCGACCAAACATTCCAAAGGAGAACCTGTATGTAAGAGCACTTTCATTTTTTCACAGATCAAGCGGAGAGTCAAAAACAATATGCAGCCATTTTCTTTTTCGTTTCTGCCCAGCTGTCACATATTAAAACTTCCAACGTCGCAATCGTCATTTGGCGAAACAAGGAGGCGGTGCTCCTGCCAGCAAAGCATGTCCTAAGACCGCCCCCCAAAGATCCATTTTTCTCCTAAGTGTCTTTAACCTATCGACCGGTTCCCCTGCTCGGAAGGAGCGACTCCGTTATTTACTTTGCACTTTTTTCTTAACTGGCACCCATACTTCGACTTCGGCGTCTGCCGGATTTCCGTTTAATAGAATCTCGGCAATAGGGTGCCCGCTGTATTCATAATGGTTTTCTTTCGTGAGAATTTCGTGAAACGCTTGATCTTCCAGTTTGTCAAAGGCCAAGCGGGACAGCCCGCCTTTCCCATAAAGAACGAGGTATTCGCCTTCTGGAAACAACACTTCTTCGGCTCCCTCCACTACCGGTTGCGATGTTTTCACTCCTGCAAAGTAGAAAGTGCTGCTTCCATCGTTTGTCACTGCTCCGTAACCGAATTTGCTTTCGGAAATGGGTTGAAGCAATGCCATCTTCCCGCTTTGAATAATACCTTTAAAAAACTCGGTTTTTTGGCTGGAAAATTGAGCGGAATGAATGGTTTTCGCTCCCTCCAGTTTGGTTTTAAAACCGACGATACGAAAAGCTTCTTTTCGTTCTACTCTAAAATTGCTCATTTTCAATTCCTCCTACCTCTTGTTTTTCTTTGATTTCAAAAACACCTTATCATAGTAATTATGACACAAGTATGTCATAATTATTTTTGAGGTGAATCTTTTTTATGAAGATGGAACGTCTTATTGCGATCATTATGTTGCTTTTAGAAAGGGAAACAGTGCCGACTAGCGAACTTGCTGAAAAACTGGAAGTCAGTAGGAGAACCATATTCAGAGACATCGACACTTTAAGCATGGCGGGACTTCCTGTTGTGGTAACCAGAGGACCTGCCGGTGGAGTAAGTTTGATGAAATCCTATAAAGTTGATAAGAAATTGTTCACTCCAAAAGATATTCAAAGTTTAATCACCGGTTTAAGAAGTTATCATCAGTTGCTGGAAAACAAAGACATCGCCAATATGTTGACCAAATTGCAAAGCATGATGGAGGGAAATGATTCGTTAAAACAACCATTCCATCACGAATATGTTTCGGTGGATTTGGAACCGACCCAAGGAAATCGCTCCTTACGCAATCTTCTGAGGATGATTGAAAAATCCGTAAATGACAAACGGTATTTGTTGTTCAATTATACGGATAAAAACGGAAATGAGACCTTCCGCAAGGTAGAGCCGTATCAAATTGTTTTTAAGGAAAGCAGCTGGTATTTACAGGCCTTTTGTGTAGAAAGAAACGATTATCGAATCTTCAAGCTAGCTAGAATGGGTGAAATGCGACTATCGGAAGAAACCTTTATTCCAAGGAGTTTTGTCCCTTTACCAATGGACGGCTCGGATTGGATGACGAAAGAAAAGGTACCGGTCGTGATACGAATCGATAAATCCATTAAAGACAAAGTGATCGAGCGGTTTGGAGAGGAAAATATCATTGCTCAAGATGAAGATGGTTATATTGCGAAATATCCGATTGTCGACAATGAAGAAGGGTATAATGTGCTCCTTAAATTTGGCGCTAAATGCCAAATCATTGAACCTATCGATGTCAGACGAAATTTCATAAATTACCTAAACAAAATTTTAGCAATATACAAGGACGGTTAGGATTTGCTAAACAAAATATCCATGAGCGAGTTTTGTTCATCACCCATGTATGAAAATAACCGCCCAAGGATCCGTTATTTTCACAGAAAACATCCATGAGCAAGTTTTGCTCACCACCCACGCATGAAAATCCCCCTCTCCTCCCATAATGGAGGATGAACGC
>NZ_JAILZV010000062.1 GCF_023512315.1 Anoxybacillus sp.
TCGCTCGGCGCAAGCGCAATCGGTACACGCTCCCAATGCACAAGGTCGTTACTTTTCACATGCCCCCAATGCATCGGTCCCCATTTGGGGCTATCCGGATGAAACTGATAAAACACATGGTACTCCCCGTTCCATTGAATCAGTCCGTTCGGGTCGTTCATCCAGTGTACCGGTGCCATAATATGGTATGCTAGCCGGTATGTGCTGTCCATTTTTTCTTTTGCTCGTTGTACTCGTGTTTCTGCTTCCTTTACCATTTCCTCATGTCTAGACAATGCAACCAACCTTTCTACATCATTTAATCGAACCATTCATAACCCCTTGAATAATGTATCTTTGGGTAAACAAGTAAACAATGATCACTGGAATGATCGTCACTACTAACCCCGCCATTAATAATCCGTAATCGACAGAATACGTCCCGAAAAAGTAGAACGTAGACAGTGGCAGCGTCCGCTCTTCCGGCTTAATTAAAACAAGGGACGGCAATAAAAAGTCGTTCCAAATCCAAAGAACGTTTAAAATCACAATCGTCATCGTTGTTGGTTTTAATAACGGAAACACTACTTGAAAAAAGATTTGCAAGCGCGACGCCCCGTCAATCATCGCCGCCTCTTCTAATTCTAACGGAATGCTCTTAATTAATCCATGATAAATAAAAACAGCTAGCGATGCCCCAAACCCGATATACATATAAATCAATGCCCACTTGCTATTTAAAAACCCTATCGACCCATAAATTTGCACAAGTGGGATCATAATCGCTTGGAACGGAATGATCATGGAAGCGACCATTAAGAAAAACAAAAACTTATTTAGCTTATTTTGCATGCGAACAAACACATAAGCAGTCATTGCTGAAAAAATAGTAATTAGCGCCACGCTAAATACGGTAATGATAAGCGAGTTCATAAAGCTATGGGCAAAATTCATTTTCTCCATCGCGCTGAAATAGTTTGCTAAATTAAATGATTTAGGCATAGACAACGGATTGGAAATAATCTCTGTTCGCTCTTTTAACGAATTCAATACGACTAATATAAAGGGGAGAATATATAAACAGAAAAAAATGACTAAAACAATATAACGAACGAACTTCGTTAAGGTTTTGGATACGTTCATCACGCTTCAACCTCCCGCTTCTTGCTCACATACACTTGAATCAGTGTAACGATGGCTACAATGAGAAACAACACAAACGCCTCTGCTTGTCCGGCTCCGTACTTTTGTGATAAAAATGCTTTTTGGTACACATACATCGACACAAGCTGTGTGCTCTTGTACGGGCCTCCGTTCGTTAACGCAACATTTAAATCGTACACCATAAACCCTCTTTGAAGCGATAAAAACACGCAAACAATAAACGATGGAACCATCAATGGTAAAATAATTTTCCGTAGCCGAACAAATGCGTTCGCACCGTCGATGCTTGCTGCTTCTAACAATTCTTTAGGAATATTCATTAATCCCGCTATATAAATGACCATCATGTAGCCAGAATATTGCCAAGTTGTCACAATGACAAGCGTCCAAAACGCTTTGTCCGGATCTGCCAACCATGAAGAAGAGAAAATGCCGATTTTAAAATGTTCGCCGATGTAAACAAGCACGTTCGAGAAAATGAACTGCCAAAGAAACCCAAGGATAATTCCGCCGATTAAGTTAGGAGTAAAAAAACCTGCGCGGAATAAATTTTTGGCGCGAATTTCCGTCGTCAACATATATGCTAAAAAGAATCCGACGACATTAATCAAAATAACCGTTAATAGTACGTATTTCATCGTTTTATATAACGATGTCCAAAACGCAGCGTCATCTAGCACCGCTAAATAGTTCTTCATTCCGACAAACGAGTGACTTGTTGAAACCCCGTCCCAGTTAGTGAACGTCAAATAAATTCCATATAAAAATGGCAAAATAACGACAGTAAAAAAAGCAAACAATGTCGGTCCTGAGAACAAAAGCTGAACTTTTAATCTGTCAAAAAATTTTTGGCTGGACATGCGTTGTCATCTCCTCGCTAAAAGTTGTGGAATAACGGCTAAGCACGTTATTCCACATAAACTAACACTCTATTATTGTTGTGATTTCCAGTAACCTTCAATTTGTTTCAACAATTGTTTTCGATCGATTTTATTGTCTAAATATTGCTGCATAAACGCACCAACTTGAGACCAATGGTCAGGTGGAAGTGTCACCATGGATCGAAGCGTTTTATTATTGTTCATATATGCTTTAATCGATTTTGCTAATGGATCTTGCGGCTCTAATGTAATATTTTTGAACGCTGGGATGATGTTCGCCTTATTGACTAAAAAGTCTTGCCCTTTTTCATTATATACTAGCCACTCTAAAAACTTTTTCGCTGCCGCCTGTTGTTCAGGAGAGTTTTGCTCTTTGTCAATGATCAAACGCTTCGTCACACCAACAGAGATTTGTGAGTTGCCGTAGTCATCTGGATTATCACTAATTGGCACTGGCAAGAAACCGTAGTTGCCGTTTGTTGTATCAAACCCTTTAATTTGCGGCCATGCCCAGTTCCCCATAAACCAAAGACCGACTTTCCCTTTTCCTAACAACTCTGGTCCTTGCTCATACGTTCCTGACATCGGGTCTTTTTTATTAACGTTATTTTCTTTTAATAAATCAAACGTATCTAATAGCCCGTTTAATTTTTCGTTTTTCGTCAAATCTTCTTTTCCTTCTTTAAGGTTTGTTAAAAACGCTTCCACTTCTTCAAACTTATTTGATTGTACGCTATAACCAATTGTTAAATAATGAGCCCCTAACGACCAATCCATTGGCGATTGCAAGTTGGAAGCTACTCCTGTTTTTTGAATTTTTTTGATTAGTTCTGCTAAGTCTTTTCTCGTTTTAATCGAAGCAGGGTCGAAATTTCCGCCTACTGCTTTATCAAGAACGGCTTTGTTATAAATTAAACCGTATCCTTCAACCGCAAACGGGAAGGCAAGAATCTTTCCATCTTCTGTCTTCGCATCATCTAAACTACCGTCAATAGCGTCTTTCACCCATTTTTCGTTTGATAAATCAAGCGCCTTATCGGCGAATTTTTTCACATCCCCAGGGTCTACCATCGAAATCGTTGGAGCGTTCCCTGCTGCATACATAGAGGAAACTTTCTCAAACGGGGATTGTCCTGCAGCTGCTGGGATGACTTCTAATGTCGTTCCAGGATTTTCTTTGCTAAATTCTTTTGCTGCTTCTTCCAATTGTGCTTGAATTTCCCCTTTCGAGTTGAGAAGGGTAATTTTCACTTCGGAGCTAGCCGTTTTCTTCCCGTCTGATGATTGGCCTTCCTTTGTAGAATTCCCACAACCTGATAACAATAAAGATAAAGATAGTACTGCAGCGGACATCATTTTAAGTTTTCGCAAATTAGCTCCCCCTCTTTTTAGAAATATTTGTACTTCTACCGTGATTATATTAAAGCGATTTCAATATGTCAATCGTTTGACATAAAAAATGTTAAACGATTGACATATCATCAAAAAAAGGTGTTGAAACGTTTATCGCTTTCAACACCTTCCTTACATCATCACGTCGTCAACCGTTCCATCAACTGCACTGGAAAGACATTTTCGCGTTCAAACGGCTCTTCGTTTACTTGTTTCACAATCAACTCCACCGCACATTTTGCCATCTCTTCAATCGGTTGGCGAATAGTCGTTAGCGGTGGGACAAATAACGACGCGAGCTTAATATCATCGTAACCAACAATTTTAATATGCTCAGGAATTCGTTTATTTAATAAGTAACATATTTGAATAACATATGCTGCCATGACATCACTACTCGCAAAAACACCATCGATATCAGGGTGTTTTTCTAACAAATTTCGAATCATCGTTTCATATTGAGTGATGTCGAAAACGTTCAATTCTGTCTCCACAATCACCGATTCAACCCCATGTTCTTTGCTTAATTCGATAAATGCTTGTGAGCGTTGATTAGCAAGCAATTGGAGCTGTAAATTTCCGCTTATATGGGCAATTTTTTTGCATCCTTTTTGAATAAGCAAATTGGTGGCCAACTTCCCCCCACCGTAGTTATCAGAAGAAATATAAGGAATTTCTTCGCTAATGCGCCGATCAAATGTGACGATTGGATAATTTACGTTCATGTACTCTTCCACTTCTAGCGTGTGGCTCCCCATAATAATGCCGTCTACGCGATTGCTTTTGAGCATCTCGATATACTCTTTTTCTTTTTTTCGATCTAACAGCGAATTGCAAATTAACACTTTATACCCGATTAAATGAGCGTAATATTCAATAAAACCTGCTAACTCCCCGAAAAACGGATGAGATACGGTTGGGATAATGAGTCCTATTAACTTTGATTGTCGGCGATGCAAAGACCTTGCGATTTCATTTGGCTGATAGTTTAATTCTTCCATTGCCTGATATACTTTTTGGCGGGTTGCATCGCTAATATATCCGCGATTATTTAATACACGGGATACCGTTGTTACTGTAACACCCGCTAATCGCGCCACATCTTTAATCGTGGGCATACCCTTCCTCCTTGCTTTTACAGTAAATTCACAGAAAAAGAGCACCTCTTTCCTTACAAAACGAGATGGGGAAAGAAACGCTCACTATAAAAAGCATAGCATATCCAAAAACGCATATTCAATGCCAATCGTGAAAACCTTTTCAATTTTTCATCTTCCCCCACGCTTCTACATGATGAACAGCGATGCCGGCGAAGCTAGGGGTGCGGTGGTAGTGGGCTTGGACAGCCGCAAGTTCCTTAATCATATACGCTTCCCCTTCGTCAAAAAAAGAGACGTTGTCGCCTTCTGTCGTCGGTGCTGTTTCGACACCAATGACGACTTGTTTCCCGTATTGCTTTGCGATGTTCATCTCGTGTTTTACGACATCGATAATTGCCGCTGCGGTGTCGCGATACGCCATAACGGTCACACGGTCGGTTTGGGCAATCACCCAATCTGCTAAGCGCCCTTGCCCATATGCATTATGATAAAACACGTCATCATACCAAAACGGCACGTCCACTTCTAATGGCAACGATAAAGAAGCTGCTTGCTCTTTCGCCTGTAAAAGGAGCGCTTGATATGCCGCAATCGCCGTTGGTTGCTGTTTTGTCCAATGAGCATGCAAATACGGTTCGATGTCTAAATGAACGCCGGAAAACTTCTCTTCTTCGCTTACACTTCCGTTGTAATCAGCTACGAAGCGAAAAAAACGAGCAAGCTCCTCGGGATGTTCTATCCAGTTTGGCGCACCATCTAACGCATAGACGTGAATGCCTTTCGCCGTCGCGTCCCGAATAAACGCGCGATACACGTCCGCTGGCACTTCTTCATCGACTTGCAAATAAAGGTCGGTTCGTTGTTTTTGCTCAAGAAAAGCAAGGACGATGGCTTGTTGCTGCACAAGCAGCCACGGATTCCAAAGCCATGTCGCCTGAATCATAGGACGAGACACCGCTTCAGAACGAACCGCTCCTACCATAAAAATAAAAAGACAGATAGCTGCCGCTGCTTTTTTCACACTATTCTCTCCCTACAAAAAATAAACCGCTTTTCTCCATTATACTATTTTTTGACGGCTAAAAAACGAAAAACAGTGAATTTTGTTCCCGATTTTTTGGCATGCTATGCATGAATACATTACGAAAGGATAGTATATATGCTGCTTTTCTTTTTATCATTATCCATCGTCATTAGCTCCGTTTTTTCGGCTAACGAAACGAACAAAATAAACGAAATCGTCTGGGACGTCCCGACAACGAAAAAAGTCGTCGCGCTTACGTTTGACGACGGACCTGATGTCCTATATACGCCGCAAATTTTAGACATCTTAAAAGAACATCATGCCAAAGCAACATTTTTTGTCGTTGGCTTTCGTGCGGAAAACTATCCTGACATTATCCAACGGCAAATAAAAGAAGGACATGAACTAGCGAACCATACATATAAACATCTCGATTTCCGCGGCAAATCAACGGAAACGATTACGAACGAAATCAAAAAAACCGAAGCGATTTTATACGAACTAACGAAAAAACGCCCCGTGCTCTTTCGTCCGCCGCTCGGTTACTTCAACCAACGCGTAATGAAGGCCGCAACAAACGAAGGATACACGGTCGTCATGTGGTCGCGAGAGCAAGATACGTACGACTGGCAAAACCCTGGGACGCAAAAAATCGTCCGCCGCGTCGTTCAGCATATTCAACCAGGGCAAATTATTTTATTTCACGACCATGGAAGCGGAAGCCGCAAACAAACCGTTCAAGCGCTAAAAGAAATTTTGCCGGTTTTAAAAGAAAAAGGCTATACGTTCGTCACCGTTTCCGAGCTATTAAAGCTTCACCCTGACTATCGCGATTTAAACTTGTGAGCCAAGCCAATAACCAACAAACGCAAACGATATGCCGAAGCAATACGTCAGCGCTAAATAGACAATAGCGCTTTTCGTTTCGCCGCGAACAATCATTTGCACGTTCTCCCATTTAAACGTCGAAAACGTCGTAAACGCCCCCATAAAGCCCGTCCCAACGAAAAGCCGCCAACTTTCCGCGGGGGCGCTCCCAACTAACAAGCCTAACAAAAACGACCCGAGCCAGTTGACAAGCAACGTGCCGACCGGAAACGATTTGGCGCGCGGAATAAACCATTGGCTAACGGCAAAACGGCAAATCGCCCCGAGGAAACCACCGCTAATAACAAATAGTACAGACATTATAAAGCCTCCTTTCGTGTCGTCTGTTTCGCGACTCGAAAACCGCTCCATGAACAAAGCAACCCACCAAACATACTAAGAAAAACATAGAGAAATGCCATTTTCCACGCATGGTGTTGCACAAGTTGCAAAAAATCGACGCTAAACGTCGAAAACGTCGTAAATGAACCGATCAAACCAGTCGCAATTCCTGTTTTCAGCCAAAGGGGAAACGATGGACGCGCCGACCATGTCGCAAACCAGCCAAGCAAAAACGAACCGACAAAGTTAACGACTAACGTCCCAAGCGGAAAGCCAAAAAACGATGCGGTCGGCAACAACACCCCGACATAATAGCGAAGCAGTGCCCCTAACATACCAGCAATGCCTACAACAACGTAAACCAATTCCTTTCCCTCCTTAATTTTCCTTAAAATGAATAAACCCCTACCAGTGTCAACTGGTAGGAGTCATCAGCCTTCCGGCAATTGCGGCGAACTCCATCGCCTATATGAACGAAACCGTTTATATTTTATCATAATCGTTCAAGAAGTCATAGTCCCTTCCCCTTTGCGGTACGTTCTTTTGTCCGCCATGCTCCTGCAAAAAGTAGGTGATTTCCGAATTTTTGTTATTAATCTTATTGTATCCTACATGACAACTAGCAAACGAAATGATAAAAATAATTATATAACAGATATTGATTTTTATAATCTGTTATATTACAATACACATAACAACATTTTTATGGAAGGAGCCGATAAGGATGGAAATGTATACACAAGCGTATCAGCGGTATTTAGAAAAATGTAAGGAGTTTGGCATTCAAGCGATTGACCTTATTGAGTTTATTCGCACGTTAACGATCGAGCAAGTCGAGCATATGCTGCAAGGAGGCGCACGATGAACCAAACGGATGTCAACGTATAAATCCCCCATCCGCTCTAGCGAAAGAATTGGATGGGGGATTTCATTTTCACGCCGCTTAACCAAAATCTCCAGACGCTTTTAGGCAAGAGCGTTTATTTACGAGGCTTTGTTTTGCTCGTTCTCATATAACGTTTACGTTCATCATAGAAATTTTCCCGCGTTCCGGCTAAAATAACGACAATGACATTGCCATTCTCATCGTATTCAATGATATACGCAATTTCGTAGTTTATCCCTCGATGATAAATATCGTACCCGTACACTCCCGCTAAGTCCCCTGTCTTTCTCTTCCCTGCCTCTAACGGATGGAAAAGAATTTCCTGAAAAGCGGTATAAAACTTCTCTTGCAATTCTTTATGATGCTTTGTTAGTTTCTTAATCGCTTTTTCCGCTTTCGGAAGGATAGTTAAGCGATTATTCATCATCCTCGTGGAATAGCTCCTTTAACGTTTCCAACGTATACGTTTTCGCCTTCGGTCTTTCCTCGGAAATCATCTTTTCTAACGCATGGGATAGTTGAGATTTACGATATTTAAACGATTCGTACAATTCTTCGCCTGTATACCCTTCGTTAATTAAATCTTTTAAAATAAGATCGGAAAAATCAACATGATCTTCACGTATCGGGCGAATAATGAGTTTATTATCGGCCAACTCGATTAACACTTCATCGCCAATGCCTAGCGCATCATAAAAGTCCTTTGGTATCGTAATTTGTTTTTTACTAGATACAGATATACGTCTTACGAATTTTTTCTTGCGATCAGGGACGTTGTCCATCGGTACTCGCTCCTCTACAACATGTTGTAGTACCATAGTATTCCCTCCTTTTGAAAAAAATACTTCAAAGAAACTTTACTTCTTTGTCTATATCATATCATTTCCATATAAAAAACAACGATTCCCCATCCGAACATTGGGTGGGGAATTTTGTTATAGCTGCCGGTGCAATTTTAACAGCTGTAATACGGTTTCTTCTTTCCGGTGAGAGTCCGCTGGTTCGATTTGTTTGACGATTTCGCCGTTTTTCATAAACAGCACGCGGTCGCCTACTTCCGCCGCTACGTCCATCATATGCGTCGAGAAAACGATAATCGTCCCGTTTTTCTTCCTCTCTTTCAGAATATCGACAAACCGATCGACCCAAAACGGATCGAGGCCGTTCGTCGGCTCATCAAGAAGCAATAGTTTCGGCTCTCCTAGTAACGCTTGCCCGAATAATAAGCGCTGCCGCATCCCTTTCGATAAATGCTTGATCCATTCTTTTTTTTGCTTTTCCAGCCCGATGTCATGAAGCGTTTTTTCTATTTTTTCTGAAGACACGTACCGTAAAGACGCATAAAAAGACAAAAATTCTTGCACAGTCATCATTGGTGGCGCGTGGAAATCATCTGGCATATACCCGATTTGCGAAATGTATGCTTCACGGTTTTTTTGTAGCGACACGCCATGAAGCGCCACCGTACCAGCCGTCGGGGCAAGCACCCCTGCTAAAATATGAAGCAACGTGCTTTTTCCCGCTCCGTTTCCTCCGCATAATACAACGCACTCTCCGCTAGTTGCTTGAAGCGACACCGGCATGAGCGCATATTTCGTCTTATATGTTTTCGCCACCCCTGCTACATCAAGCGCTGTCATCTCACTTTCCTCCTCGCTAACTTCCGTGCCGCCATCATCCATAAGATGCATCCATACATAACCGCATACGTCATTAAGATTAAACCGAACCGCTTCTGCCATAGCCAAAGCAAATGGTCATACGCTTGCCCGAAAACAGCGCTACCACCTAGCTGTACGACAAATGCCACCCGCAATACTTCCGCTGGATTAAGAAGCGTCAAGCCTTGTAATAACGGGGCAATGAAGGGATATGGTACAACGTTTAGCACAGCAATTAACATCGTTGGCCAAATCATAATAAATAAAAACCAAATGCCAACCGATACGGTCAACGCCTGCCACCTTGTCGAAACGAACGAGCCAACCGCCAAGCCGAGCATAAGAAAAAAAGCGATTAACAATAGCGAAAAACTATATAGTGCCACCACCCATTTCAGCGGCAACACCGTGCCGCTCCATAAGCTAAGCACCAAACTAATGCTAAAACTAAACGTAAACAAAATCACCTGCCCAAGCCATTGCCCGAGCCATTTTCCGGCTACATACGTTGCTGGCGGAAGCGGATACGTCCGTAACAGCCGCCACTGTCCACTCTCCATCTCCCCAGCAATCGCAAACGAACCGGCGATTAACATAAACAGCGGCAATAAATATAGCATCATATTCGCAATCGTCCCTGTCACGTTCGTATAACCAGCAAAATCGGTATTATTCCGCGCGATGAAAAACAGTAGCGACAGCACCACAGTCCATAATATAACGAACGAATACGAGGAATATTGCCGCATCATAAGCCGCCATTCCATTCGTGCGATACTTCGCATCATATCCCCTCCCGATAGAAAAAAGGACAACTGGCGCTCAGTTGCCCATATCGTCGCTATGCTCATCCATCTTCATCTTTCCGCTTTTCATTTTCATCATCATCTCTTTATTTCGTTCCCACGTATGGTCAGCTAGTTGATCATGTGTAAGAAGCGTGCCGCCATTTTTTTCGATAAATTGCTTCGCCTCTTTTTCGTCTTGAAACGAAATGACGTTGTACGCCATTGGCGTGCGAATGTTTTTGTCATACACATAGGTTGCCTTGTCTGCTTCTATCCAATCGCTCGTTTTATAATCACGAACAAACGTTGCGGTGATTGCCTCTTTTTTATGTTCGTGCATCCATTTATACATACAGCCAATGTCGTCAAACTTGAGCACTTTACCATTTTCTAAAATGAGTTCTGTCGCAAATTGGTCATTTCCGACCGCCATATGGCACGTGTCGCATTTGTCATTTTTTTCATCAATCGCTACCGGCTTTGCTTTTTGGCTACAACCAGCGATGACGAAAATAACGGCTGCTAAAATGGCGAAAACTGCTTTTCTTTTCACTATCGTTTCCTCCCTAACATTAATAAACTAATACTTCCTACTGCCATCGCCACGCTCATCATATACAATGGGCTTGTCGGTTGGGCGTGTTTTTTCTCTAAGACAAATTCTTTCATCCGCGGTGCTTGGTCGATGAGCACTTCTTTATCTGGGCTGCGCAACAGTTTTTGCAAAACAATCATGCTTGGCGCTTGGAAAAATAACTGGTATTCCGGCACATTGGTCGTAAGCGCTAAGAAAAATGGGTCAGCGCGATACGGGATGGCGCTAAACCCTTTGCCTGTGACATCGAGTTTCAGCGCGGCGTCCCAATAGTTATGGATGATCGTATTATTAGTGCTATGAATAGCTTGCGCATCGTGAACGTTGCCGACAAACGAATTGTCCGCTACGCGATTTTTCGTTGACGCATTCCACTGCATTCCGATAAAATTGCGGCGAATATCGTTTTCTAGCAGTTCGTTATAACGGGCGTTTTCGACATACATGCCGACACGATTCGCAACGATTTCGTTTCCTCTCACCACCGTTTCTGTCGCATCGTACAAAAGAAGCCCTTGGGAATGAACGTTGCGGTTATTTTCGCGAAACAAATTTTGTTCAATCGTCGTCCGTTTCGTCCCCATCACCATCGCACCCGCGATATTTTTTTCCGACACGTTTTTTCTTAATACAATCCCGTTTGAAAACATCACGTGAATGCCGTAGCGCGCATCGCGAATGTTGTTTTCGCTTAGTATATTTTCGTGGCTATTTTCCATGTAAATCCCGTCTTTTACATGACGAATCGTTGTGTCTTGGATATTGTTTTGCGATGATTCCCATAAGTCAATGCCGTTGCCGTTTTTCTTTCCTTGAATGACACAATGAACAATTGTTGTCCGGTGCGCCTTGTCAAGCTGAATGCCACGCTCGGTGGCGAATATATGCACACGTTCCATCGTATGATCATGCCCTGTGACATAAAGCGCTGCACGATCACTAGCATTGTCGCACTGCTCGATCGTCACATTCCGCAACACAACATGATGGCTAGAGATGGTCACAACCGGCGAACGACACGAGCGTATCGTCACTTTCCCAACTCCCTCTAACGTAAGCGGTTTCGCCAAGCGAAGCGATTCGTCATATACGCCGCTTGCAAGTTTCACTATCCCGTAAGCAGGCGCTTTGTCAATGGTAGCTTGCACCCCTTCTGCGCGTACCGATAACGGAAAAACAAGCGCGAAAAGCAGCACCCATCCTAACGTTCTCATCTCCCTCACCACCTTCTCGTGCTAACGATACCAAACAATCGTGTGAAGTTTGTGAAAGCGTTTTGTCGATTTTTTGACAACCAACTAACAGGAAGTGCAAAACTACTCAATTGAAGCAAAATGAAACATTATCGAGCTACTTGAATCGGAAGATGATCTTGTTTAAAATACATATATGGGTATATTTCAACAGGAAGGAGATCCCGAAGAAACATGAAATGGTGGACTGTTTTTTTATTTTTCACAGGACTACTGCTCGCTAGCTGTTCTGCAAATACAGGGTATACGAACGTGTCTGTAGCAGAAGCAAAAAAAATGATTGAAAAAAAAGAAGTGACAGTAATTGACGTTCGCACCGAAGAAGAGTTCGCTTCTGGGCATATCCCAAACGCGAAACTGCTCCCGCTCCAGCAGCTGCAAGACCGGCTCGGCGAACTCGATAAAAACCAAGCGTATTTAATCGTCTGCCATTCCGGCAACCGTTCCACACAAGCAAGCGAAATACTAGCAAACGAAGGGTTTTCCGATATTTACAACATGACCGGTGGAATGAGCAAGTGGGATGGTGCGGTGGAGACGAAATAAGGATAATAAAACCTCTCTCCCCGCAAAGTATGATAGGAGAAATTCATTGATACAAGTGCATCTTTATTATTATTTTCTAGCAACAATCTTTTAAAGAGTTATATAGGTGCACTTTGGAGCTTTAACATTTTCCGTTTAGTATGGCTAAACAAAAGCTTTTCTGCCGATTCCGGCAGAAAAGCTAAGAATAGAACCATCCAAGCTAGTTTTTATTGGTTTTGTCCAAGCGATTGCGCGACACTACCGAGTCGTTTTAGCTTGTTCCATCCTACCTCTATTCCTTGAATGGCAGAAAGTATAGATTTAATAACAACGTAAGTCATTAACTGGCGATAAGCAAACCGTTGCACAATTAACCAAAGCAATGGTTTCGGATTTTCTCTTTCCAACCAAAAAGCAAAGAGCGATGCAAGCATGTCAATGACAAAGAATAAAAGATAAAATCCTAACACTTTTAACGGATGGCTACTAAACAATCCAATCACCATTAATATATCGGCAAACGGGGAAACGGATTGCGAAAAAAACTGGAATATCCACATATTTGGCAAAGCAATAAATCCTAAGGATTTATGCTTTACATTAAACAGCGCTTTTCGATGTTTCCATAAGCACTGTAACGTACCGTATGACCAGCGGTATCGCTGTTTAATGAGACTTTTGACATCTTCTGGCGATTCGGTATAGCCATACGCTTTATCTTCATAAACAATCCGATACCCTTGACGCAAAAGCGTTAAAGTAAGATCTGTGTCCTCTGCTAGTGTGTCTTCACTTAAATACCCCGCTTCTTTCACGAGCTGTTTTCGCCATGCTCCAATGGCGCCTGGCACAACTGTAATACAGTTCAACTCATCGAACGCTCTCCGCTCTAAATTAAAGCCGGTAATATATTCAATATGTTGCCATGTAGTTAATACATTTCGTCGGTTTCCTACTTTCACATTCCCCGACACAGCCGCGACATGAGGATCTGCAAAATGGCGAACCATTAAAGAAATTGTATTAGATGCAAGAATCGTATCCGCATCTAACGAAACAACGATATCCCCGCGCGCTTCTTGGAACCCTCGATTCACCGCGGACGATTTCCCGCCATTTTCTTTCTGGATTAAGCGAACGTTCGGGTGCTCATTACTGATTTCTTGAACGACTTTTGCCGTACTGTCCCGTGAGCCATCATCTACAACAATCACTTCCAACTCTGGATAGTCACTGGCCAAAATCGAGCGAATCGCTTTACCAATGACCTTTTCTTCATTATAGGCCGCTATGACAACACTTACGAAAGGCTGGTAATCCGTGATAGAACGAGATGTATCCCTTCTTTTTTGCTTAAACGAAAAGTACATTAAAAATAAGAAACGGAAAATTCCTAGTCCAATCGTCACGTAAAAAATTGTTGTTAATATTTTTGTAAAATATTCCATTCCCGAAAAAACCGCTCGGTCATACGGCAGCCACGACGCATCATAGGAATAAACACTTGGCATTACATCCTCACGTTTTTTCCCTAATAGCTCAGAAATGGTGACAAAGCGATACCCATGCTCTTTCAAATCTTTAATAATCATCGGCAACGCTTCTACCGTATGCGTACGATCGCCTCCCGCATCATGAAGAAGAATCACGTTTCCTTCCCCGTTATATATAGGCGTAAGCACACGCTTTACTAGTTCGTTTGTTGCTGGCTGCGTCCAGTCTTCTGGGTCCACTTTTTCTCCAACCATAATATAATTCATCTTTTGCGCCCGCAAAATCGGTAATATTTCACTCGCTAAATAAGGCTCCGCATCCGCTTCATATGGTGGTCGAAACAAAACGGTAGAATGGCCAGTGATTTCTTGAATAAGCCGCTGGGTCGTGTTTAGTTCTAACTTTGTACGCAACGGGGACGTATAGGCAATGTTCGGATGCGTAAACGTATGATTGCCTACCTCATGCCCTTCGCTATACATTCTTTTAATAATATCAGGGTACTCCTCCGCATTTTCTCCGACGATAAAAAAGTCCGCTTTTACATCAAATTGTTTTAAGATGTCGAGAATTTCTGGCGTATATTTAGGATCTGGCCCGTCATCAAACGTTAAGACTACTTGTTTTCCTTTCGGCTGTCCGTATCGTTGAACTTCGTACGATGATGGAAAAGACTGATACACTTCATCGGTAAGGTACCCGTCTTTATCTACTTGAAATCCTCTTGAACCATTTCGACCGACGTTTGTAATTCTTAAAATTTCTCCTTGTCCAGAATAGTTGACTCGGTCGGTGCTAGGAATTTTATGCAACAGGCTGATATGGCTTTGTATCTTTCCACAGTCCTTTAACAGATCCCACACCGTCGGATCTTCTGAGCCTAATCTCCAGATTGCAAATCCTTTCGTTCCATTCTCGAACGCCATTTTCATTCCGTTATAGAAAGTTACACTATCTAAAAACCAAACGATATGCTTGTCCTCTCCATCTTCATATTGAACATACGGGTTCCCGCTTAGTTTATCCCATTTAATTTTTAAATTAGAATCATGCGCCATCTCCATAATATCTGAAAAAGTTAAGGACGTAGCTGGAGCTTTGGCACCTATCGTCCAATCATACCCATAGTTTCCGAGAGAAACAATGAGCTTTTCTGCAGGGATCGGTAAATGATCGAGCGTATGTTGAACCCAGTCAGCGGAAGCAATCGGCCCTGGCTCTCCCCCTGCATAATGTTCGTCATACATCATGACCATTAATCGATCTACTTCTTTGGATAATGCGCGATAATCAAAGGCACGATCATCCGCCGGCACATCTTGTGTTACGAGCAAATGGTGTTGATGAAACACATGAACAAGCTCTTGCATAAAATTCGTTAACGCCTCTCGGTCTTTTTTAGGGATCGATTCAAAGTCGATATTAATACCTGCGAATTGGTTTGCCTCTATTTGTTTTTCTAAATCATCAATAAATTGCTTTTGTTTATCCACAGGGGCATGCAACAACCGATCGATAGTAGTGCCGTCTGGTCCAACATCTTTTTGGGTAAAATTGTTAATTAACGGCATGATTTTTACATGATTTTCCTTTGCCAATTCCATAATATCAGGTTTAATCTCGCTAACAATCGTGAAATCTGTGTTCACATGGTACCATTCCGGCACTAATACCGTTAATGAACGAATATGCTCTTTTAACGAAGTCGTGCTATTTTCATCCCAGTTTACATAAAACCCATACACTTCATTAGGCGCACTGCCATCTCCTCCCTCTAGAAATGTTGATATATCAAGGTTTCTTGGCATCTTAGGGGTGCCAAAAAAATATTTTTCGACAA